>PAPL01000097.1 GCA_002708885.1 Verrucomicrobiales bacterium | reverse complement strand
TGAGCCTGAGCCTGAGCCCGAGCCTGAGCCTGAGCCTGAGCCCGAGCCTGAGCCTGAGCCTGAGCCTGAGGAAGCAAGTGCTGAATCAAAAACCCGCAAAGAGCTGGCAACTAATTTAATGAGTATGATGTCATCTTTTGCTGACACCGTTTCAACAATCAGAGATAAAGAAAGTGCCGAATCTGCGGTAACAAAATTTGATGAAATAGCTACTGAATTTGAAGCTCTTGCATCTAAAATGGAAAAGGTCGGTGCTCCTACCGGAAAGCAGATTGAAGAATTCAGCGCATTGTTTTCCAAAACAGAGGAAGAGCTACAAGAAAAAATGCAACCTGTACTTGGATTTTTACTCGGTAACGAAGAAGTCGGAAAGATACTATCACCCGCTTTTCAAGCATTTGGTGAGAGGATGGAAAAGCTCAATCCTATAATTGAAAAATGGGGTGCTAATGGAGGTGAATCAGACGCAGCAGCGCCAACTGAAGAGGATGAATTAATCGGCGAAGATGAATTGATTCCTGCTCCGATCCCGGAAGATTCTCCTTAACATATCATTCTTTTTCTATTCAGTAATTATATAGTATATAGGAAAAAAATTATATTATATTCCTTTGAGAAACCCTCATCATAAGGTGAGGGTTTCTCTTTGACCGGATTAGATATTTTTAACTGTCACAAGGTACTAAATGGAAAGATTAATTCATGTCCTGATATTTCAATTAGTCATTGCTTCGGCAAATGCAGTTGAAATTAATCTTCCTGCTACAACTGCAATGCTGCAATCAATTGATTCAGTAATCAATGAAGCTGTCAATAAATCAAAAATCCCCGGTGGAGTCATTTGGCTAGAAAAGGAAAATAAGAAATATCACAAAGCTTACGGTCATCAGAGCCTCCTCCCAGTCAAAAGGTCCATGAAAAATGCCAGTATCTTTGATGCCGCCTCCTTGACCAAAGTCATGGCGACTGCGCCCTCTATCATGATCCTGATTGAACAGGGTCGCATTGCACTTGATGACCCGGTCCGGAAACATCTACCGGAATTTAATGGAGGAAATAAAAACAAAGTCACGATCAAACAACTCTTAACGCATACCTCAGGACTTCGACCCGTCCTTCCAAAGAAGCCAGCATGGAAAGGTTATGATAAGGCGATAAAGCTAGGAATCTCTCAAAAACTTGTTGAATTGCCGGGTAAAAAATTCCGTTACAGCGACATCAACTTCATCTTGTTAGGGGAAATAGTAAGACGCGTCTCAGGTAAGAGACTAGATAGATTTTCCAAAGAAAAGATCTTTCAACCATTGCAAATGGTAGATACAAATTTTAAACCGTCCAGAAATCTGCTTCCAAGAATCGCCCCAACAACGCGGGAAGGAAATGTACTTATCCATGGCGTCGTACACGACCCGGCCGCAAGGGCCATGGGAGGAGTCGCCGGTCATGCCGGACTATTCACAACTGTTACTGATGTGGCTCTTTTTTGCCGAATGATTATTAGTGAAGGAAAACTCGGGAATGTAAGAATCCTGAAAAAAGAATCAGTAGCATTGATGTCCCGTAACCAAACTCCCAAACTGAGTCAAAAGGTGAAACGTGGAATTGGTTGGGACATTGATTCAATCTATTCGAGCCCGAGAGGAGAAGGGTTTCCAATAGGTGAATCATTTGGGCACACGGGGTGGACAGGCGGCTCGGTCTGGATACATCCAAAAAGTAAGAGCTTTTTGATCTTTCTCAGTAACCGCAACCACCCATACGAAAGACGGTCAATTAAACCTTTGCGCCGCGAATTGGGAACGTTGTCGGGTAAAGCTTTGGGATTATGAAACTACAACAGGTTATTTTCCCTGCTATTGTTCCCTCAGTTAGGATTAAATAATTTGTAATCTTAAAACAAAATGGTTGATCACTGACCGTGGCTCAATCTATCAGCAAGCTTATCAGGCAACCCTGCATCGATGATCTTTTCTTGAGCCGATTTAATATCATATTCTACTCTTCGGTTTACAACGCGCTGCCCTCCAAGGTCATAAATACAATATGAGGCTCTGGGATCTCCGTCCCTAGGTTGTCCAACACTTCCTACATTAATTAAATATTTTTTGCTAATTTCAACATCCAAAATCCGCCCTGACAACTCCTCAACACTAGATGTCTTAACATAAAACGCAGGCACATGAGTATGCCCTATAAAACATACAGGAGTGTACTGATAACCAAAACTCTCTAGCGCGTGAAACTTACTCGTTATGTATCCCCATCCTCCAGGCGAATCCAGCGTCGCATGTGCAATAGTGAAATCTCTTACCTGACGGACCAGTTTAAGGTTCATAAGATAATTTTTATCATCCTGGCTTAAATTTTCCCGCGTCCAATTCATAGACTGTTCGGCGAGAGGATTTAAGCCAATGAGTTCAGCGTCCGAAGAAACCACCTCATCATGATTTCCTTTGACAACGGGACAATCGAGTCCCTTTACAGTTGCTAAGCATTCTTTGGGGTTTGCGTTGTAACCCACAATATCGCCTATGCAAACAAAGTGACTGCAATCATTCTCATTTGCATCCTCTAATACAGCGTTTAGCGCTTCAAGGTTAGCATGTATATCACCAAAAATTGCAAATTTCATTAGAGTTGTCGCGTTGCCCTAACTCACGTTAATTAGTATTTGTCTTTCAAACATCTGCACATCAGCTAAGAGATCATGAGTCATTATGCAATTCTTTAATTAATGCAAATTCCACAAACTTGACTGGTTCTAAACAAACAAGTAACACTTTTTCCCACATGATTGATTGTAGTTTCATTTATCAGGCAAAATTAGCAAAGCCGTTAAATTTTTTATTATATCTCAGCATATTACTGCAATCTTTCTTGTCATCCATTCAAGGAGAACCGAACAGGAAAGCAATACAAAAACCAAACACAGCACCATTAAATCCAAGCGATTCTATGAAGTTAATCAATCTCCCCGAGGGGTTCTCTCTGGAGCTTGTAGCTTCCGAGCCGCAGATAAGCGAACCAGTTGCTCTGACATGGGATGGGAACGGAAAAATGTATGTGGTCGAGATGCGCGGATATATGCAAAGCATAGATGGTTCCGGTGCAAAGGACCCGGTTGGTCGAGTCAGTCTCTTTGAGGATACCAATGGAGATGGTCACTTTGATAAGCATAGTGTTTTTCTTGATGGTTTGGTTGAACCAAGAGCAGTCCTTTACATTGGTAATGGCTTGCTAGTTGGTGAGCCGTCAGATTTGTGGTATTGCCGCGACACCGATGGCGATGGTAAATCTGATACTAAAGATAAAGTCTATGATCAGTTTTCTTTACGAGAGAGTAACGTCGAGCATAAGGCGAACGGGCTAATTCTTGGGATTGATAATTGGGTATACGTTTCCCAGCATGGACGGCGTTATCAATTTCAAGGCGGCGAATTCAGGCATGAAAAAGTACCAAGAGTCGGACAATGGGGATTGGCTCGCAATGATGAAGGGCGATTTTTGTTTTCATCGAACAGTGTTCCTGCGATGGGACTCTTCATTCCACCCGAATACCTTGTTTCAGGAAAGAATAAAGGTCCTGAAAAATTAATTACTGGGGCTGTTCTAAAATCGGGTAATTATAATGAAGTCTGGCCCTCGATGAAGACCACTGATTTGCAGAGTGGAGTAGGTGCATCTAGGACTAGCGATGGTACATTACGCAGTTTCACAGCTGCTTGCGGACAAAGTTTCTTCCGAGCTGATGGGCTGGGAGAGGATGTTAATGGTGATTACTTTATTTGTGAGCCGGTAGGCCGCCTCGTAAGAAGATCAAAAGTTAAATATTTGGATTCCGGTCATCTAGAATTACTTAATCCATATGAAGATAGTATTGGTGAGTTTATAACTTCAAATGATGGTAATTTTAGGCCTGTAAATACTTATACAGGGCCAGATGGTTGTCTTTATGTTGTTGATATGTATAGGGGTGTTATTCAGGAAAAAAGTTTTATGACGCCATATCTTAAACAAGAGATACTCAAATCAAAATATGATAAAAATATTGGCCGAGGAAGAATTTATAAGATTAAAAGAGATGACTTTTCCCCTGGGAAAAAGCCTGATCTTTTAGATGCCGCTCCTGAAGATCTAGTGACTTATCTAAAACATTCTAACGGCTGGTGGAGGGACATGGCGCAAAGCATAATCGTAAACCGGAGACTTTTTAAATTAGTCCCTTTGCTCAATAAGATAGTAATGAATGATTCTGATCCTCTTGCCCGTCTTCATGCTTTATGGACATTGCGAGGATTATCTAAACTAGAAAAAAAAGTCGCGTCAGCGGCCTTGAAAGACGCAGATGAAAGAATAGTCTCGGCCTCTTTGCACGCAATCAACTGGTCACCGTCTGAATATCCTCATATTGAAAATATTATTAATGAAGCTAGCCCCATAGTCATTGCACACATTATTTTGGCTGTAGGTCAGAATAAATCCCAAGAAAATGATAGGTTGATTTTAAAATGCATTTCAAGATTTCCCATGAACGAAAGGGTTTTGCGTTCTGTACTTGCTGTTACATCAAAAGAACATCTTAAAAGTTATAGGGATAAAATTATCTCAAATCCTGTTTTCCAAGGAGATACCAAAACCACAAAAGCTGGTGAGTGGCTAAAAAGATGGGATACGTTCTGTCTTAATGAGTGAATTCTTTGATAGAAAAATTCACTTAATAAAAGTGAGAATAATTATTTACTCTTTCCTAGTATTCCCAGAGGCATTCAAGCTCGTCTCTAATTTTGTAAATTCAATTAAGTCCTGACGCCTAAATATTTCTGGAGATTTTTTGAGGAGTTTCTTTAAGTCTTCATATGCCTGTTTTTGATTTAAAGGGTCCCTTGCTAATAACATCAATAATCTGCGGCTATAAAAATGAGGGGCATTCTTATCCTCAACGATTTTTCGGTATACTTCGACCGCCCCACTCAAATCTTTTTTGACCTCAAGTAAATGCATTCCTAATTTAGCGTAATCCAAATAAGTGGACCCATCTGAATCGGTCGCATTTTGGAGTTGTTCAAGTGACATTGAACGGGCCGCCTTCAATGCGATATGATCTTCTAATCTCTCCATGTCCCTACGGACAGTCAAAGTGAGTGCTCTAGTACCAAATCTTGTAGTTCTGTACAATGAAGAAGTGACCTTATAAGCCTCTTCTTCTTTACCTTTACACCTAGCCAGATGAGTCGCGTAAGCCCTATAAATATAAGGAGGGGCATCATCTGCTTGTGAAGATTTAAGATACCATTCAGATGCAAGCTCCGGGTCATCATACTTTTGGGAATAAATGTCAGCTACAACCATGGCCAAACGATAACTTTCGGGCACCCATTCAGCTCCTTGCTTTGCAAAATCCAAGCCCTTCTGCAGATACCTTGGCATCAAAATATTCTTCATCTGCCAGCTCTCAACAACATCTTCAGTCCACTCAGATTTGTTCCTATAATAAGCGTAAGCATTCCATGCCATGTCCCAAGCTGCGATGTCCCAATGCTTCGCAAATCGTGGCTGCAAAGAAGTGGTAACAGCCCGAAATTTTTCGACTGATGCCCAGTCCTTATCTCGAAATGCTTGGTGTGCCCTCAAATCATAAATACTAGCAATGAGAGAACGGAAACCTCCGATAGAACCAACAAAACTGGCCTGCGTTAATTGTTCTCTTGCAGACATACTCGGGGACCAATCTCGAAATCCCTGTTCCTTGAGCATTTGTTCTGTACTCCTTTCAATAGGAATGCGGACGAAACCAAAACCACATAGTATGGTCAACGAAAGAAGAAGGCGCCGATAAGAGTACGACTTAAATTTTGCAATAATATTCAAAGCTCTTTCTTTGCGAATAATATCCAGCTAACCATGCTGTAAATAGCCAAATAAAAACCCGTTAGGCCAATCAGCCTAAACATCAGCGAAGTGGAAATGGACTGGCCAGTAATGATTCCATCAAAAATATTGAACATTTGCAAATTAGGAAAAACAACAGCAACGATTCCCGCAATGAATCTTTGTATGGCTCCATGCATCTGACCCTCTGGAAAATAATACTCTAAAGCTAAGGACTGAGCATGCCCAATGAAATAAACTACCAAACTAACAATGATCGTGAAAAGCGTTGAACTGGCAAATGTAGAAACTACAAGTGCAATTCCCGCAGCGACTGCTGCCTTCAAAAAAACCGCCAATACGCCAAGAATAAGTTCAGGGCGTACTCCTTGAGCAAAGATTGTTTCTTTCAAAAACTCCTTCTGCTCATCAGTGGCTCCACCCCTGACCATCTTTATTTCTTCGGCCAATATTCCATGTTGTCGGAAATAAAGAACCAAGAAAAAAAGGAAAGACATTAGGACAAGGCTAACGGCAACTAGAAGGATGATTCCAATAAGTTTACCGACCAAATATTCAAACCTTGGAACGGGCTTTGTGAGTATCGTGTAAAGGGTCCGATCTTCTATATCTTTAGGAATAAGCAATGCTGTTCCAACGATGGAGAAGATACTCGCAAATAATGTCATCGCGCCAAATGAAACGTCCTTCAAAATTTTCAGTTCCTGTTCGAAGGTGAAATTAAGAAAAAGGAAATTGGCCCCTATAATCAACACACTGAAAATCAGCATGAAATAGAACACCTTCATGCGAACTAACTGAGTAAACGTATTAAGTGCTATTGCCCAGACACGGGATAATGAAAATAACTTGTGTTGGGAAACAAGATCATTATCAAAATCCTTATCTTTATCAATAATCATGCGTCTTTCTTCACGTCCTCAGATTCTGCGCCGGTCTCTTTTAGAAATAGCCTTTCTAAGGTAGTTCTAGGTTGGCCCGAACGGAGCAATTTGGTTGTCTCGCTTGTTCGTACTAAATTGTTTATCTGTTCTAATATTTTAGGATCTGCATCCTCTAGGATGATTTCCGTCTGGTTCTCAATCTCTATGAGCTCCTCTAGTCTACCTTCCTTCACAAGTTTTCCCTCAAAAATAATACCAACCCTGTCACAAACCTCCTGAACCTGTTCAAGTAAGTGAGACGAAAGGATAACTGATATTCCGCGCTCCTTAAGTTCTATGATCAAATCACGAATCTTGCGAGAGCCTGCAGGATCAACTCCAGCCGTCGGCTCATCTAGCACTACGAGCCTTGGATCCCCAACTAATGCCTGTGCCAAACCTATCCTTTGAAGCATACCTTTTGAATAGCCTCCGAGGCGCCGGTCTCTTGCATTTTCTAAATCAACTAAAGAAAGTAACTCAAATGTTCTCTCTTTAATTTTGCGGCGGGAGAGTCCGCACAATTTACCGTAAAAAGAAAGCGTCTCTGCCCCCGTTAAATATTTGTAGAAATATGGATTCTCAGGAAGAAATCCAACCGAGCCCCTACTGGCTGTCTCGCTGCTAGATAATCCAAAGACTGCAGAACTTCCTGATGTAGCAGATATCAGTCCGAGAAGAACTTTCTTTGTCGTGCTCTTTCCGGATCCATTAGGACCAATCAATCCATAAACCTCTCCAGCTTCAACGCGTAAGGATAAATTATCAACAGCAACTACCTTTTCTTTACGAAAAGGAACCGGAAAAATTTTGGTCAGATTATTAATCTGGACAGCTGGAATGATTTCTTCGGCCATCATTATAAAAGATACCCATCTGGATAAATTTTAGTGTAATTGAATCAATAAACAACCATAAGAAAGTACCAATTTGAGAATATTTTCCGATTACCTATACGATGTTTATTTTGATCTAGCCTAAAATGATTGCCCCGCACCAAGCAAATCACAGCAAGGTGCGGGGCAACTCAATTTCTACTATTCTCAGTAAAGAACCTCTTCTATGAAATCTCTACCTCAATTTCTTTGAGTTTGGATGACTCTGATTTAGGAATTAAGACACTCAATATTCCATTCTTAAATTCAGCCTTAACAGAATCGGAATCAGCATCGTCTGGGATTTGGAAATTTCTCAAAAAGATTCCTTCCGAACGCTCCAGTCGGTGAAGAGTGTCATTTTCCGCAGAACTTTCAAATTTTCTCTCACCTTGAATGGTCAACTTTCCATGCTCAACTGTTACCTTAACATCTTCTCTCTTAACTCCGGGAACTTCAGCATCTATCCTGTATCCAGATTCGCTTTCTGTAATGTTAACGGCCGGGATCCAGTCAGCTTTACACTTTTCGGTGCTCTCATTTTCATTTGTTGTTGAACGGCCACCATTGTAAACAAGGTCTGAAAGCTGATTGGTAACATGATGAAATTCTCGGAACGGATTCCAATTAATAAGATTTGTCATAATTATTCCTCCTTAGATTAGTTTGTATTTTTGTTTTTCTTAAAACCACTTTAGGGTTTTTATTTCATTATATAGCCATTATATAGCTTAAAGCATGCCAATTAGTGCATATACTATCTCTATGTCCTCACTATAAGCGAGTTACAAATTTATGTGGTGGTTTTGTGTTTTCTTACTTATGTGACATATTGACTCTTTTAGGGCGGTTTTTATTATTCATTAGCGACATTATGACCCTATGAAATTTAAATGAACTGACCTTGTCCAATCCACAAAAAACTCCAAACTTATTTCATGCGCACTTTGTTCTTACTTATCGGTTTGAATCTGCAAATCACTGCCAAAGAAATTCCCTACATTGACTTGGCTAATGAAACCAACCGTCAGGTAATCGTTGATAAGGAAAAGGGTCAATATTTAGGTCATCCCACCACTACATTACTAAGTGATGGGAAAACCGTCCTTTGTGTTTACCCAAAGGGGCATGGTAGGGGGCCAATAGTTTATAAAAGAAGCGACGATGCCGGAAAAACATGGAGCACGCGTTTGCAAACTCCAACTAGTTGGGCAAGCTCAAAAGAAGTTCCAACACTATTCCAGGTAACTGACAAAGCATGCAATCATCGTATCATCATGTTCTCGGGTCTTTATCCCATACGCATGGCAATCAGTAATGATGAAGGAAAAAAATGGAGCGAACTAAAGCCCATCGGTGAATTCGGAGGAATCGTTGCAATGGGCACAATGATCTCTGTGAAAGGGAAGCCCGGAAATTATCGTGCCCTTTTCCATGATGATGGTCGCTTTATTTCAGATAAATCCAAGAAGAAAACACCAGTAGAATTTACACTATACAGTTCCAACTCAATGGATGGTGGTATGACCTGGGAAAAACCAGAGAGGATATACTCATCTACAAAAATTCATCTCTGCGAACCAGGCTCGATACGTTCTCCTGACGGCAAACAAATTGCCGTCTTGTTACGTGAAAACTCCCGGCGGAAAAATTCATATGTTATTTTTTCCGATAATGAAGGAGCTACCTGGACAGAACCACGCGAACTACCAATTACACTTACTGGTGATCGTCACACTGCAAAGTACCTACCTGATGGTAGACTTTTTATTTCCTTCCGTTGTCGCACAGCGATTGGATCAAAGTTGGGAGTCAATAACAGTCCAATTCCATATGAGGGAGACTGGGTAGCATGGATAGGAAAATATCAGGACATTTTGGATGGAAATCCGGGCCAGTACGTCATTCGTATAGCAGATAATAAGAAAGGCTGGGATACAACTTATCCTGGCGTGGAAATACTGAAGGATGGAACGATCCTAACAACGACCTATGGGCATTGGCAAGAAGGTGAACAACCGTATATTATCTCAGTCAGATTAAAGACCAATGAAATCGACGAATTAGCCCAAAAAGCCCACAGATTAATAATTAAACCCAATGCGATGCACTTGGATCCATAACAATTTACCAATAACCTAATACGTGCGCAAAACCCATAGTTTTCTTGACCTCGCAAGTCAGAAATGAACAAAATATTGCACTAACCGCTAAATGAAAAAATCCTTCAAACTGATCATATTAATCATCGCGCTGATGCCATATGGTTTGGGAAAAGAACTAGATCATGCTTCAAAAATGGCTGCTAGTCAGAAACTATTTAGTGATGAAATCCGAGGAATCCTCATCGATCGGTGTGTGAAATGCCATGGAGGTAAAAAGACGAGGTCCGGATTCAATCTAATAACTCGAAAAGGATTATTATTGGGAGGGGATCAGGGAGCTGCAGTCATTGTAGGAGAGCCTGATAAAAGCCCAATCATAAAGTACTTGAGGCACACAGAAGAACCTTTCATGCCTCCTAAGGAATCTATACTGCCTGAAACATCAATATCGAAGATTGAAGAATGGATAGCCTTGGGAGCCGCATATGACAAACCTCTCCTAGAAAATATTGCAAATCAGAATGATGGCCCAATGAAAGTCACGGATGAGGACAAGTCATATTGGGCATTCGCACCACTCAAAACCAATTTTCAGGGAAACAAAATTGATGATTTCCTAAAGACCAGCGAATCAGCTTCACCTAGAACCCTTGCACGTAGATTGTACTTTGACCTTAAAGGACTTCCTCCGTCTCCAGAAGAAATCGATACTTTTGAAAAAGAGGATTCACCTGAATCTCACAGCAAACTAGTCGACCAACTCTTGGAATCTAAACAGTTCGGAGAAAGATGGGCACGACACTGGCTCGACATTGCCCGTTTTGCGGAGAGTCACGGATTCGAGCAGGACTATGACCGGAAGTTTGCTTTTCATTACCGGGACTTTGTCATCCGCGCCTTTAATGAAAATATGCCTTATGACCAATTTGTTCGTTGGCAAATCGCAGGAGATGAACTTGCTCCTAATAATCCAATGGCAATGATGGCAACAGGATTCCTGGGAGCTGGTGTGTTCCCTACGCAAATTACTATCAGTGAAGCTGAGCGTGTAAGATATGACGCCATGGATGACATGTTAGGAACTATCGGTAGTGCGATGCTGGCAACAACAATAGGTTGCGCAAGATGTCATGATCACAAATATGATCCGATCCCTACCAAAGACTATTATAGGATGCTTTCAGCTTTTACGACCACGGTACGGAGTAACATAAATATTGATATGAGTTCACTCGACAATAAAGGCAACGATGAACTCATGCAGAAAATCAAAAAAGCAAAAGACGCTAGTGATCATTACGAAAAGGAAGGACTGATTACAGCATTCCGCATCTGGAACAGGGAAAGGCTGAAGGCAAAAGCAGACTCAAAAAAAGAACCTGCATGGGTTGTTCTTTCCCCAAAAACCCTCATTTCCAAGGGCGGTGCAACCTTCTCTTCTCTAGGGGACGGATCACATTTAGCCAGCGGAAAAAATCCCGCATTTGATACCTACACATTCAATACTGTGGCTCCGGCTGACAATCTTAGAACTTTTCGACTAGAAGCCTTGGCTCACAAGTCGATGAAAAAGGGAGGACCGGGCCGTGCAAATAACGGGAACATTGCACTGAGCGATCTGAAGGTCATGTGCGGCGGGAGGACAATTAAATTAGCAAATCCAAGAGCAACCTTTGAACAAAATAACTTACCAGTAGCAGCAACAATTGATAATAATCCAAAGTCAGCCTGGGCGCTAGATCCACAGTTCGGTAAGGACCATGCCGCTATTTTTGAAATCACTAATCCCGAAGACTCTAAGGCTGGAGAAGAACTGGTATTTGTTTTGAAATTCGAAAATAACACCGGGCACAACATTGGAAGATTGCGGTTGTCTTCTTCTACACATGATCCATCAACACTAAGATTCGGTAAAGGAAACACAAGCCCCGAGGAACTAGCAACTAATCAGATCGATAAACTCATCAGTGCAGCGAAGGGAAAATTCGATAATAAACTGCGCGCCAGATTACTGGAAATCTATAAGCCTCTCGATGAGAAATGGCGTGAACTTAATAATGACCTTACCAAGCTTGAATCTGAACGGAAAAAGACCATGGCTCAAGTCATGGTTTGCAGTGACGGTAATAAGGTCAAACTAATGCGCCATCATACGAGTAGTGGCAGTATACCAAATTTTTATAAACAGACCCACTTTCTCACAAGAGGAGACACTCGGCAAAAGGGCGAAGTTGCGCAGTTAGGATTCCTTCAAGTCCTTACGCGAGGCGAAGTTCCGAGGCCGGAAAAAAGCCGAAGCGCTATTGCGGACTGGATCACCGATAATGAGCATGGAGCTGGTCACTTACTTGCAAGGGTAATCGTTAACCGGATCTGGCAACACTACCTTGGCCAGGGCATCGTCGCTACTCCTAATGATTTTGGATTTCAGGGAGAACGGCCCACTAATCCTGAACTGCTGGATTGGCTTGCTCATGAGTTAATTGATAATAAATGGAATCTCAAACACATCCACCGCATCATATTAAACAGTGATGCTTATCGGGCGAAACGGATGCCGCGCAGACTAGAAGCGGAAGCTATTCGCGACAATGCCCTTGCAGTGAGTGAACTGATGGACAACAAAATGTATGGTGCCGGAACGCTAAAGGAAGACATGCTTAGGCGTAGTATCTACTTCATGATCAAGCGCAGTAAGTTAGTGCCAATAATGCAGTCATTTGACTGGCCTGACTCATTGACAAGCTTGGGAAAAAGGTCCGTCACAACTACACCAAGCCAAGCACTTATCTTCATTAACGACCCCAACATGAGACGTATGGCGGAAGGATTCGCCAAAAGAATCGCAGGAAAAACTGATCCTATCCAAGAAGCTTACCTTGTAGCATACGGAAGGGCACCATCTGATGAAGAACTGACTGCGGCAACCGCATTCATTGAAAATCAAAAAAAATCTCATAATAATGATAACCACAAAGCTCTTTCCGACTTTTGCGGTGCATTGATGAGTGCTAACGAATTTATCTATATCGAATGATTAAGGACAACCATTGCGGACGCATAGAGAGCGCCTTCACTCGGCGCGAATTATTACAGCGTGCAGGAGGCGGCATCGGTATGCTGGCACTCAATTCTTTACTTAACGGAGAAGCGCTAGCCAACGAAGGCATAGGAGCCAATCCAATGGCTGCACGTTCTCCACACGGTTTTGGTAAAGCAAAACGCGTGATATGGCTTTTTATTAACGGTGGCCCAAGCCACATCGACACTTGGGACTATAAGCCGGGACTAGAAAAGGCTAACGGGAAAAAACTTGAAGGTTTTGATAATACGACTGGGTTCTTCGACAAGGCAGTCGGTCCTCTACTCAAGTCCCCGTTCGAGTTTAAGCAATATGGCAATAGTGGGATGTGGGCATCTTCAATTTTCCCACACCTCTCTCAGCATGTTGACAAGATGGCTTTCATTAAGTCATTCCACACCCAGTCCAATAACCATAGTCCGGCCCTTTTCATGGCAAATACTGGAGTGCCACGCATGAGTCATCCCTGTGTAGGAAGTTGGGTCACTTACGGACTAGGGACAGAAAACCAGAACCTCCCCGCATTCGTAGTCATGTCAGATCCACTCAACCGCGGACTGCCCAAGGGTCACGCAGCAAACTGGGGAAGTGGTTTTCTGCCAGGGGCATATCAGGGGACATGGGTAAGATCAAAAGGAGAACCAATACCCAACCTTAAACGCATTGCTTCACTAACTGATCAGCAACAAAGGGCACAACTTGACTTTGTAAGCAAACTTAACGCCGCGCACGAAAAACGTTATCCTGGAGAAACACAGTTAACGGCGCGTATCAAGAGCTTTGAACTGGCTTACCGTATGCAACAGGAAGCGCCTGAATGCTTTGAAATAGACAATGAACCCGAACACATCAAATCCCTTTATGGAATAGGCGAAAAACGCTGTGCACACTTTGCCCGCCAATGCTTAATGGCAAGGCGCATGGTCGAACGCGGAGTGCGCTTTGTCCAGATTTACTCAGGCGGTATGGAAAATGCACGGAGCTGGGACGGGCATGGAGACATAAGAAAAAATCATACCCAGTTCGCGGGTGAAACTGACCAACCCATTGCAGGATTGCTTGCGGATCTAGATCAACGCGGAATGCTTGATGAGACATTAGTGATTTGGGGAGGAGAATTTGGACGTTTACCAGTTTCCCAGCTCTCAGGAGGGAAACCAACCGGACGCGACCACAATCCTCATGCAGGTTGTTACTGGTTTGCCGGCGGCGGTACTCGCGGAGGCACCTCTTACGGTGAAACGGATGAGGTCGGTCATAAAGCCGCAGTAGATACTGTCGAAATCCATGATATTCATGCAACAATCCTTCATCTTCTTGGAATGGATCATAAACGGCTCACTTATTTACATAGCGGAAGGCGTTTCAGATTAACCGATGTGTCAGGAAGAGTAATTCGAGATGTTGTTTCCTGAATTCACTATTATCACAGTCTAAATAAGAACTACGGGTCTCTGAGGTGCTGAGAGGTACCGACCGCCAGTAGTAACTTAGGGTAGTAAGTCGACAAGGTGATCAAAATTAATTTAATGAATAATTAGAACGCCACTATGCGCAGTCCGACGGATTCCGCTAAGTGCCCGACCCCTTTCTTACATGGTGTTGTCTCAATCAACGAACTATTTCTCAGCTTCCAGCGGGCTTTCGCGGAACAGTTCGATACCTTCGTAGCTGCAGGCGGATCGTACGCAGGTCGATCAACTCCCCGTCAAGCTTGCCGTCGGCGCGCATGAGAATGCGGTTGGATCCTTTCTTTAGTTCGAGGAACCCGACGCCCCTTTCCACAAACTGATCAAAGCCTCCAGTGCTTATAACTTTGCCATCCAGCGCGCCGGTATCGGACTCGAGGCGCCACGTGTTACCGGCGTTTTTATCATCCATGGCGTAGTGGAGATCCACTCGGTAGTGGCCAGTTGCCGGAGCGTCGACAACCCAAAAAGCCGCGTCACTCTCGTTGACCCACGGGCCTAGGAGATCAAGGTTCGGGTGGTATCGGAGTCGCTTGCCGAAGAGTTGAGCGGCTTTGGCCGCGAGGACAAGCTGACCTTTTTCGTCAGGGCCGATCACAGCGGGTTTGTTGGCTACTTTTTTGCCCGCCAACTCGGAAACCGTCCACGGGAACTTGCGGTCTGCTGAGGCTTTGCGTTCAGCAGCGATCAAATCTGGCGCCACCGGTGTAGCTGCATTGCCCCAAGAGCGGCGGATATAAGTCATTATGGCTGAGATATCCTCGTCGTCGACCACGCCCGAGTTACCGATCCCGGGCATGTGAAGGTTCCACTCCTCCCCATTCACTTTGACCGGCCCGATTAGGCCGCGGAGAACGATCTGGGCGAGACGCTCGGGAGAGCCAGTCACCCACTCACTAGCGGCCAGACGGGGCGCCACGCCAGGCGTACCGAGGCCGTGCGATTGGTGACACGACGCACAGAGTGTCGCGTACTTCCCCGCACCGAGCTTGGCGCGCTTCACCTCTTCGGCGGTGAGTGAATCGTAGTTCACCACCGGCACGACTGGGGCGCCTTCGGCCGTCCCGATCTCGATGAGCGCTGACAGGTCGTGGATGAATGCTTCGCGGACTGCTTTGGGAACTGACTCAGACGGCTGCATAGCAACCTTCAAGCAGGCTGCCTCACGACCGGCGAGGCCGGTTAGTGCCGCCGTGCGCCCGAAGTCATCGAATCGCTTGGCGACAATCTCCATGAGTAAGCGGTAGTCGTCAGGTTGAGTAGCGGCGGCACTGAGCGTGATCAGCGCCTGCTGCAAAACGGTCAGGTCAGTTTCCCCGCGTTCTGCGACCAGTGTCGCGATCTCCTCGACCACTCGGGCGCGCCACTGCTTGCGGTCCATTTTGTCCATCAACCGTAACGCCGCCACGCGAACGCCGGGATGTTCATGGCGGGCGACTTGGGTGAGGGTCGGCCAGTCGAGCGCTCCCAATCCGTCAAGCGTCCACAGAGCGTGGAGGCGACCGAGATGAGATTCACCCTGGCAAGCCAGAGCCGTCAGCGCTGGCACAGCGGTAGCGAGGTGGCCATCAACGAGGAGCCGCTGAGCGGTGTCGCGCCGCCAGCCATTGGGGTGGTTCAGCTCACGGACGAGTCCGTCGGCATCCAGCTTGGAAAGCGCAGGCGATTGGTGGGAGATCGGCCGATCCGTCGACACGATGCGCCAGATGCGACCGAGATCGTTGCCGGTGAGAAGGTCTCGCGATTTTACCTGATCGGTGATCCACGGAACCAGAAAGATGACGTGTTCGATCATGCCCTTGTACATATCGGCGATGTAGAGCGCGCCATCCGGCCCGGTGCGAGCGTTGATGGGGCGGAAACGTTCGTCGGTGGAAGCGAGTAGTTCCTGTCCGGCGGGATAGTGGCGTTGGGTCTGCGGGGTCAGGCCATCTCCCAAGAC
>PAPL01000096.1 GCA_002708885.1 Verrucomicrobiales bacterium | reverse complement strand
GCCATTGAGAAAATTGCCACTAAGCGTTTCGCTAAACTCGATGCCAAACTTGCTAAGGACTTAGAAAAAAATCTTACCGGATTGTCAGATAATGTTCTCATTGCCAATCATCGTAAACGTGAACAGAGCTGGCATTACACTACCGAAAAACCGGCCCCTGACTGGTCCGCTGTGGGATTCAGAGCTGAGGAGGCAAAATGTAAGTCAGGGATAGCGCCCTTTGGCGGGTCAGTTCCCAATGAAAAAGGAAAGACTCCCTGGACCACACCAGACATTTGGCTTCAGACGAGTTTCCAGCTGACCGTTGTCCCAAAAGCACTGAAAATGCAGGTTTACCACGACGAGGATATTGAAATTTATCTAAATGGTCAGCAAATAGCTAAGCGAACGGGTTTTGTTGCCAAGTACATTGAAGTGCCACTCGACCAAAAAGCGGCGTCCGCTTTGCAGACAGGCAGGAACGTAGTGTCAGTTCATGTGAAGAATAATGGCGGAGGACAATTCTTCGACATGAGTCTTGAAGCGGTTGAGGCACCCAAAGCACCGGTTAACATTGCGGATTTAATTAGGGACAGAGGGAAAGAAGTATTTAGTGAGGATCAGATTACCACTTATCGTCAATTTGTTAATGATCTGAAAAAAATCAGAGCACCCAAGCCAAGCGGGCCGATGCAGGCCATGGTAGTTAAAGAATTTGGAACTAATGCAGAACAGATGCATGTCCATTACAGAGGCAATGCGAACGTTAAGGGTGATCCCGTTGATCCAGCTTTTCCTCCTATAATCAGTAACAAAAAGGTGACCATTCCTGCCCCAAAGCCGGGCCAGAAAACGACAGGCCGCAGGAAGGTCCTTGCTCAGTGGATGACCGAGCCTAATAATCCGAGAACTTCTCGTGTCGCGGTTAACAGAGTTTGGCAAAACCATTTTGGGAAAGGTATTTCTTCGAGCCCAAGTGACTTTGGTTATCTTGGTGTTAAGGCGACTCACCCCGAGTTACTGGACTGGATGGCCACGGAATTTGTTAGAAGAAAATGGAGCGTCAAGGAACTGCAACGTATGATCATGCTTTCGAAGACTTACCAAATGTCATCAAGGGCACAAAAGGAGGCCCTCGCAAAGGATCCCCAAAATAATCTTGTTTGGAGATTCAATATGCGGCGAATGAGTGCTGAGGAGATTCGCGATAATATTTTAGCAGTTACAGGTCAATTGAATCTTAAAATGGGAGGTGAGAGTTTTTATTCCAAGCTTGATGAGGCTGTATTAGCGACATCGTCCACGAAAGGTGGAAAGTGGGGAAATTCTCCCGTTGAAGAGCAGAACCGCAGAGCAGTTTACATTAAAATCAAACGTTCACTTAAGGATCCGATGTTAACTGGCTTTGATTTTGCTGACACTGACGCACCTTGCCCTCAGAGGTTTACAACTACTGTTGCAACGCAGGCATTAAATATGATTAACAGTAATTTTGTGAATGAAAAGGCTGCTATTTTTGCCAAGCGCCTTGAGGAAGAGGTCAATGGGGACATGAGTGCCCGTATCAAGAGAGGCCTGGAGATAGTTACCTGCAAACCTGCTAATCCAAAGTCCTTAGAAATAGTGAACCGAATGATCAAAACGCTTAAAGAAGAGCATGGATTGGATGATCAGAGCGCGCTGCAAAGATTCTGCCTAGTGGCATTGAACATGAATGAGTTTATATTTGTTGATTAATAACCGCTAAAATAATAGATAATTTACATCCCATAAAAGAAAGAACAGACCATGAAATTACCACGTAATACATTCTGCGGACAAACCAATCGTCGAGAATTCATGCACACTGTAGGTGGAGGCTTCACATCAATGGCTCTTACAGGAATGCTCGCAAATGATGGATTTTTCAAATCCTCAGCAAACGCGGCCACGGGCAACCCACTTTATCCGAAGCCTCAGATGATGCCTGCTAAGGCAAAATCCGTCATATTTCTTTTCATGTATGGCGGTCCTAGTCACGTGGACACTTTTGATCATAAACCAAAACTTTATCCTTTGGATGGACAAACTATTGACGTAAAGACTCATGGCCGAGGCGGTAAAAAGAACAAGGGTCGTGTAGTCGGCCCAAAGTGGTCCTTTAAACCGTACGGGCAGTGCGGGAAAATGGTATCGGAACTTTTCCCTCACGTTGGAACCTGCGTTGATGATATCGCATTCATTCATTCTATGACGGCCGATTCACCAATTCATGGATCTGCCATGCTGATGATGAATAGTGGATCTTTGATCAGTGGCAAGCCTTCATTAGGTTCTTGGGTAAACTACGGGCTCGGATCTGTTAATCAGAATTTGCCTGGCTATGTAGTAATGCTTGATCATACTGGGGGTCCCATTTCTGGTGCAAAGAATTGGACTTCCGGTTACATGCCAGCCTCATATCAGGGTACGGTTTTCCGTCCCACAGGAGATCCAATTCTCAATCTCAAACATTCCAAGGGAATGGATTCTCTTGAGCAAAGGAAAGTCATTACATCTTTAAACCAATTAAATTCTCAACACCTTTCAGGCCGTAAGGATAATTCAGATCTTAGTGCTCGTATTGCCAGTTATGAGCTTGCCTATAATATGCAATCCACTGCGCCTGAGGCCATAGATGTGGATTCTGAACCTCAGCACGTGAAAGACCTGTATGGACTTGATGGTTCTAGGACTGATGATTTTGCACGTAAATGCATTCTTTCAAGAAGATTAGTGGAACGCGGAGTTAGATTCATACAGGTATATTCTGGAGGAGCACACAATGATTCGAACTGGGACGCGCACGGTGATCTTAAAAAGAATCATGATTATCATTGTGGCCGCACGGATAAGCCCATTGCCGGGCTCTTGAAAGATTTAAAGCAGAGGGGCCTCTTAGACGAAACTTTGGTAGTTTGGGGAGGTGAGTTCGGAAGGCAACCAACTGCTGAATATGCAAAAGGAACAGGCAGAGATCATAATAGCTTTGGTTTTACCATGTGGATGGCAGGTGGAGGAATTAAGGGTGGTGTCAGCGTGGGAACAACAGATGAGTTAGGAAGTAAGGCGGTTGAAGATCCATATCATGTGAAGAATCTTCATGCGACTGTTCTTAATCTTATGGGCCTTGATCAAAATAATTTGAGTTATTTTTATAATGGTCTGGACCAAAAATTAGTCGGCGTTGAGGGAGCTGACCCCATTCATCAGGCCATGGCCTAAAGGATCCTATGTACAGCAGTGACTGAGGTGTGATTTTTCCGAGCCCTGAAACTGCTGGAATCAGCAATCGAAAACGTTATCTCGTAGGAGTCTCTGGAGGACGCGATTCAGTAGCACTTTTGCACTGGCTCAAATATGATGTGCGTTGCAGGGACATTATTGTTTGCCACTTAAATCATTCATTGAGGGGTAGGGATTCTGGTTCAGATGCGAGGTTCGTTCGTAATCTCGCGAAGAGTTATAATTACCAATTTGAATCTGAAAAGAAGGATGTTCGCAAAATCTCTGAGCAGAAAAAATCTTCGATTGAAGTCACTGCTAGAGACGAGCGATTAGTTTTTTTTGCGAAGGTTTCAAGAAAGTGGCGATGCAAGCGCGTCATATTAGCCCACCATGCCGATGACAATGTTGAGACTGTACTGATGAATCTTTTTCGAGGATCGGGAAAATTAACCGGGATACGAAAGGAATCTAAGATCATATCTGATGGTGTAAGTCTTGAGTTGCTAAGACCTTTCCTTTCCATTTGGCGTAGCGATATTGATTCTTATGTCACGGAAAAAAATATAGATTACCGGGAAGATACAAGTAATCGGAGCAATGAGTTCTTGCGTAACCGGGTACGTAACACCCTCATTCCTAGTCTAAGAAAAATTTTCCAGCGTGATATAACGAAGTCAGTTTCAAGAGCGGCAGAAGTTTCGATGAGAGAATCAGATATGATTGATCAGATTCTTTCATCCACTGAATTTTCATGGATTAATAAAAAGCAGCTACCATTACCTAAGCTCGATAAATTAAACGATGCGTTACAGGCACGAGCGATATTATCTTGGTTAAGAAAGGCCAATGTTCCAGGAGTTGGATTTAGAGAAGTGGAACTGGTCAGATCTTTAATTAAAGACGAATCGACTGCCAAGGTTAATCTGCCGGGCGGCAAGCATGCGCGTCGCAGGAATAAGGTAATTTTTATTGATTAATTACTGTTTTTTTGGCCAATTCAAATGCTGGCGAAGGAATTCGAACGTTTCTTTTCCATTAATCGTATGAGGGCCAACGAACCATTCAATTTTTGTTCTTTCACCGATGCCAAGCTTCGCCGAATAGAGATTTCTGACCTTTGCAAATTCGTAAGCTACTGTCTCGTCTGGGGCAACACCATCAAAGTGTCCCCTCTCCACCATAAAAGGTCGCGGAGCAATGAGCGTAGCCATTTCCGCATAATTAAAAGTACTTCCCAGATCCCACTCGAAAATTTCATACTCTCCGCTCCAAACGTAACTGTATCTTGATCTGGTAGATGCATTTTTCCAGACCCACTCATTGAAGTCTGCTGAACATATAGAGAGACAATAATTTGATACGAGAGGAGGGATACGCATAGCAGATTTTCCTCCATATGATAGGCCGTAAAAACCGATCCGTTCTTTGTCTGCAAATTCGAGTGATCCTAGCCAGTCAGTGATTTGTTGATGTTGTGGTACCATTATAGAAAAGAGTGTTTTTCCTATTGCGTTGGCTTTGAATTGAAGGGCCCGGAACCGGTCCTGAAAAATGTATATGTTTTGTGGTGCAAAAGTTACAAATCCGAGATTGGCGAGTTCAGTTGTAAAGGCCTTATAATAATGATGATCTTTTTCCCCTATCGTGGACTGGGGCCGGCCCTCTAGTCCGTGCTGGCAAACCACAACGGGTCTTTTTTCTCCTTCTTTTATGTCTTTTGGAATCACAAGTATTCCATAAGCGAAGAGACCCTGATCGCCTCTAAAGACATCCAATACCACTTCGTAGGTAAGGACTTTTTCTGTTTCACTGATGAGTCTGGTCCTTGGATTCGCGGGTACAAGATCATCATCAAATTGACCAATTACCTCTGACGCAAATTTTTTTCTATAGGGCTCTATGCTGGCCTGAAACTTTTCCATTGAAGAGGTGTCTAGTTTGGAAAAATAAAGTCTCCTAGTTTCTGCGCTCTGATCTAAAAGTTGTTGGTTATGCCTATCAATTTCATTGAAGGCCCGGTCCTGAACGTTGCCGAGTTCTTTTACCGGGAGCGCAATGGCCTCATGTATTTTTACATTCTGATCCATGTAAGTACTTATGTCTCCCGCCCTTAGACCCGCTCTCTTTATTTCCGATGATATCTGGTCCGGCCTGAAACTGGGTACTTTTCCGGGTTTGCCTCCGGTCCCTCTAGGAACTGTAATTTCAGGAGCCTGAGAAGGATCAATGACTAGGACTCGGGGTCGAATAATCTTGGCAATCTCAGCGTCTCCGAAGTCATTGAGCAGGCCAAATACGTTCCTATAAGCAGGTTCATCCCATACCCTTTCTCTTTTACCGAAGTGACCAATGATCCAGGCACGTTCGATCCGCTCATCAACGGCTGCAGCATGAAAAGCAATGAGCCCACCTTCACCGTCTCCGGCTACCCCAATGCCTTTGTTATTATTTCCCAGAGCATCGATGATAGCTGATACTTTTTGAACTTCATAGCCGATCAGGTGCCTGCCAAGCTCAAAAGCGGACCTGTAGAGGAATTCACGATTAGTAATCTTTCTATGCTTTGTTTTGCGATCAATGAGGACTGGTACAAAGACACGGTGACCATTCGCTGCAAGTGTCTGTGGTCTCGTTGTCGTGGCAAAACTTTCAGGATCGGGAATATAAATGGTTGTGAATTCAGCGTTTTGAGGTTCGATCAATAGTCCTTCTACTGAGACTCCTCCAAAGGCCTGTAATCGAAAATTTCGGACGGAGTATTCTGGAACCTCATGTATAATTACGCCTGTCAGGATTTCAGATCCCTTTACCCTTTCATCACGAATACCGATAATGTGTTTTAGTTTTTTACGATGTTCAGACAGATCAATACCATTAAGCGTTTTGGTCCTGGCATTTCTTTTGACAACGGCCTGATCAATTTTTTTTAGGAGAAATGCATCCGCAGTATCAACTAGCTTAGAAGCAATATCACCTTCCCAATCAAGTGCGGCAGTCCCTTTAAGAGGATTAGCATTAACTGATAATGTGTTTATCAATAAGAATTCGATCAGAAATAATAGATAAAGCAATGCGGCATTCTGATTGAGTAAGGAGCGGAACATTATTTTATATTATTGAAAATCAGAACATGATGGAAAGAACTTTGATTTCAATTTTTCACCTTCCGCTATCCGTTAATAACTCATAAAGATAAGCAATCGATTCAAAGATGGTACTTTTGACTCCAGCGCTCGTTTTCATCCATTTTTCAGCTTCGTAGGATACCGGCGGCAAGGCAATAATTCCTATCTGATCTTTTGTCCCAAATACTTTTTTGACAGTGATCCAGCTACGGCGCGCATGCACATTTAGTGTGACAAGGTCAAAAGGACTTGACCCGATATTGTTTTTTTCAAATTCACTTTTTAGGTTTACTGCAGCACTGAAGGTTCTGTGCCTGAGTTGTTTGCTGGCGGGAGCCAAATGTATTTTTTCTTTTGGAACCCCGAGTTCAATTAGTGTTGCGGCGCCCATTTGATTATAAGTTTTGTACTTTTCTGATATATAATAGCCTCTTTCAAGTCTCGGACCGATTAGCCATAAGGATTCGTAATTATTTTTTTCGTCGTTAAAAATTTCTGCCACTTGTTCCATCGAATTATCTGCCATCCATGATTCAACGACCAGAATTTTGGCATTAGGAACTTTATTTGTGACGGCCAGGAAATCATGCGATGAGAATAAAATTACTGAAACACTTGTGATTATTATAAGCGTTAGCCCAAGGATGACCGGCCAAGTTGGTAACCATACATTGCGTTTTTTAAAGAACTTAAAACCCATTGTAAGATTGATCAGAAGTTAATGATCATTGGGTTCAACTTGGTCAGATGATGTGTAATATTTTTCCAAGGGCCTAACAATATTCGTTTCTAGGGCCCAGACTTTACTTAGCACTTCTTGTGATGGGGGCTCCTGCTCTTCATAGCCTTGATAAATCATTTCTATCTTAGCATCAATGTTATCAATATGATGAAGTATGAGTGCTTCTGGTGTTTTAGGTAGGACCGGTGATCCGTATTCTATTTTTCCATGATGTGATAATATGAGATGAATGAGGTGAATCCTTGCCTTTTCACTGCTCGGCTCAATCAGTTCCCATTCTTCACCTGATTCCGATTCAGTTTCTCGCCATAATGTATTTACTATTTCTGCTCCAATGGATATGTGACCAGTAAGTTCCGCTCGAAAATCGTAAGGCATTGTAAATCCATCCTTTGGGTAAGTATTCTCCCACATTTTTCCACAATCATGGAAAAGAACACCCGAGATCAGTAAGTCACGGTTCAGATTCTTGTAAGCTGAACATATACCTTCTGCACTCCTGATCATTTGTGCCACATGTTCAATGAGTCCGCCTCGACGGGCATGATGTAGGTTACGCGCTCCTGCCGAACGCTTGAAACGATCGCCGAACCGATCTAAAAATTTTGTGCAGATGGCCCGAAACCTAGGATCTGACAGTGACTCACAAACTGATTGGATATAATTATAATCTTCTGTTTGCTTTGACTTAGTTTCTTCAGTTCCGGCAAGGACATTGGCGATTTCTTCTTCTTCGAGATTAGATAATTTCCAGTCCCGAGCATCGATCCCATATTCGTTGCTTGACCAGTGCCCTTGTATCTTTACCCATTCATTTCCATTCAAGGATTCTGCCTGCGAGAACGCGGCTGAATCTTGCCATGCTTTTAGCTTTATTGATCCGGTGGAATCACAAAGTTCTACTTCGTAATATGGATTTCCGTTTCGGGTCTGTTTACGTACCGAACCAGAAATTTGGCCGCACACAGAATATTCACCCGGATTAGAAGGCACACTATTTTTGAGTTCGGCAATTATTATTTGTTCCATGAATTTATACATTCAAGAGATTCTGCGGCAGAAGAAAGAGTATTTTTAGTCGACATTTGTTAATAAAGGTTTAATATTAACTATAACGAATGAAAGATTCGTATTAATTCACCGTTTATATAATAATGGGTATTCAATGGTTACAGGTCTTTGTGTGTTTGGCTGGTCTTTCTATTCCAGTCGGGGTTCTACTTTTTGCTGCTGCTGACACAGCAAGAGCAAAGAAAGAAAGCGGTGAGCAGGAATAATATTTTTATTACTCTAATTGAAGAGTCTTTACGGACGGGAGATTTCCTAATAATTCATCCCAACTGATTTTTCCAGCGCAATGGAAGTCCCTGACAAGGTGATATGTGTTGATTGCGGGCGAATGGCCTATCGACTCACGATAGAGCCTGAATTCGGTTTTTCCAATGGTGACTGGGTAGCGTATAGATGCTCGGGTTGCGGTGATAGATGGGACTTGGAGGTTAGTATGAGTACTAAGCCAAGTACGGATCCTAAAAATCATTGAAAACAGGAACCGACTTGTGAAATTTCGACATTCGTGGTTCATAGAGAGTGATGGCTTGCCACTTTCAGCTTCATTCTAATTATCAGCCTCGCGGTGACCAGCAGCAGGCCATTGATAAATTAATAAAGTCTTTGGTTGCCGGTAATCAGCATCAGACTCTTTTAGGAGTAACGGGTTCCGGCAAAACATTCACAATGGCTAATGTCATTGCTGGTATGAATAGACCTACTCTGGTCATGTCACATAATAAAACTCTTGCCGCACAACTTTATTCAGAGTTCAAAAATTTTTTTCCAGATAACGCGGTTGAGTATTTTGTATCGTATTTTGATTATTACCAACCTGAAGCATATATACCGCGCAGTGATACCTACATAGAAAAGGACTCTTCAATTAATGACGAGATAGAGCGTCTGCGTCTCTCGGCCATGGGGTCCTTATTGACTAGAGAAGATGTTATTGTCGTTGCAAGTGTTTCCTGTATCTATGGTTTGGGATCCCCTGATGATTACAAGGACATGATGTGTCCCGTGAGTACAGGAATGAAAATGGACCGGGACAAATTCCTAACAAGGTTAGTAGATATGCTATACGAGCGAAACGATTTTTCTTTTACTCGCGGCAAGTTCCGATCACGTGGAGATGTAGTTGATGTGATCCCTGCGTATTTGGAGAATGAAGCGATCCGAGTAGAATTCTTTGGAGATGAAATTGATAGGATTTCTGCCTTCGACCCTATCAGCGGAAACATCATATCTCGTCTTGAAAACTATAATTTCTATCCTGCAAAACAGTTCGTAACTCCGGCTGATAAAATGGCGCGTGCTATCAAAGAAATTCGTATCGAACTGGAAGATCAGGTAGCATTTTTCGAAGAAAATCAGAAATTCATTGAAGCTCAGAGGATACGACAAAGAACGGAATATGACATTGAAATGATGCAGGAAATGGGTTTTTGCCAAGGAATAGAGAACTATTCAAGGCACCTAGGGTCAAGGCCACCCGGTTCTAGACCCTCCACATTGCTTGATTTCTTTCCTAAGGATTATTTGACCGTTATTGATGAATCGCATGCCACAGTTCCTCAGGTCGGGGGAATGTATGAAGGAGATAAATCTCGAAAAACCAATCTTGTGGATTATGGATTCAGATTGCCAAGTGCACTTGATAATAGGCCTTTAAAATTTGATGAATTTATGGATATGACGGGTCAGCGTGTTTATGTAAGTGCAACTCCTGCAAGATTTGAAATAGAGAACAGTAAGGTCGGAAATTCGAAATACATACCTAGGCAAAGTAAGAAAAAAGGATCAGCTGATACCTTACCCACGTTGGTTCCTCATATATCAGGTTCCTCTCAGAGTATTGATCAGTTCAATGTCAATGATCCTAGTCAGGATTTAATCATTGAGCAGATCATCCGGCCTACCGGATTACTTGATCCTTTAGTTGAGCTCAAGCCTTTGAAAGGGCAGATAGATGAAACTATTGAGTTGTGCCGAAGTGCTACTGAGTCAGGGAACAGAGTCCTTGTGACCACGCTAACAAAGAGAACAGCGGAGGACCTGACAGATTATTTACGCGACGTTGATCTTAGGGTTAGATATTTACACAGTGATATTGGCGCCATCGAACGTGTGGAAATTTTAAGGGCTCTGCGTGCCGGTGAATTTGATATCCTTGTAGGTATTAATCTTCTCAGAGAGGGTCTTGATCTTCCTGAAGTTGCTTTAGTTTGTATTTTGGATGCTGACAAAGAAGGTTATCTGCGGAGTGAAACTTCTTTGATTCAGACGGCCGGCCGGGCTGCCCGACACGTTGAAGGAAGAGTCGTGCTATTTTGCGATGACATGACGAAGAGCATTGAAGGCCTTGTAAACATTACTGAATATAGAAGGCGAAGGCAGATCGGATACAATGAAAGGCACGGTATAATTCCTGAAAGCGTCAGCCGTGCTGATCAGGAGTCATTGCACATGACTCTCGGAGGAGCAAAAGTATCTGAGGAGATATTGGCGGGTAACGAGCACGACATTGACGTGGCTCAAGTGATCAGTGATCTTCAGGTGGAAATGCAGGAAGCGGCTTCAAAACTTGAGTTCGAAAAGGCTGCACTGCTCAGGGATCAGATTGATGAGCTGAAGAGACAATGATTTTTCTGCAGAAGCCGCATATCTTTGGTTTAACAATGATTATGTTGGGGTTAATTTAAACTAATGAGAGGCACGTACATGGTTTTTGTCATTTTGATGGCAGCGAAGTCTTTTATAGCGACGGCAGAGGAAACTATGTTTTATGGATCATGTGATGCGTCTGCAGCGGTTGCTTTGGATAACAATACATTTGTTGTAGCTGATGATGAGGATAATATTCTCAGAATCTATTCCTTGAAACGTCCAGGAATGCCGTTGGCAGAATACCCACTAGATGTCTTTCTTGGCGTACAAAATGAATCACACGCTGAATCAGATATTGAGGCATGTGCGCGTGTGGGTGATTTAATTTATTGGATAACTTCTCATGGTCGTAATAAGAAAGGTAAATGGAGGAATAGCAGATATCGTTTATTTTCTACTAAGGTAATTAATGAGGAAGGAAAATTTATTTTAAAGCCGGAAGGCATTGCGTATGAAAATCTGTTAAGCGCATTGGTTTCCTGCGAGGATCTTAATTTGAAAGCTAGTGTTGGTGTCATTGGCGAAGATGCAGGTAAGGTTCTGGCTCCCAAAGAGCAAGGCCTGAATATTGAAGGTTTATCCACTAATGCGGATGGTAGTGTTCTTTACGTTGGTCTTCGCAATCCAATCCCTGAACAACAAGCTATTCTTATTCCCATTAAGAATCCTAACGCAGTGGTTCATGGTAAAGCGGAGCCGATTTTAGGAAAACCTGTGCATTTAAATGTTCAGAGAAGAGGCATTCGATCTATTGAGTATTCATCTTATCACAAGAGATTTTTTTTTGGTGGCAGGAGATCGATCAGATAAGCTGAGCTCTGTTCTTTATTCTTGGGATGGCGAACCTAAAAGTGTTCCAAAAAAAATAAGATCTTTTGTGAATTTGAATCCTGAGGCGATCGCTCCTATTTCGGGAAGTGGAAAGATCCTAATACTTAGTGATGATGGGACCGTTGCTCATCGAGTGGATCAAGAAGACTCATTTGATAAGTTAGTGGACGGTAAATGTGCATGTAAGTCCCTCAAAGATCCTAGAAAAAAGAGGTTCAGATCCTTGACTCTAAATTTGAACAAACAAAGTGTTCGTTGAGGAATAAAAGAGTCAATTATTTTTGTTTCACATAAGTCATTAATTTTGTAGGATTTATGATTATGAAGCCATTCCTTGCGTTACTATTATTTGTGCTTCCTTCCTGTGTTGGAATTTCTGGATCTGGGCATGAGCCCTTATCTCGCATATCGAGTGACCGTGGCATGTTTGTTTTGGATGGTCATGAGGAAGTAGCAATCACACAAGAAAAGGCCGAACCAAAGTCATTACCTTTCACGTCAATTCCCTGGAATTGGTTTGATTAGATGAAAGTGAATTATTTGCTAATAAAGGGATAGGATTATCGTTATTATAGGATAAGCTGTTAATTAGATTATCTTTATCAGCTCAACGATCATGTCTGGAGAAAAATCAACAAGGTTCCGTCCGCCTGAAAAGAATGAACCTAATGATTTTTTAGCTGAAGTAGAGAACAGCGAATATTCACCTGAATCACAGAGAAAAAAATCTCAGGCCTTTTCACTTGGAGCTGCAGTTTTTGTTCACGCAATCATTTTTTCAATTTTAGCTTTCATTGTCATAGCAAATTTTGATTCCGAAGAAATTGAAATGGTTGTGGAAGCTAGTTCCGCAAATACTGATTTGGTTCCTCAGAAACGGTCCTTTGCCAAGAAGGTAACATTGGAAAAACCTGCTACGCCTTCAAGGAGAGCAGATAAAACAATTACCGCAACGAACGCCTCATCCGTTGTGATGCCGGAAATCCCAACTTTTTCCGATACACCGGCATTCGGGAACGATTTTGGTGATGGTTTTGGCATTGGTGGATTTGGTGATGGCCGAGGAGGCGCGAAATTTTTTGGAACTAGTGGGGGCGGTAACCGAATCATTCTCGTCATTGATACCTCGACAAGTATGAATAATAATTGTGGGCCCACTGGGATTAGGGCTATCAGGAGGGAGATCGTGCGTACTCTTTCTGCTCTATCGCCAAATATTAGCTTTAATATCATCTGTTTCGGAAAGGATTGCGATGGATTTGCCCCTCAACCCGTAAAGGCAAATTCTGGTAACATTGCCCGGGCAAAGACATGGATGAATGCATATTTCATCAATAAAAGAGGAGGCGGAGCATTTGATAGAACTAGAACATCAGAGTGGGGTTCGAAAGGAACCGACAATAACGGTATCAAGTACACTCCGATTTCACCGGGGTCCGTGCAGGCCTTGGCAGGGACCAGTGGCAGCTCTCGCATGGATCTGGCGTTAGTTGCCGCTTTTTTTCAAAAGCCTACTTCAGTATTTTTGATTGCTGATGGTGAACCTGGAACAAATAAGAATGGACAGAAACTGAGCAATACCGCGATTGTTGATCTCGTCCTCCAAGAGGCAAAGAGGATCTACAGTGGTAGCCGATTACCAAAAGTCAATTGCATCAGTGTAAAAGGCATCGGGCAGGCTATTCTGAAGGACATCTCTAGGAGATTTGGTGGTAATTATAAGGCTGTCGATCCTGCCAAGATATAGAAAAAACTCTACAAAGATTATTCAGAGGTTGCCAGAGAGACTCTGATCAGTTCTGTGTCATTTCTAATGAAACATGATTTCATTGCATATGCTGGATGAGACCAGACAATTTTCCGTTGTCGCATGTCAATGCCGTTAGGCTCAATGACATGAGCACGACTAATTTCTTTGTACCCGGATGTTGATAGTTCCGCTATGGCAAGTTCGCCAGTTTCACTGAATAAAAAATATCGATTTTCATGAGGTGTAACAAATACAGTTCCCCAACGAGAGGGTCTTTGCAACCCAACGGGCTCGAGGGATTCCCATATTCTTTTTCCTGATTTTAGAGACAGGCACCTGAATTCGCCATAACTACAGGCCCCATAAATATGGCCTTCATTGATCACTGCAGTATTCATTATGCCATGCAGATGTTCAGTTCTTTTTTCACTGACTTTGGCTGTTTTCCAGATAATTTCAGGTTCTTTTCCAGTCTTAATTTTCAGGGCCATTGAGCCATTGTAGAATGAAGATAAGAATAGAATATCTCCCACAAGTTGAGGAGTGCTTACACTAAGACCAAAGCGTAATTGCCATGGAATAGACCATATTTCCTTTCCAGTATCGGGATCAAGGGCATTTACTGATTCTGGTGTCCAAATAATGAGAAGCTCTTTATCCGCATGTTTGATGATTACAGGTGGAGCATATCCAGGCTCTTTGGCACTTAAGGATCGCCATTTCTCTTCACCAGTTAATTTATCAAAAGCAACAGCCACTGATCCTTGTCCCCCTGCAAGGCATATGAGCAGTTTTCCATAAATCAAAGGGCTGGCTGAAAATCCCCAAGTTGGTGTTTTTGTATTGAAAGAAGTATTGAAGTCATTAGTCCAAATTGTGGAACCATCCTCTGTATTCCTGCAAAAAAGATTTCCTTCCGCTCCCAATGAATAAATTCTTTCTTTTTCAATTATTGGAGTGGCTCTTGGCCCGGCAGAGTAACTGATTGTATAATCACAATTGTGTGACTTTACCCAAATTAATTTCCCGCTATTAGCATCAATACAGAGTAATCTTTCCTTTCCGGGGATCTTGTCTCTTGCAAAAGGATTTTCAGGTGATTGAGCATTCTGAGCAATTTCCCGATCCATTACAAAAACTTTACCATTTGAAACGGCTGGGCCTGCATAACCTCTATTAATTTTTGTTCTCCATAATATTTTGGGGCCATTTTCAGGGAAATTTTTTATTATTCCTTCTTCTCGCCAAACACCGTCGCGTTTGGAACCGAGCCACCCAGGCCAATCATCAGCTTTTATGATGCCCGGCAAGGTAAAGAAAAGAATAAATAAGATAAGATGCATAGATGTTAATTTATTGATTTGCAGTAAATGGGTCAATCTTTCCTGCGAAAAATGCAAAGAAAGAAACTCAACTTTAACCCTATTAATGTTAATAGCAGTCCACGTTCTTAGCTCTGCATGACACACTGACCCAAGAAGCAGGGCGGTTTTCCGTTGGTACGCCAAACCGCATGCACTTATACTTGGAATCTCTTCAAAAGAACCTTTTAAATATGAAATTAAAAGCATTAACTACAGCAGCCCTTACCATGGTAATGGCAGTCTCCAAGACTTTCGTCCTCAGATCCCTTCCCTCCTCATTTGGCGCGAAGCTTACAGGCCGGTTCGATCCAGGTCATGTTGCCATTTTCTGCACGATGACCAAAAGAAATGTTACCCTATGCTTGGCCATTCTGGCTATCCACTTAGTGGCGCCGCTTGTAGCGGCTGCAGAGTCATTAATCCACGGCTATCCTGGGAAGCGGAGTTATGTCGCGGGTGAGGAACTTACTTTCCATTTCTCCACCGACTTGGCGGAGGTCGATCTTGAGATCGCGAGGGTCGGGGCGGAGCGCCAGGTGGTCTGGAACGGAAACGGGATTAGGGCCAGAAAACACCCAGTCCCCAAGAACGCCAGCTCGCACGGATGCGATTGGCCGGCTGCCTCCATCATCAAGGTTCCGGAATCGTGGGCCAGCGGTTGCTACGAGGCGCTGGCGCGCTCGGGTGAGACACAGGG
>PAPL01000095.1 GCA_002708885.1 Verrucomicrobiales bacterium | reverse complement strand
TGATAGAGGTTCATGGCTAGAAGTTCAATTTGATACCAATGATTTACTTTATGTTTATTTGGACCGTCGTCGACGCAGAAGAAAGTTCCTTGCTACAACATTCCTTCGTACTCTTGGATTCGAGAAAGATTCAGATATCTGTAAACTTTTTTATGAGGTAGAAAAATTAAAGCTTACGGCAAAGATGGATGAGGAAAGCCTCTCAACCAAAACGCCTATGGAAGATGTTATTGATGGAGAGGTCATTGTTGCGAAGGCATATGAGCCTCTCACTATCGGTGTGGTTCACCAGTTAATCGAGTTGGGGCATAAGAGTCTTGAAGTGATCGATACTAAGGATGATGATATTTTAGTAAAATCATTGAGAAAGGATCCGGCCAATGATGAGGAGGAAGCGCTTAAAGATATTTACCGTCGCTTGCGCCCTGGAGATCCTCCAACCACAACTAATTCGAAGGCACTTCTTAAGCGGCTTTTCTTTGATCCTAAAAAATATGACCTTACCAGAGTTGGTAGATATAAAATCAATCAAAAGCTACGACTCAAAGTTGATGAGGGAGAGAGGATTCTTACATCCGAGGACTTTGTAGTGGCAATGAGATATTTACTTAACCTTAAAAAAGGGGAAGGAATAACAGATGATATTGATCACCTTGGTTCTCGACGCGTACGTGCGGTAGGGGAATTGCTTTCCAATCAATGCAGAGTGGGTCTTGCGCGTACTGAGCGTTTGGTTAAAGAACGTATGACTTTGTTCGATGTCAATTTGGATGGTATGACACCTCAAAAATTGATTAATCCAAAGGCCCTATCGGCTGTTGTAAGGGATTTCTTCGGTCGTTCCCAATTAAGTCAATTCATGGACCAGACAAATCCTTTAGCTGAGCTAACTCACAAAAGACGTTTGTCTGCTCTGGGCCCTGGTGGTCTAAATAGGGACCGTGCAGGTTTCGAAGTCCGAGATGTTCACCCATCTCATTATGGTAGAATTTGTCCTATTGAGACTCCCGAAGGACCAAACATTGGTTTGATTAATTCGATGAGTACTTTTGCACGAATCAATGAATTTGGATTTATAGAAACGCCTTATCGCAAAATTAAAAACGGCAAGGTAACTAAGGACATTGCATATCTAACAGCGGATCAGGAGGAGAATGAAGTTATAGCACAAGCTAATAACCCATTAGATGACACAGGCCAGTTCACATCTGATCGGATAACTGCTCGTTATAGGGGGGATTTTCTTGAGATTGATCCTAAAGAAGCTTCACTCATGGATGTTTCTCCTAAACAATTGGTTTCAATTGCGGCATCTCTAATTCCATTCCTTGAACATGATGATGCTAACAGAGCGTTGATGGGGTCTAACATGCAACGCCAAGGTGTTCCCCTGCTTTGCTCAGAGTCTCCATTAGTAGGAACCGGAATGGAGGGTAAGGCTGCCCGAGATTCACGGGCTGTAGTGGTTTCCGAGGGGCCGGGAATAGTTGCCGCGGCAACAGCTGAAATGATTGTTGTGACTTCTGACGGTGAATTGCATGTTTCGGATCAGAAATTTTTATCAGATCCCCGTAAGTTAAAAAGTGATCCGAATAAAGGAATCTATATTTATCCTTTACGCAAATTTATGCGTTCTAATTCTGGTACTTGCATCAATCAAAGGCCAATAGTTACAAAAGGTCAGAAAGTTAAAGAAGGTGATGTGTTAGCTGATGGTCCTTGTACTCAAAATGGTGAACTTGCTTTGGGTAAAAATGTTCTTGTTGCTTTCATGCCTTGGAATGGATATAATTTTGAGGACGCGATCACGATATCAGAAAGAGTTGTGAAGGATGATGTCTATACATCAATACATATATCTAATTTTGATGTGGGCGCTCGAGACACGAAGCTGGGCCCGGAAGAGATCACTAGGGATATACCTAATGTAGGCGAGGAAGCTTTGTCTGATCTTGGACCTGATGGAGTGATTCGTATTGGAGCCGAAGTTAAGCCTGGAGATATTCTTGTTGGTAAGATTACTCCGAAGAGTGAAACTGAACTGGCACCTGAAGAGCGGTTATTGCGTGCGATTTTTGGCGAAAAGGCAGCTGACGTTAAGGACACTTCATTGAGGGTTCCTTCAGGTTGCACTGGTATTGTAATGGATGTTAGAGTTTCTTCACGTAATGTCGCAGAGAAGGAGCAATTGTCTGAGGCTGAAATTAAGAAACAGCTCAAGAGTATTGACACAGACCATAAGAAAAAACGTGATGAATTAACTGATCAACTTACAGAGAAATTGTCTGATATTCTTTTGGGTGAAAAGATTCCCTTAGATGTTGTGGATAGTAAATCTGGTGAGCTTATAATTCCAGCTAACCGAAAAATAACAAAAACGCTGCTCAGAAAGCTAGCAGCAGCCCATGCTTCGATTGAAATAGATCCTTCCCCTATAAGGAATAAGATCATGGATATCATTGCAAGTTTTGCACCCAAGTTTGGTGATATTGATTCGGAACGTGAAAGGTCCCTTGACCGTATGGAAAGCGGTGACGAGGTTGATCCAGGAATCATTAAATCTGTCAGGGTCTATGTTGCCAGCAAACGTAAATTATCTGTTGGCGATAAGATGGCAGGACGACATGGAAACAAGGGAGTGGTTGCTAAGATTGTTCCTGAAGAAGACATGCCATTCCTTGATGATGGAACCCCCGTTGACATTTGCTTGAATCCATTAGGTGTGCCTTCTCGAATGAATGTGGGGCAGGTCCTGGAGACACATTTGGGTGTTGCTGCGAAGGCCTTAGGATTCAATGTTGCTACTCCAATCTTTGATGGCATACCTGAAACTAAAATAATTGAATACCTCAAGGAGGCTAAGTCCACTGAAGGTTTTAATTGGATTGGGCTGAATGGAAAATCACAACTTTATGATGGTCTTACAGGTGATCCCTTTCACCAAGAAGTCGTTGTAGGGTATATTTATATGCTTAAACTTGGTCATCTAGTGGCGGATAAGATTCATGCCCGTGCCGTTGGTCCATATTCGCTTGTTACTCAGCAACCCTTGGGAGGAAAGGCTCAGTATGGTGGCCAGCGTTTTGGGGAAATGGAGGTATGGGCACTGGAAGCTTATGGTGCTGCATATACCTTGCAGGAATTGTTGACGGTCAAGTCAGATGATGTTCAGGGAAGAACAAGGATTTATGAATCCATTGTTAAGGGAGACAACAGTCTTGAAGCTGGGACTCCCGAATCATTTAATGTCTTAATTAAAGAAATGCGTAGCCTGTGTCTTGACGTCAAAGTCGGTGATAGTGCTCCTTCTATTACGGATGAGTCCAGAACCAGTGCATAAGAGCTAGAGAAAAGTTGAATACAGAGTTTATAAAGATCTAAGACTGCCAAAAATATTATGAGCGTAGAGTCCAATATCCAAGAGCTTTTTGGAGCTGATAAAAAAGAAACTGGTTTTGACCAGGTAAATATTACCGTTGCCGCTGCTGATACAATTCGCAGTTGGAGTTTCGGTGAAGTGAAAAATCCTGAAACTATCAACTACAGAACCTTTAAACCTGAAAAGGGAGGACTTTTCTGTGAACGAATTTTCGGACCCACTAAAGACTGGGAATGTGCTTGTGGAAAATATAAGAGAATTAAGCATAAAGGGGTAATTTGTGATCGTTGTGGTGTTGAGGTTACTTTGTCACGCGTCCGTCGTGAACGACAAGGTCACATCGAACTCGCTGTGCCTGTAAGCCACATTTGGTTTTATAAGTGCATGCCTTCCCGCATTGGCCTCATGTTGGACATGAGTGCACGTATGTTGGAAAGGGTGATCTATTACGAAGATTATATTGTCACTGATCCTGGTAATACTCCCTTGGAGCTTGCGCAGTTGCTTACAGAACAGGAATTACGAGAAGCCGAGGAGGAATTTGGTGAGGATAGTTTCCGTGCCGGTATGGGGGCAGAAGCAGTTCGTGATTTACTTGCTGGTATTGATCTTATTGCTCTAGTGGAGGAGTTAGAGGATGCGATGACAAAAACGCGTTCAAAGCAGGTCCGTAAAAAGTTATCCAAAAGACTCAAACTTGCTCAGGGATTTGCCAATAGTCATACACGTCCTGAGTGGATGATCCTTGAAGTGTTGCCGGTCATACCCCCTGATTTAAGACCATTAGTTCCTTTGGAAGGGGGTAGGTTTGCTACTTCAGATCTTAATGATTTATACCGCAGAGTAATCAACAGGAACAATCGTCTCAAGAATTTGCTTCAGCTGAAAACACCCGAAGTAATTATTCGTAACGAAAAACGCATGCTACAAGAAGCAGTGGATGCGCTTTTTGATAATGGAAGGCACGGCCGTGCGGTGACTGGAGCTGGTAACCGAGCTCTGAAATCTCTTTCTGATATGTTAAAGGGAAAGGGTGGAAGGTTCCGTCAGAACTTATTAGGAAAGCGTGTTGATTATTCCGGTCGATCAGTCATTGTCATTGGTCCTGAATTACAACTTCATCAATGCGGATTGCCTAAAAAGATGGCTCTCGTATTATTTGAGCCTTTTATCATAAGACGGCTAAAGGAACTAGGATATGTGCATACCGTTCGGTCTGCAAAGAAGATGATCGAACGTAAAACTCCTGAAGTTTGGGATATACTTGAAGAGGTCACAAAAGGTCACCCGGTAATGCTCAATCGTGCACCTACATTGCACAGATTATCTATACAGGCCTTTGAACCTGTTCTAATCGAAGGATCAGCTATCCGCTTACATCCTCTAACATGTTCAGCTTACAATGCTGATTTTGACGGTGATCAGATGGCCGTTCATGTTCCTTTGTCTGTTGAGGCACAGATGGAGGCTAGGCTTTTGATGCTGGCGCCGAATAATATTTTCTCGCCTTCAAGTGGCAGACCTATAACTACGCCCTCTCAAGACATTACGCTTGGGGCGTATTTCCTTACACATCATCGCCATCATATAACTTATAAGGACAAAGAGGAACAACGCATTCCTTTGTTTGAATCAACTACTGAGGTTGAGTATGCCATTGCTGAGAGGGCAGTTTCTCTTCATTGCAAGATCCGTTTGGCGAATCCTGATAGGGGTAAAGACACCATATATGGAGACCATGAGGCAGTTACGATCGAGACTACACCTGGTCGGGTCCGTTTTAATGAAATATGGCCGAAATGTGAAAATGAGAGTGGTAAATCTCTTGGGTTTATTAATGAGACGATTGCGAAAAAACAACTATCAGACATTATATGGAGAACTTTCCAAGTATCCGGGCCCAAGGGTACAGTTAAAACACTTGATCAGCTTAAGCAGTTAGGATTTAGGGAAGCAACGAGGGCTGGTGTTTCTATTGGTATTACCGATATGGTCATTCCAGATGAGAAGCAGGTTGAACTTAAAAATGCTTATAAGCAATTGGATGTTGTGCAGAAGCAATACCGTAAAGGTATCATTACTGATGGTGAGCGGTACAATAAAGTCATTGATATATGGACAGCGGCAGGAGATAAAATTGCTGGGGCTCTGTATAGAACTCTGGAATATAATGACGGTCATGAGATAGCTAATCCTCTTTACATGATGGTGGATTCTGGTGCTAGGGGTAACAAGCAGCAGATTAAGCAATTGTCAGGAATGCGGGGTCTCATGGCTAAGCCTTCGGGTGAAATCATTGAAAGACCAATTACCTCTAATTTCCGTGAAGGATTATCTGTCCTCGAGTATTTTGTTTCGACTCATGGAGCACGTAAAGGCTTGGCTGATACTGCCTTAAAAACGGCCGATTCTGGTTACTTGACCAGAAAACTCGTTGACGTTTCTCAAGACGTAATCATTACAGAATTAGATTGTGGTACGACACAAGGTATCAGTATTTCTTCTGTTTATGAGGGTGATGAGGAAGTAGTTGAGCTTGCAACTAGAGTTTATGGGCGAACGAGTTGTGAAAAGATAACTGATCCGGTTTCGCAGGAGGTCATTGTTGAAGTTGACCAGCTAATTGACGAGGCTACATCTTTGAAGCTTCAGGACATTGGGCACGAAACCATGAGAATACGTTCTGTCCTAACGTGTGAGTCCTCCAGAGGATGTTGTGCGAAATGCTATGGGCTGAATTTGGCTAATGGTGATCCAGTAAAGATTGGTGAGGCAGTAGGTATTATAGCAGCACAGTCGATCGGTGAGCCTGGAACACAGCTCACTATGCGTACTTTCCACATTGGAGGAGTTGCGCAGCAGGCACTCAAGCAACCTGTCATTCATGTTGGCCACAATGGAACAATTAGGTACAAGGATTTAAGGACTGTAGAGTCATTGGATGGTAAATTTATTGTATTAAATAAGAGTGGATCCGTTGCTGTAATAGATGAAAAAGGAATGGAGCTGGAATCTCACCCGCTAGTAATTGGAACAATTATTGATCCTAGTGATGGTGCACAAATCTCACGAGGCGATCAGATTGCTACATGGGACCCTCACAATGTTCCGATCATTACTGAAAAAGGTGGTAAGGTTGAGTTCCGTGATATGATTCCAGGCATTACTGTGAAGAAGGAAAAGGATGAAGCTACTGGAGTCCAGGGAATGGTAGTTATTGAACACAAGGAAGACCTTCACCCTCAAATAGTTATAACTGAACCTAAAACTAAGGAAATACTGGCCAGTTATTCAGTTCCTACCGGGGCGCACCTTTCTGTCAAAGATAAAGAAAAGGTACAAGGAGGAGCATTATTGGCTAGGACGCCAAGGAAAGTGGCTAAGACAAAAGATATTACCGGTGGTCTTCCTCGTGTTGCTGAATTATTTGAAGCCCGTAAACCAAAAGACAATGCCGAGATTGCCAAAATCGATGGAGTTGTTGGTTTTGATGGTATGTCACGAGGCAAGCGAAAGCTTATCATTACTGATCCTGAAACTGGTGAGGTTGCAGAGCATCTAATTCCACGTAATAAACATATTACAGTTTACGAAGATGATGTTGTTAAGAGAGCCGATCTTCTTACAGATGGCCCTGTTGTTCCGCATGAGATTCTTGAAATTTTAGGAACCCATGCCTTGATGGAGCATCTAGTATTTGAGGTTCAGGAAGTTTATCGTCTTCAGGGTGTTGAGATCAATGATAAGCATATTGAAATTATTGTTAGGCAGATGCTACGGAAGGTTCGAATCACTGATCCGGGTGATACCACTTTCCTTTGGGGTGATCAGGTTGAGAGAACTGAATTCATAAGTGTAAATGAGGAAATGGAGGATCAGGGAGGTAAACCGGCAGAGGGTGAGCCCGTGTTGTTGGGAATCACTAAGGCTTCGCTTGAAACTGAAAGCTTTATTTCTGCGGCAAGTTTCCAAGATACGACACGTGTTTTAACTGATGCGGCGACTCTTGGAAAGAGTGATTTGCTCAAGGGTTTCAAGGAGAACGTTATTATGGGCCATCTGATTCCCGCAGGCAGTGGATTCGCAACTAAGAGAACTGCTCAGCCTTTGGAAACTGTTGAACCTCCTGAGTTGGAAGGTGAAGAAGGTTCTACTGAAGGTCAAGTAGAAGGATCCCCTGACGGAATTTCTGAAGTGAGTTTTGGACAAACTGATGAAGAAACTCCTGTTTTAAGCTCTGAAGGGTCCTCTGAGGAGAGTGCTGATGCGGTTCCTGAAGTGAGTTCTGAGGTGAGTACTGAAGGGTCCTCTGAAGAAAGTACTGATGCGGTTCCTGAGGTGAGTACTGAAGGGTCCTCTGAAGAGAGTACTGATGCGGTTCCTGAGGTGGGTACTGAAGAGTCCTCTGAAGAGAGTACTGAAGGGACTGATGATAGTGAACCTAGATCTTTAGAGGCTTAATTAGGAATCCAAAGAGTTCTGTAATTTTTACTCTAAGTATTTTCTAGAGTTCAGATTCCTATCTTATCTCATTTCTTGGATTGTACTAAGGAATTTAGATTGTTAATCTAATAACAGAGTGAATCTTGGTGATAAGGACAAGTCCTTTATTTGGCATCCATTTACGCCCATGGCTGAGTGGTGCTCGGATGCATCTGAACCACTTGTAATTGAGCGTGGTGATGGTGTTTACATTTATGATAATCTGGGCCGTCAATATATTGATGGGAATGCCTCTATCTGGACTAATGTTCATGGGCATTGTCATCCAAGAATAAACGAAGCAATCACTAAACAAATTGGGAGCATTGCCCATTGTTCATTCTTAGGTACAACGAATGAGCCGGCCATACTTTTAGCTGAAAGATTAATTGGATTGTTTCCATCTAAAAGTTTAGAGCGTGTATTCTTTTCTGATGATGGTTCTACCGCTATTGAGTGTGCAATGAAAATGGCGGTTCAATATTTCCAAATTAAAGGTCAATCTGAGCGGTGTCGTTTCGTGACTTTTGGAAATGCTTATCATGGTGATACTCTTGGAGCTTCTTCTTTGGGTGGGGTTGAGAGATTTTTTTCTAGGTTTTCTGATCTTGGTTTACCAGTCATTCATCTCAATTCTCAGGAAGAATTAAATGAAGTAAATTGTGAAGAAATAGCGGCAATTGTGCTTGAACCATTAGTTCAAGGCGCTGCGGGTATACGTCTTTGGCCTGATGGAATGTTAAAACAAATAAGGGATTGGTGTGATGCTCATCAGGTTCTGCTGATACTTGATGAAGTTATGACGGGATTTGGAAGAACCGGTAGGATGTTTGCTTGCGAACATGAAGATGTTATTCCAGATATAATGGCTTTAGCAAAGGGGTTGACTGGAGGCTATTTGCCTTTAGCTGCGACACTTACAACAGGAGAAATCTTCAATGCTTTTCTTGATGAGGAGAATACTTTTTATTATGGGCACAGTTATAGCGGAAATCCTGTTGGTTGTGCTGCCGCATTGGCCAGTCTAAAAATTTTTGAGGAAGAAGAGGCTTTATCTGATCTTCCAGAAAAAATTAACTATTTAAGTAAAGCGCTTGAACAATTGAAGACAGAGAATCATAAAGTAATAGATGTTCGTCAGTGCGGATTGATTGCGGGAATAGAAATACTAGGAAACGGTGAGATTATTGGTCCTGAAGTTTGTAGCATTGCAAGAGACTACGGGCTCCTGACCCGTGCTATCGGAAATACTGTCGTATTTATGCCGCCCCTAGTAATTAACAATGAACAGATCAGTAATTCGATGTGCGCTTTACAGACAGCAATAAATAAAGTTGTTGGTTAATGATGTTGAATATTTATCAGTTTAAGAAGAATTTTAAAATCAACAATTTGTCTTAATGAAACGTTTATTGGTTCTTGTATTGCCCATTGTTTTTTTATTCCTTGCAGTGCCTTGGTATTTTGTTGAGCCTTCACCTAGTAGACTATTTGGACTGCCTTTTTGGTTTATATATGCCATTGCTGGTTCTGTTAGTTTTGCGGTTCTAATGGCAGTTCTTATAGGTCGTTATTGGGAAGTTTCTGCCAGATCGGAGGATAATGATGATCATTGCTAACAATCTTAAAGGGTATGCACTTGGTACTGAGGGTTTGATTTTTATTGGGCTTTATGTACTTGCTCTTATAGGGATTGGTTGGCTTGGTCACAGAGCAAAAAAAGAGAACACGCTTGATGATCATTATTTAGGAGGTCGATCCTTTGGGTTTGGTGTGCTTTTTCTTACACTCTATGCTACGCAATACAGTGGTAATAGCTTTATGGGGTTTGTGGGAAAAGCATATAGGGGCGGGTTTCCAATCATTTATACGGTAGTTGCCATGATGGCTGTCATAGGTGGATATTTTATTTTTGCTCCACGCCTTTATAAGCTTTCAAATAGACGCCGATTTCTGACTTTGGGTGATTTTGTCCAGGACCGTTTTTCGTTTCGCCCACTTACAGTTTTTATTGTCCTGCTGGGTATCTTTGGTTTGGGTAATTACGTTCTAACCAATTTATTAGCCCTTGGTAAACTTGCAGAGGTTGTAAGTGCTGGTCGGGTAAATTTTAATTCAGCTGTTATTGTACTAGCAATTGTGATGTTGATTTATGAAACGCTTGGAGGTATGCGAAGTGTTGCATGGACTGATGTGACACAGGGTGTGATTTTGTTATTGAGTTTGGGGTTCATTGCATTTGCTCTTTTCTTTCATTTGGGAGGTCCCGCGGGAGTCGCTGAAGGCCTTGAAAAAGCCCGTCCAGATATATGGTCGCCACCCGATTTAAAACAAAAAATAACATGGCTCAGTTCTACACTATTATTCTTTTTTGGTATCTCCATGTACCCACATGCCATTCAGCGCATTTATGCGGCTAAGGATGAGAGAACCCTTAAGCGTTCTCTTCAAGTCATGGCATTCATGCCTTTAGTCACAACATTTTTTCTAGTCCTTTTAGGGGTAATGGCCATTGCGATTATTCCAGGCCTTGGGAAGGAGGAATCAGACCGAACTACCTTATTGATGGTGGGAAAATTAGTACAGGAATTACCCGCACTAACTATCATGGGACCACTACTAGTTGCGGCTGTTATTGCCGCGACAATGTCGACCATTGATTCAGCACTGTTGGCTATTTCATCATTGGTAACAAATGATATTTATAGGATATATAATCCGGAAGCTAATAACATGGAATTAACACGCGTAGGTAAAGCAACTTCAATTATCATTATGGTTCTAGTTGTTCTTCTTACGATTGCTTTACAAGATCAGACGATTTGGAGGCTATTAGAGATAAAGTTAGAAGTCTTAGCTCAGATTGCTCCTGCTGTAATGCTTGGAATACAATTTAAAAATATAAGGGCCCGTTCTATTTTCTGCGGAGTCATCTTAGGCACACTCACAGCTGTCTATTTAACCATGTTGCCAGATCCGAAGCCTTATGGGATTCACGCCGGGATTTGGGGATTAGGTGTGAATATTTTCACAGTTTTATTTTTTCATTTCGTTATGGATAGAGGCCGAACTGGAACTCCTACTGAAGAAAGATAATTCTTCACATCACCTACGGTAAATTCTCCAAAATGAAAAATACTTGCAGCTAATACAGCATCAGCTTTGCCTTTGTGTAACACCTCCGCCATATGCTCCAATTTTCCAGCTCCACCACTGGCGATCACTGGTATATTCAATGATTCGCTGACCATGGCATTTAAGTCAATATCATAGCCATCCTTTGTGCCGTCCGCATCCATACTGGTCAGAAGAATTTCCCCAGCTCCCCGGTCCTCAACTTCTTTTGCCCATTGGACCGCATCAAGTTCAATGGGTTTTCGTCCGCCATGAGTATAGACCCTCCATGAATTTTTTTGAGGGTCTTTCTTTGCGTCAATTGCTACTACTATGCATTGGGATCCAAATGCTTTTGATCCTTCTGAAATGATATCAGGATTATTTACCGCTGCTGTATTTACTCCAACCTTATCTGCTCCTGCATGTAGCATTACACGCATATCTTCAACTGTCCGAATTCCTCCTCCCACTGTGAGTGGCATAAAACATTTTTGGGCCGTCTTTTCAACAACATCCACCATTGTTTTTCTCTCGTCTGATGAAGCTGTAATGTCTAAGAAGACGAGTTCATCAGCTCCTTGAGCGTCATATGCTACAGCACATTCGACGGGATCTCCCGCATCGCGGAGCTGTAGAAATTTTGTTCCTTTTACGACTCGCCCGTCAGTAACGTCGAGGCAGGGAATAATTCGTTTTGTTAGACCGGAATTTGGCACTCTTAAACATCCTCTTCCATTCCTTTAGGTCAAGTCCGTGACTTAATAGATTAATCAAAATGGTTATTTTCTTAATATATGTTAAATTATTCTAAGAAGCATGTCTGTTAAGTCTTCAGAGGATCAAATCGACTTGGCTGAAAAGGCTGATTCACTCGTGGATGGATTTCTTGAATTTCTGGTTGTAGAAAAGAATGCGGCGACTAGAACAATCAGTAATTACAGCCACGCATTGAAGGAATTTCGTAATTGGTGTGATCCATTCAATGGCTGGGAGTTATGTGATTCTGAAGATTTTAGAGTTTATCTTTTCGAATGCATGAAAAAAGAGTTAGCTCGGTCTACCATAAGGCTACATTTTGCTGCAATTAGAAGTTTTTACCGTTATCTCACAAGAAGAAAGGGATTGAAGGTGAATCCTTTACTTGATGTGCAGTTGCCAAAGGCTGAGAGGAACCTTCCTTTGATACTTACTTTGAAGCAGATAGAGGATTTGTTGGCTTTGCCTTTTAATGTTAAACAGCCCAGACAGGCCCCGTCATGGGCTGCGGCACGCGATGCGGCTATACTGGAGGTTTTTTATAGTAGCGGTCTTAGATTGGCTGAGTTAGCAGGCTTAGAACTGAGTCATTTTGATTTTTTTAATGAGACCATTCGTATCAAAGGTAAAGGTTCAAAAGAAAGAATAGTTCCTCTTGGTTCACATGCACTTAGCGCTTTAAAAAAATATTGTGATCTCGCAAAAATAAAGGATGGGCCATTATTCATTAGTAAATCGAGAAAACGAATTTCCACTAGAGCGGTTTCAGATATCGTTAAAAAATATACGAAGCTTGCCGGATTGCCAGTTGGAGTCAGCCCCCATAAGCTTCGACATAGTTTTGCAACACATTTATTAGATAATGGTGCCGATCTTCGAAGCGTTCAGACATTACTTGGGCATGAGAGTCTTTCAACGACTCAGATTTATACTCATGTTAGTGTAGATAGACTGAAGAAGTCTTATCAGAAAGCGCACCCCCGCGCATAGCTGAGAAAATCGATAAGTAACTGATAATAAGAAGAGTACTTGGATCGTACTTTTTCTATCAAAATTCTTAATAAAACTTGGCACGCACTTTGCTAAATAAAGTTTTGAGTGATGTCATCAATGACGATGCCTTCCTTACAGATAAATCGGAAAAATATTAATGAATTGAAAAAAATAATATGAAAAATGTAAAAATTAACCTTAAAAAACTAATTTTATTAGGATGCCATGCTTTACTTTTCCCAAGTATTGTCAATGCAGGTGATAAGTCAACTGCAGAAGAAATCGGAGCAGAAATAAGTATTGGTTATGATACTGACTATATTTTTAGGGGTACTAATCTCGGCCCGGACCTTCTTTGGAGCGACGTTAATGTATCTTCATCCCTTTCTGAGGATCTCGATCTGAGTATAGGCGCTTGGTATGCAAATGTAGCTGATGCGAGTGGGGCCGACGAGTTAGATATTTATGCAGGTCTTTCAACTTCATTTGGTGGGATGTCCGTTGATTTTGGATCTACTTATTACTACTATCCTGTAGAAGGAGGTAATACTCTTGAAATTGGTATTGGATTTGGAACTGCTACGGGTCCGATTGATCTTAGTGCTGGATTGTATTATGACATTGACCTTGAAAATACTTATTTCGAAATAGGTGCCGGTACATCATTTGAATTCACTGATACAATTGCTATAGAAATTGGTGCAACTGTTGGGAATAATACTAATCTAGTTCCTGATGGATTTACTGCTCTTACTATCATTATAGGAGCTCCCATAGCCATTAGCGATAGCGCTTCACTATCACCTTACTTTGGCATCAACGTACCTATTGATGAGTACGAGGATATAGCTAGCGACGACATTTTTAGCGGAATTTCTCTTAGCGTTGGCTTCTAAAATGATACTGAAAAAAAAATTAAAATACATGTCTCAATAATAACCACTAAAGAAAAATAATATGAAAATAGAAAATAATATAACAAGGAATTGGAGCATTTGTGTTCTCATTTCTCTTATTCTCACTATGGTTTCATCTGCGGCTCCTCCTGCAACGCCTGCATGGGATGCATATGTGAAACTTGTTGCAGATGGGGGGGAATTCGAGGGAGACGCAAATGCAGTTTTTAAAGATGCCCAAGCTATTCTTGAGTATAATTCTGGCGCTACAGAGGGTGGGTATGAAGAAATCGCTTTGGACCCTGATGCTGATGCGGCATTTGTTTCAGATCTTTATCCGTCCACGTCTGGTTACGGTACCTTCTTAGTAAATAATTTATGGCTTTTAATTTCAGCCTTTCTTGTGTTTATCATGCACCTTGGATTTGCGACTTTAGAATCAGGTCTCACACAATCTAAAAACACTGTAAACATTCTCTTTAAGAATGTTTTCATCATTTCGATTGGTTTATTAACTTATTTCTTCTTTGGTTTTAATACTCACTACCCAGGAGAATTTAATAAATTCTTTAGTTGGGGAGGAATGGCATCTGTAGATCCTGGGACCATGATCGCCAACCAAACTGAACTGTATGCCGGTTATACCTGGTGGACGGACTTCATCTTTCAGGCCATGTTTGCCGCTACAGCTGCGACGATCGTTTCAGGTGCAGTTGCAGAGAGAATAAAGCTCTCGAGCTTCATGATTTATACCGTTCTTTTAGTCGGTTTTCTTTATCCAGTAGTAGGTTCT
>PAPL01000094.1 GCA_002708885.1 Verrucomicrobiales bacterium | reverse complement strand
TGGGTTGCATAATGAAGACTGTCCCATTATTAAATGAAGAGCTTCCCCTCCAGGACTTGTACACTGATGAGCTTTGACTCATCATTTTGTTCAGATGCAATCTGAATGATTCTGGTGAATCTAAAGATCTGGCATCAACCCCGTCTTCCAAAGGAATGTATACAGGGCGGAACGTATTCAACCCATCTCTAGCTAGACAAAATACGGCAGATGCATGAGAAACATCATCCCAGAATCGGCTGCGGAGCCGGTCCGCTCTAGCTGCGCGTCCATAACTTGGTGCCTTATATGTATTTACAGTGCTTCCACTAATATCGTAGTGACTATTTGCAGCTGATTTACCTATTTCTATAGATACAATTGTAGAGACCTTACGTTGGTTCGTTCCTATTGCATTAAATGCAAGCGCTGCCCCCGTCAAAACTGATGCGGCAATCGCAGAAGCCACCATCACCTCGACTAACGAAAAGCCCAAATCACGGCACAATGAAGACGAGCCCCTTGCAATGGAAAAAGATGACTTCATCAATCAGCTTCGGGTTCTTCCTCATTCAGGTAAACAAGCTGAGAGGAACTTGATTCGTTAATGTTTGAGGGGACTGGCAAGACGGTACCAATCTTAGGTTTAAGATCCACTTCAATCGTCAGCTTTCTAGGTTCGTCAGCCTCTTCGTCACCTGCCCAGGTAATTTCAACCAAAGAAGGCGTTATCTTTGTAACTATCAAATCATCAGTCTGGTCATGAATGACCTTTGGCATCTTTCTACCCTCAGCAAGAATGACTCCGCCTAACTGTACCTTATAGCCATTTAGACCCTTAGCGACGCCACTCACATGTAACTTTTCCAGAACAGACCTAATCTTAGATTCCTCAGTCTGTGAATCAGATCCAGAAATGATTTGTTCTTTCTTTGCCCTTATAGCAAAAGGATTCCGTTCCTTTGATATCAGCAAATATTGCTTAAGGGAATCTCCCTTTGCCTTTGGCAAAACTCCAAAACCTTCAACGCTTTGAGACAGTCTATCAGCAGACAAAAGGTCTACTGATGGTACATCTGCTATGATCGGATGGGAAAAAGAAAAAATTAGCAATGCTAAAGTTAATTGAAATATTCTCATACCTATTTTCTATGCTTGTGGATCTTGATCATTCTCCGAATTAATTATTGGAATATCTAATGACAGTTCCATTTTGATATCATTCCCTGATTGCCCCTTGGATAACTTGCAATTAGATACTCGCACGGCCGGCAAACTACCTTCAAGGTCAGCTAACCAATTCAATGTCTTCACGTAATCATCTTCGAAAACTAACTTCGCATTTAATGTTTCAGGTATAGTTCCCCCCTTAACATGATCAACCGTTTCATAGACCTGGGATAGAGTAATGATCCCTCCCTGCTTTATGCGAAGATTAATCAAGGCCTCTCCAAACTGCGCATTCTTCGCCTGCTTAATATATGGCTCCCATTGATTTAAATATTCTCTAGAATCTATAGTGTTCCTCTTCAGAATAACCATCTTTCGCTGTTCCGCACTCCGTGCAAAAACGGCCCCATCATATGCCGACCTGGACATTTCCTCAGCATCACGTGCTGATCGTAATTTCTTGTAAGAGGCATTTGTCCAATGCGCCATCAACAGAATAAATAGCCCGAGAGCCAAGCAGCCGAAATGTTTGTTATTCATTGTTGTTTAAACTTAAGTTGTCGTTCTTGTTGTTAGCTTTTTGCCAAATTAAAGTTGCTTGGTAATCAACTTGGCCACCTTGACCAGAAGTTTGATTTGCTGAATATGCACGATACCCGAGCTCATTAATCGCAGATAGAGTAGCATCTAATTGCTTTTGCCCTCCATTAACAAAATCCAATCCAATTCTAATCTGATGAGGATTTTCCATGTCTCTAATTAGGGACAATTGCTCAATGGAACTCTTAATCCCCATACTTCTCGCCACTCTAACGGCCAGAGGCTGAATCTGCCTAGAGCCCTCTACCCAGTCATGCACATCCTTCGCGCGACGGTCCTCGTCCTTAATTAATTCAATTTTCTTCTCAGTTTCAGATTTCCGCAAAGCTTCCTCTTCGATTTTCCCCTGCCACTCAATTTTTGCAGTTTCTGAGTCTTTTATCTTAAATAAAAACAAAAGATTTAGAGAAATTGCAGCGACACAAGAAATACAAAACATTACAGGGACCAGAATGAGAATTCTCGGCAATGGCTTAGTTATATCCTGCCGCTCGGTCTTTATGTCATGAAATGGGTCAGTCATCATACTCATCTCTATTTGTTTTTCAGCAGATTCCACAAATCGCACGAATCGCTAATGTCATTTATTCTAACGTTAGGAGCAAGATCACTCAGCATCTGATTGATTCCTTCCGCGGTCCTGTCAGCAGATAGAACTATTTGCGCATTTGAGCCAAGATCCTCTAGTATAGGAGCCATGATTTTCCTTAAAGGCTCCATGTCCTCCCGCGTATAAAGACTGTTCCTTGACCGAAGTTCGATCCATTTTTCTTGATCACTTTTCAGAATGCACACTGAACCTTCACAACAAGTGATAGAAATAACGTCACCCAATGGCCCCTGATCACTTTCATCATAATCCTTTTGAGCCTCAGAAATTTGATCAAGGGACTCAGCCAGCATACCATAAATCCCACAACAGATCCTCCCAACCTTTAACCCTGAACCCTTAAAAAGCGTTTCTATTTCTTTTATATAATCTTCATCGACAGCTAAAAGTATACTCGAATTAGATTCATCATTATGCTTCAAAGCATACCGCTTACCTCTTTCGGATTTTGATCCAAGGACCGATTTAGGATTGGTCCTAATGAGCTCACTCGCACCATTTTTTCTGGTTAAATTTGTTTCAAGGCTAATTACAAAGCGATGATTAATTGATACAGCACACCAACCACCATCAGTTAGCCCCATCCACTCTTCACTCATGTCCTGGACCACTTCCTTCAACGGGCCAGCAATGGAATTCTCGTCTCCGAGGGCTCCTTCCTTAGTAACGCTCCGCCAACTCACTGAGTCCTTACTGAAATTTAATAGCAGCGTCTTCTTATTTGGAAACCTTTTGCTCCAGACACATGAACTGTCATCTGGATCTGGTCTAAAAGCTGCAAAGCTAATTACGTTTGTAATATCTGATAATTTCATCCTGTCATCCCCAATTCTATTTCTTCTTCATAATTGAGAAATTCACTAACTTCTTCAGAGCTGAATCCTGTAGGCTCCTTGAACGTGGGCTTCCATCCTTCAGCAAGACGGTCACTTAGACTCGTCTCAAAACTGCACATTCCCCGCTTAGCTCCCGTCTCAAGTTCCTGATCCAATTTCTTATATTCTCCCCTGCGGATTAAGTTTGATACTGAATCGTATTGAAGAAGCATCTCATGAGTAGCAAATCTCTTTCCTTTTTCTTCATCAAACATTAGCCTCTGACAAAGAATCATCCTTAAAATATCTGCTAAAGTGCTCTGCGCACTTTCTACTCTCTCGGATGGTATCAATTTTAAAAATCGCTGTACTGTCTGAGCTGCGCTTGAAGTATGAAGAGTCGCAACTACTACGTGACCAGTCTCAGCTGCTTGCAAAGCTATCTCAGCAGTTTCCCCATCACGAATCTCTCCAACCATTATCACATCAGGAGCTTGCCTCAACGATCCTCTGAGAGCTTCTGCGAAATCCTCATCATCTTCTCCGATTTCTCTCTGGGAAATTAATGAAGGGATTCCCTTGGTTGGATAAATATATTCGATCGGATCCTCGAAAGTAATGAAGTGTTCCCGTCGACGAAGAGCCCGATGCAAATTCAGGGATGCTATCGTAGTCGTTTTACCTGAACCTGTTGCTCCGCAAATCAAAAAAAGCCCATTCTTAGCCTGCAAAAATGCTTTTACCGCGGCGTTCGGAACACGAATATCATCACATGAAGGTATTTCAGTAGGCAAGAGGCGAAGTACCCAGCGGTATCGACCTCTACTGACCATTTTATTAACCCGGAAACGGCAATCTCCTATCATCAAGGCATAATCTGAACAGCCTGGAATTACCGGGCTCTCTTGTTCGGGTTGATAGATAAAGTGATCATATATCAATTCCCCATTCTTCCTATAAACGAGAGGCTCCCAGGGAGTAATGTAAAAATCCGATATACCCTCTCCTTCAGCCAACTCAATTAGCCTTTGCCCTAAAGAACATTTATCTGTTACTCCTTCCATTTGTGTGGTGATTGTTGAGTTTTGGAGATGGCGCCATTCAATCAAAAGACACGACCTCGTTTATCATTTGTCTCTATCTTGTTGAATTGATTGAAGTGATTTCTAAATCATTATTCTCATGGCCAGAAAATATTGAGCCGTCTTTCATTAGCCTAACTATTCCGACGCGCTTCTGAGACCCGAAATTTCTGAAAGATCCTAAGACAACACTTCCTCCATCACGAAGTGATATAACTTTAGTCACTGGACCATCGGCCCCAGCACCAGGGTCAAACTCATTATAAAGTGAACCGTTCCGGTTAAAGACAGCAACTCCCCTCATCTCTTTACCGCCAACTGCAGTGAAATCACCACCTATAAGTATCCTTCCATCCTTTTGAATGACTGCACTACTCACTGCCCCATTAATACTTTCAGGCACAAAACTTGGATCCACAGAACCATCCTTCAATAAGCACTTAAGCTTACCAGCAAAATCACCTACAAGAAGAATTCTCCCGTCCTTTAAAACTAATGAATGGTTAATTGAACCTGCTGAAGAAATATATCCTCTGGACGCTGAAAATCTATTGTCAATTCCTGCATCAGGATTAAGCAATACCATACGAGGCTGGAACCTTTCGCCATAATGATTAAATTCACCAGTCACAAGAATCTGCCCCCCTTCAAGAATAGAAACCGAACGTACAGCACCATCAAACCCGCCAGTGGATGTGACCCGCCACTCCCCGACCCAAGTCTTCCATGGATGAGTCTGAACCCATGTTCTCGTCGTTGATCCGGGCGGGTCAAATGAAGCATCAGAGCTCCCGTCCGGATTCAACCTAGCAATTCCTCTAAGAGAAGGATTACCTCCAACGCTCTTAAAACTTCCTCCAATTATTATCTTTCCATCAGACTGTTCGACCAAAGAATAAATGGCTCCCCCTTCGACTTGCGAAGCAAATTCAAGGACGCGTCCATCAACACTCAACTTTGCAAGACCTGACCTAGCAACACCATTCATCCTAGTGAATTCACCGCCTGCTAACAAGTTTCCATCGGACAGCTTGATTAGCGCCTTAACCTCATCATTAGCGCCTACGCCAATTTTAAACGACTCATCAATATGGCCCGTCTCAGTATTTATACGCGCTATATTTTCTGTAGTTTTGACATACGTTTCCGGAAAATCACCCACAATCAAAGCCTTGCCTTCTGAATTCTCAGCCATGGCAAAAACTGAAGCATCAATTGGAAGCTTCTCCGCCGAATAAATGGGATCGACTGCACCATCATCATTCAGTCTGACGAAAGAGCCTTTAGGAGAAGTTCCTTCGTTCACCGTATGAAATTTCCCACCAACGAATACCTTATTGTCTTGCGTAACACATGAAGAATATACTGTCCACGAACTGATCCCTGACTGCTCAGGAAGTTTAAATGAGGAGTCATAAGACCCATCAGCATTCAATCTGGCTACACTCGCAACTCCATTACCATCAAATCGGTCAAATGAGCCTCCGATAAAAATCTTCCCTCCCTCATAAACATTTACTGTATGAACTGGATCATTCGCTCCATTCCCCGGATCAAATGTTGAATCGTTCCTTCCGGACTGTCCTCTTACCCTAGCAATATTGTTACGAGAAATCCCATCGTATTTATCAAAAAAACCACCAATGACTATGTCGCCATTACCGTCAGTGCATACACCATGAACGATACCCTGGACCCCCTTTGATGTATCAAAAGACATATCAAGTTTTCCATTGGAATGGATCCTCGCAAGGCTATATGCAGGCACAAAATTATATCGCGTAAAACAACCAGCAACTATGATTTTATAATTGTTTCTTACTTCTCCGTCACCAGAGAGCAAACCCTGATCCTGTATCGTAAGAGCATGGACCCATCCGTTCTGATCACTGTGAACTCCTCTTCCTACCTGAAATGAATCGTCCAATGAACCGTCCGGATTGAGACGTGCAATCCCCATCCTCCATTTGTTTTTATATTTTTTAAATTTACCACCAACAACAATCTTCCCATCAGGTTGAATCAACAATGCCAAGACTTCATCGTCAAAACCGTCCCCAGGATCAAAGCTCTGGTCCACTGATCCATCCAAATTAAAACGGACGATACGGTTACGCTGAACACCATTAACTGAAGTGAATTGGCCTGCAGCTATGGCCTTCCCGTCAGACTGAATTGCAATGGCCTTTCCTATCCCATTGAGTCCTAACCGAGGATCAAAACTCAAGTCCAATGCTCCTACAGTACCGTGCTGGCGTATGTTATGAAAAGTGGCGTATGTGCTCTTGTGAAATACTCCCCCCAAATAGCCCTCCCACTTAGGAACGTGCCACCGGCTCAGCGCAATACTATAAGGCACACTAGGATTGAACCAATGAGCATAACCTTCTGGGCCATACACTCGTGCATTAATTTTGATCTCATCACCTGATCCCTTAAAGGGGTCAATTGGACCAGCGTACAATGTTCCTCGAACAGGCTCACCTGAGCCGTCATGACTAGGGTCGGTCCCATCCGAAGTGTAATAAATTCTCCAACCATGAGGCAAAGACCCGTGACTTAGAACTGGAGCCATCGTGATCTTCTGTTCTCCCAAAAGGTCCCCCGTTTCATTCACATTTCCAGTTGGAGCACCAAGGTCAATTTTATCTATTCCGATTGAAATCTCAGAGACAGAAGAATCTTTAAGTATCCCTGAATTAAGAGATTTGGCTAGGACCTTCACCTCAAACTCATCTCTTTGCCCCCAATCATCGAGCGTATAAGCCAATTCGGTGCCAGCAAATCCGCCAGAAAATCGTTGCCCATCATTATCTATTTTTTTAGCCGGATCGGTTCCATCAAATGACCAAGCAATCCTAAAATGATTAGAGTTCTGATATCTGTTAGGTATACTCTCAGAGTTCAATAATGATACAAGTACCGGCGCGCCTGCAAAAGCGTTGTCACTAGAAGTGACCATCTTACCTCCCAACTGTTCATAATTAATTGGGTTCTGGAAAGCGCTCAATCCAATCTCTAGCTGCACAGGATCTGCATTATAAGCATTAAGGCTTACTCCACTGTCGGCCCAAGAACCCGGCTCAAGACTAGCCGCCATCGCTGCGATACTGTCACCGGGATTAATTTCAAAATTTTGTCCTGAATAGAGATTCCAACTCTTTCCATCCTTACTGTAAAATATCCTCGAAGACCCTTCTGGGTTAGGATTACTTAGTGAAAGCCTCAAAGATTCGAAATCATGAAGGTCATAATTTCCTCCAGATGATGAAAATGAAGGAGCATTAAGATTAAGAGGTCCGTCGTAGTGCGTCGCTGATGCCAAAGGAACAGGCACTCCCTGCTCTAGACTAATAGGAACAATCAGGCCATCCCTATCATCATTCTTATCATCATAATCCCAAACCCAATTACTTTTTTTAGCGAGTTTCAATGTAGATCTTCGATCCTCCATTACTGATGGTGCTCTTCCTAGCAATTCATTTATGCGGAAAGATTCAATACCCAAGCCTCCGCCCCTCGCCACAATAAACCTCTTTGCATCTGTATCCCATAAGGCCCTAGGCTTTCTGCTGGAAGCCTCTAATCTCGTCTGCATAACCAGCTCCAAACGGGAATCTATCATTGATTCTCTCAGACCAATGATTTCATTATAAGTGTTGTCAGAGGCAACGGTCTTTAATTTATCAATGACTTCTTGTGGTGATAAATTCTCATTCAGGTCACCACCATGCGCCTCATAAACCCTTAGAGCTTTATTAATAACCGCTATGTCTTGTTCGAGTTTTGTTGCTTTCGTTGCGGCCTTAATTTCAATGAATCCCACGTAACCAACAGAAGCGATCCCTGAAATCACAGTGATCGCCAACATCGATTCCAGCAAAGTGAACGCTTTCGTTAATGATCGTTTTAGCATTTTTCTTATTGTTGCTTAGTTTTTTATCACTCCTTGCAACTTGTGGGTAATATAAATAATATGGTATTTATATATTTGCGCAATGTTTAATTATGGTTTTTATAATTCGCCCTGAAGAATTGAGATCGAATTCTGTCGCTACTCGTTCATTATAATTGGGTTATATCAATATATCGGCGAAAACCCGAATTAAACCAATGATGAGGGGTATTCGCCCGATCGGATCAGAGATTGGATGGATTTTTGAACATAATCCTTGTCCTCCTGGTAGGTTACACCAAACCAATTACTGGTAGTTTTTAGGACATCTACAGATGCTTTTTTCTCTGAAATCAGAGAGTCTACGGCAAAAGGTATATAAAATTCTGACCCTGACTCTGACAAATTCTTCTCTAGAAAATCCTTAAACATTTTATCCAAATGATCAAAAACATCCGGCGTGAACCCCCACATATTCATTGAGACAATTGCCTCACCGTCCAAAATGACAGTTTCTCCATCCTCACTCATGTTGACTGGCCCATCTTCAGTTTTTACTATCTTTGTCAATTCCTTCACAGATTCGAGCTGTCCTAAACTATTAATTGTGCATAGACCACGAGAAACACTTCCATTCTCGGATAATGTATTTTGAAGAGGATATCCAACCATACTGTAAGTGCTACCCTCATTCTTATCTACAACCTCAGCTAAATAATTACATATCCGTGCATAAGCATCTTTCCCGTAAAAATCATCTGCATTAATCACAGCAAACGGCTCATTTACCACCTTGGACGCAGCCAATATCGCATGCCCTGTTCCCCAAGGTTTTATTCTTCCTTCTGGAACATTAAAGCCTGCAGGCAATTCGTTAATGTCCTGATAAGCATATTCAACGACAATTTTATCAACGAATCTGTTTCCAACTCTTGCCCTGAATTCCTTAGAAAAATCCTCTCTAATGACAAAAACAACTTTACTAAATCCTGCTCTGATAGCATCAAAAACAGAATAATCAATAACCGTTTCACCGTTCGGGCCCACTGGGTCCAATTGCTTCAATCCTCCATACCGACTGCCCATACCTGCTGCCAAAACTAGAAGTGTAACTTGATTCATTAATGATTCTCTTAGAAACGATTTAAATTATTTTCCTAATGACTAAAGTCAAGGGCACTTGAACCTTAAATAAGTAACAAAAAGGCAGTGCCTATAACGCTAATATAGTTAAGTATTGTTCTTCATCTCTAGAAATGGCAGAGGAATCTTTAGCAGAATCATGGAAGGAGTGGTTCCATCTTAATGGGACTCGCCTTCTCCTATTTGCTAGAGGAAAAACAAATTCAGAGGCTGATGCACAAGATGTCCTTCAGGACGCAATTCTCCGGTTATGGAAAACATATTCTTCTCCAGAAGACGGCCAATTCGACCCGCCTCCCCTTGCATTGGCATACACTGCACTAAGAAATGCCGCAATTGATCATGCAAGACGCACTAATAGAAGAACTCAAAGAGAACAAAAGTCCGAATTTGTAATTAGAGAGAGGGACCAGGTCCAAAGCTGGTTCGAAACGTCGTCGCTGGAACAGTCCGAGCAAGCACAAATAATTAAAAAAGCTCTCTTGCAAATCCCAGAAAAATACCAAGAAATACTCAACTTGAAGATCTGGGGAGAATTAACTTTTGCCGAGATCGCAGAGAATCTCAAGATCCCGGCAAATACTGCTGCATCAAGGTACAGATACGCTCTAGAAGCATTAAGAAAAATTCTTAAACCAAATTCGATCTGATCGACGCTATCATCAATGACCAAAGAAATGAAAACTGACCTCCAAGAAATCGAGCATAAACTTCATGAGCTCAAGCCGGCAAAAGTGCCGGAGTCTCTTAATGCACAAATAGAAAAGATATTTGAGAGCAGTAAATCCAATCAAGATTTTGATTCACATGAACAAAAAACAATCCGGTTCCCAAAATTACAGAAAATTTCTGCCGCGGCGGCTCTGCTCATTGCCTCTATTGGCGTATTTTTTGCCGTACTAAACGATAGGAATTCCAACAATGAAACAGCTACTTCCAAGGACCCCTTATTTGAAACCACAAACAAAGATCAATTCATCCCCATAAATGCAAAGAATGTATTTGAAGGGGTAACTGACGAGGGATTATTTTTATCGAAGGACAAAGCACCCTATCACGGACTGCGTTATCAGTTTTTAGATTCCTTTCTTTGGAAGAACGAAGAGGACGGCTCATCGATTGAGATGAAAGTCCCAAGTCAGCGTTTGTTTCTTGTACCTATAAAGACCGATTAAATAGGCCCCAAATGTTCCATTATTAATTCACGAAATTGACTATATGAATATGAAAAATCATAAACGACAAAGCATAGCTAAGAAGCTTCTAATTCCTTTTACCGTTTCAGCCACTTTTCTGGCAATCACCATGTCAAATGCTGAAGACATTGAAAAGGCATGGCTCGGCATCGCTTCTTCAAAAGTTGATGCAGTTCTAGCATCTCAGTTAGACTTGCCTGAAGGTGTTGGAGCTGCTGTCAAATTGGTAATGCCGGACAGTCCTGCGGAAAAGTCAGGAATCAAAAAGCATGATGTTATTTTTGAGATTGATGGTGAACCCATTAAGTCCCCCGACCATTTGAGTGAACTCATTAATTCACGCAAGGCGGGAGCAAATGCAGAACTTTCTGTTATTCAACGAGGAAAAAAGAAAAACATTAACGTTAATTTCGTAAAGCGACCCGAACACCTGAAAACAGAAGAAAAATTTGCTGACCTGGAAGGCTTGAATTTTGACATTTTCCCTTTAGATGCTGACCAGGACATTCAACAGCAAATCCAAAAATTCCAAGAGCAGATGAGAAAACATCTGAAAGGAATGTTCGATCTTCAGGACTTTGATCAATTACCAGGGCGAGGTGAGATCTTTGGATCAGTTAGTCAGACAATGATGTTCAGTGATGATCAAGGAACTATCGAAATCCGTAAGAACGGTGACAACACCAATGTCACTATGAAGGACCTGAATGGGAAAATTACTTTCGAAGGACCAGCCAATACGGATACTGAAAAAGAAAAATTACCCCAAAGAGCAAAGAACCAACTCAATCGGCTAGACGGATCAGGGCTCAGTTTCGAAGGGTTTAATTTTGAAAGTCAGGGAATAAAGATTCCAAAATTAAAACCAGGAAACAAAATCAGGCCAAACAAAGGCACTATCCCTCCCGCCAAAAAGAACGGAAAAAAAATACAACTCTAATGATGCTGTAATTTTCCGTTAATGATCAGCCCTCACTGATCGCCCCTAATCATTTCTAGTTTCGTACAAGTTCGAAAGATCTGATTGCGCAAGCTCCACATAAAAACTTGCCAGCTTTTTAGATAACGCATCGATTAATTCTTTACCTTTGCTGGCCGTGGCCTTGGCTGGGTCTCCGGATCCAGTATCATTAGTTGCCTTGAGCCAATCCCTCTGAGCCCAAGCCCATCCTTCTCTAATCGCCTTTATCCGCGATTGGTTCGTTGACCCATCACCGGCCACACCAAGATCATCAACTAAATCAGGAGCTATTTGCAACATTAGACTGGTCTCAACCTCGTCTGCATGGTCACCTGGATCATCAAATATCTCATTAGGGTCAACTACTCCAAACCAATCCACAGTACAAAGAAACATTTCGGAAAATCTGGCCTGCAATTCTCTCAATTGCTGACGAAAATTATTTCCACCGTGACCGTTTAAAACAACCAATTTAGATATTCCTTGACCGTATAAAGACTCAATCACATCGGCCAAAACCGCCGTTTGAGTTGTGGGGTTCATGTTAATACAAAAGGGAATATCAAGTTGCCCTGTATTTACACCGAATGGCACACAAGGTAAAACTCCTATCTTTGTTCCCTCTTCCCATGCAATCCTAGCAGACTCTGCAGCTATGCAGTCTAGCTGTATATTATCAGTTTCATATGGTAGATGATAATTATGAGCTTCAGTAGCACCCCAAGGCAATACGGCTACTTCATAATTAACTGAACTGATCTGCTTCCAGTTAGTTTCACCAATAATATAGGGCCTAGGTTTGTTCATAACTGATGATGGACTGACAAATGGGAAAATGCCAGCAAACCAATCAATTAAATTTGCAGATGTTAATGCTCATGCCTTTGGGTGTTTGTTTTCGAATTTTAGAGCACCTTCATCCAATGTTATAGAAACCTCGTCGCCCCCTTCAAATTTGCCGTTCAATATGCTTATGCTCATAGGGTCCAGAACATTTTTCTGTATAGTCCGTTTAAGGGGCCTAGCTCCATAAACAGGGTCATAACCTTCCTCCGCAAGATAAGCTACAGCACAACTATCAAATTCGATACCTATATTCTGCTTTTTCAACCTCTCCTCGACAAGATTTAATTGCAATCTAATGATGTCAGACAAATCATCCGCCGTGAGCCTATCGAAGATTATTTTCTCATCAATTCGATTTAAAAATTCGGGCCTGAAAGACTCTCTCAAAACTTCATTCACCTTTGCTTCTCTCTGCTCAGGATTCTCCTCATTAAGTATTTCAATACTGCCAATATTACTTGTCATAATTAGGACCGTATTTTTGAAATCGACTGTTCGCCCTTGTCCGTCAGTTATCCGCCCATCATCAAGGACCTGTAGAAGCACATTAAAAACGTCGGAATGAGCCTTCTCAACTTCATCAAGGAGAACTACCGAGTACGGGCTCCTCCTCACAGCCTCACTCAATTGTCCGCCCTCTTCATATCCCACGTACCCTGGAGGAGCTCCTATCAATCGAGCCACACTGTGCTTCTCCATATATTCGCTCATATCGATCCGCGTCATGGCAGATTCATCGTCAAATAGAAATTCAGCTAACGCTTTACTTAGCTCTGTTTTTCCAACACCTGTCGGCCCAAGAAAAAGAAATGATCCTATGGGCTTACTCTCATCCCCAAGGCCTGCGCGGGCACGGCGAACAGCATTTGAGACAGCAATTATCGCTTTCTCCTGACCAATGACGCGTTTACCAAGACGCGCTTCTATATTCAATAGCTTTTCTTTTTCTCCTTCTTTGAGTCTGTTAACAGGTATCCCTGTCCACGCCGCGACTACCGAAGCCACGTCCTCCTCAGTCACTTCCTCCTTAAGTAATTTTCGTCCCTGCCCCTGGATCTCCTCGAGATTTTTACTAAAGGATTCCAGCTCAGACTCCGCATCAGGTAATAACCCATATTGAATCTCACTAGCTCTAGAAAGCTCGCCTTCTCGTTGTGCGCGTTCTAGTTGGTTTTTTAAATCTTCTATTTGAGCCTGCAAAGAGCGCGATTCATCAATAATTTTTTTCTCATTCTGCCACTGTGCCCTCAGTGCGGCAGCCTTCTCGTTCACTTCAGCCATCTGTGCCTTAACACTTTCCAGGCGCTGCACACTTATTTCATCATCTTCCTTTTCAAGCGCTTGCCGTTCCATTTCGAATTGAGCGATGGATCTTTCCAGATGGTCAATTTCTATGGGCATCGAATCCAACTCTATCTTTAATCTAGAAGCCGCCTCATCGACCAAATCAACTGCCTTGTCTGGCAGAAACCTCTGAGTGATATATCGGTCAGATAAAGTTGCTGCGGCAATTAGCGCTGAGTCTTTTATTCTTACGCCATGGTGAACTTCATATCTCTCTTGGAGACCCCTCAAAATAGCAATAGTATCTTCAACACTCGGCTCTTCGACTCGGACCGGCTGGAAACGCCTCTCCAAAGCTGAATCTTTTTCAATATATTCTCTGTACTCTTCTAACGTTGTGGCACCGATTGTATGGAGTTCTCCACGAGCCAGCTGAGGTTTTAGCAAATTAGAAGCGTCCACAGCTCCTTCAGACGCGCCCGCACCAACAATCGTATGAAGCTCATCAATGAAAAGAACAACTTCTCCATCAGATTCTGTGACCTCCTTAAGGAAAGCCTTCAATCTCTCCTCAAATTCACCCCGATACTTAGCACCAGCTAGCATCCCTCCAAGATCCATAGCAATGAGCCTTTTATTCTTCAATGAATCCGGAACATCCCCAGCAACAATGCGCCGAGCAAGCCCTTCAACAATGGCAGTCTTACCGGTACCTGGCTCACCTATCAGTACAGGATTATTTTTAGTTCTTCTGGAAAGAACCTGCATGATTCGCCTTATCTCATTATCACGCCCGATCACAGGATCGATCTTACCTTTCCTTGCTAATTGGGTAAGGTCTTGCCCATACTTCTCTAATGTCTGATATTTGGATTCAGGATCTTCATCAGTCACACGCTGTGCCCCTCGTATCTCACGCAAAGTATCAAGAACATTGTTACGATTAATACCTGCCTCACTCAGAATATCTTTTACCGCAGATTCGACCGAAGTCATGGCCAGAATAGCATGCTCAACACTTAAATAATCGTCTTCCAGCTCATTTCTTGCCTCATCAGCTGCCTGCATTACCTTCTGTAAATCATCACTGATCGCTGGGGAACTCGAGCCGCTCGACACTTTGACTTGGCCTGCCAAGGATTTTAAAGCAACACTTTCCAAAGTGGAGACATTATGGCCAAGCCCCTCAAAGATTGGACGCGCAACGCCTTCAGTTTGGTGCAAAAGGCTGATAAATAAGTGCAAAGTACCAACTTCAGGGTGCTTCTCTTTGGCTGCCATTTCTTGTGCGGCAGCTAAAGATTCCTGCATTTTTCTGGTTATTTTATTTAGATTCATCTCGTAAACACCCTAAACATAACACATAAGTGTTCACTAAAAAAGAGCGAAAGTTATGATTCTTATGAAGTGACTCTATTACAGTAAGTTACAAGACTTTTAACGGTAGATCCTAATGAATTTATGAATCACTGAACCGATCAAGACCACTCATGCCTGCCAATCAGGTTTATTCTCATAAACCTCTTTATAATAGCTAATATTAGCCAACTTAGATCCAGCGGCCTCATCAACTATTACCTTAACATTTGGATGTAACTGCAAAATACTTGCTGGGACCATAGCACTCACAGGCCCCTCAACGGCTTTGGAGATAATATCGGCCTTGCCTTCACCAAATGCGAAGAGGAGCACTGTTTCACTGTCCATTATTGTTCCAACCCCCATAGTAATACAATGGCGGGGCACCTGATCAGGGTTATCAAAAAATCTTGCATTGTCTTCAATAGTTTCGCCAGTCAGGGTCTTTATACGGGTCCTCGATCCCAAAGACGATCCAGGCTCATTAAAGCCAATGTGCCCATCTGATCCAATTCCCAAGACCTGCAAATCAATTCCACCACTAGACCGAATGGCCTGTTCATATTGCAAACATTCACTTTGAATATCCTGAGCTTCACCATTGGGGATGTGCGCTGAATTTGACTTGATATCTATCTTCCCAAATAGTTCTTCATCCATAAAGAACTGATATGAGCATGGGTGCTCACCCGAGAGCCCAATGTATTCATCCAGATTAAAAGAGGTAACCTCTGAAAAACTCAGACCCTCTTCCTTATGCAACCTGATAAGCTCAGAATATAAAGGTATTGGAGTACTGCCCGTGGCCAGTCCAAGGACCGCGTTGGGCTTTCCGTTTATTAAATTAGCAATTATACGCCCACCTATTGATGCACATTCTTCTGGCGTTGGACGAATAATAATTTCCATGTTTTAGATAAAATAACTGTTAATTGTTCGATCTAAAAGTATTGACTTAAATTATCTTGAACATCATCACGAAACTTATTGATGTATTCCATAACGTATTCAACAAAATCAATAGTTTGATCATGAACTACCGGCGTTAAGTCCATTGCAAATGTTAGTTGCTCTGCTTTGTCTTTTCCCTCCGCATAGAAGAATGTTGCATTAGCGTAACGCCTGCCGACCGCGGCTCTGTCATATCGCTTGCCTCCAGTAATTTGGCTATCAAAAACCCCAACCAAAGAATTTGCCAAATTTTCTCTTTCGCTCACATCAAGAGTAACTTTGTCCTCATCCGGCATCCAGTCCAAATCTCGCCACACCTCACACCCTAGAATTTTTTCTGGACGATCATCAATTGGTAACTCACGCATTGCGCATATCGCCGCATAAAGAACTGCGATGTGGGTATCATGCTTGTCCGCCGGATTATGAGTGTATACTGTCCGTGGTTTGGTTTGCTTTAAAATAGATAGCAAATCTTCCTTGAGCCTCAATGAGCCCTCTTTGTCCATTATCTCATCACTAGAATAGCCTAGTTGCAATACTGCACTGTACCTTCCAACGACAGCCGCTTGTTTCTGCTCCTCTTTTCGAATTTCTGCCATTTGCTCGTCACTGCACTGCGAATAAAGCCCGGCCCTTGAACTTCCTCTCCCGTCCGTTGCAGTGATCCCGGTGAACCAATTCTTATTTGCCTGTTGCCCAAATCCATAGCAATTCACTATTCCGTGGTAAGCCATGATTTCCAAATCATCAGAATGGGCCCCAATTGCGAGATGAGAGGTCCTGTTAAAAGCTTCATCTAGAGATGCACCATCGGGCACAAAGAGGTCAGATGATTTATGATTAAATGATTCAATCAAATGATAGCGGGGTTTATTGAGTTATTAAGAAATATGTAATTACTTAATAAATATATTCATGAACTCCTTAATACCAGAAAAACATTCGCAAAGAATCCCAATGCAAAGCTTCTATTTTCTTTCTTTTATTTTTTTGGTTTTCTTAACCCAGTCAATAAACTCAGAGCGCTGGCCGTTTTTATCTTCTCCCAAAGCATCTTTGGCAAGTTGAAGAACCAAATCATATGTCGATGTCAGCCCCTTTTCATCACTTCCCAGTAGCAATCCATAACCCGCAACTGAAGCAGCAAAGCGCATATCCTCACTCGCTTCTTCCCAAGAAACCGCACTCTTATGTGTAACACTTGAAACTATAGAGCGGGAGTTCCCCTCGTCCGGATCCATATAATCAATTCTGACTGACACGAGCTCAGAACCCGCATCACGCGTAGATGATTCCGATAAATCCGCCCCCTCAATGGGCACTACTTCATAAAGGGCAGTGACTGTCTGTCCCTCTAGAATTATTTGATTCTCCAGATTATTTGCATTTGTTTTTTTAGTGTTGTCTTCACCAATTAACCTGTAACCAGCAACCCGTTCCGGATTAAATTCAACTGCCATCCGGACCTCATTAATCAATTGCATTTTCTTGTCCTTATTGATATCGGCCACACGTACACCAATATGAATGAGCCAGCGTTCCTGATCCCATGGACATTTAGCTGCCTCAGCATTGACCGCAAAATTTTCACCTGGATTTGGATACTCATAATCATATTCAAAAGCATTAATTAAAGATCCTACATGAACGTTTTCCTCATCTGGGATATCACCAGCCAATAGAGATTTCCTCAAGACATCATAGGAATTTGAACTGAAATTCGAGGGAAATACTGACCACCTCTGCCCTTCCATTTCAGGGTTTCTAAATGAATCACCACCAAGAAATACCAGGGCTTCAGAGGTTTCATTTAATGGTTTGGGTTGCCCGTACCGGTATGTGACCGGAAATTTTACCGGACCTACTCCTATCTGCCGCTGAGCCCAACTGATTTTATCTCCCCCATTACCATGCCCTGTACTCGGATCAAGCATAGTGACCGAAAAAGGGTCTGACGGTTTCTGGACAGTCCCTGATTTTGGATTGATCCCAATCTGGTCATGCTTCAACAGAACTAGGACCATTCCGATCACAAGCGCAGCCGCGCCAAAACTCACAAACGCAGGAAAATATTTCCTGCAAATACCTATTCCCTGAGTCTCTATTTTATTCTTATCAAAAGATTTGGATTTATCACTGAAGGAAAGAATCTTTTCCGGTACACTTCCGGTGACTGCCACTATTTCCGAACCTTTCAAAATATCCTGCCTCTGCTCAGGGGTCATTTCATAAGCCGGCTCTGTATTGTAAGCATCTCGAATCATTGACGCATATACCTTATCATCACTGATGCGCCTGGCTGAGTGTTCACATTCAGAAAATTGCTCCTCTAGTAATTTTGCTTCATCACTAGTAAGCTCGTCCAAAACGTACGCAGTCAATTCGGGATTGTCTTCAATATTCATAACTTATAACTATAAAAATAGATTCTTAATCTACTTCATTCTTCCATTTGGTTCATGGCCTCTCTTAATTTTTTGAAGGCACTGTGCACAATGAATCCGACGTTACTCACAGTAATAGCCAAAGCTTCACCAATTTCCTTATAACTTAGATCAGCCTGAAACTTCAATCGCATGACTTCACGTTGTCTGTCAGGCAAGGCCTCGATTAATGAGAGAAGTTTTTTTAAATCGGAATCGAGTTTTTCTCTATCCTCTCCACGAGCCATCAGTTGAGCAGGATCATCAGC
>PAPL01000093.1 GCA_002708885.1 Verrucomicrobiales bacterium | reverse complement strand
TTCTACCGCTTTGCTTTGGATAAGTAACCGTTAACAACAAATGGGAACGATAAAAAGTAAGGTAAGAGGATGGATAGGCGAGAAAGCAACTCAAGCAGGAATATTTTTATCCTTAGACAGTAAAACTTACAAAGCGTTTCATGATGTGATCATTAGATCAGGAAATGGAACAACCCAAATTGATCACATTATCGTTTCTCCCTATGGGATTTTTGTTATCGAGACAAAAAACTATTCAGGATGGATATTCGGATCAGAGAAAAACGCTAAATGGACTCAAATGATGGGAAGAGGGAAAAAGAAATACTCATTCCAAAACCCTCTGCGTCAAAACTACAAACATACTAAGAGTCTCTCTAATTATCTTGGCCTTAGTCATGAGGTCATGCATTCAATTGTATTCTTTATTGGTGAGTGCAAACTGAAAACCAAAATGCCGACGAATGTAATGACCTCTGGTGTGAGTCGTTACATAAAGAGCTTTGAGAGGGTGATTCTTGAGAATCATGAGATTGATGATTCCCTAATTAAGATTAAAGAAGCTCTAAATGATCCGAGTTTAACGACTAAGGCTCACCTTCAATCTTTAAAAGGACGGCATTCAGGTAATAGCTCTAAACGAAAGAAGTCAGTAAAAGCATCAAAAGAAAAATTTATTAAACTTAAGGATACTAAATGCGATAAATCGTCATGTGACTATAAGGGTAATTTACAGAGAACAAAAAAAGGGAAGTTTCTCGTCTATGCTGGAGCCTCGATAGTGTGGATTGCCTTATTGGGGGTCTTAATTGAAATTGTTAATGTTAAGGTAGATTCTCTTTTCATGTTTTTGATATTGCTGCTAATCGGTAAATATGGTCAGAGAACTGCAACAAAAGCATCAAAGCATTTACTATGTCCTCAATGTGATAGTCCAAAGAGACCATTAGAAAATGTTAACAAGCCGAAGGATTTAGCTCCAATGTTTGAGAGAACTATACCAAATATTAGAACTAACCTTTATGTATTAGTAGACAATCAGACTCAAGGCCCATATACAGAAAATCAGATTCTCGAAATGATGGACTCGGGACACATCAATGATGACACACAAGTTTGCCCTGAAGGATCAGATCAATGGATATCATTTAAGGCTTACAGTGATTATATGTGATGAAATTTTTATTCATTTATATAAGTCCTGGTTTAACTAAGAATAACTAGTAGAGAATTACCACATCAGTTACCACATCGTTTTAGATACAGGCAGTAACAGGAGGGGACAAACTAAGACAAAGATCCTTTAAAAAAAGGAAAGTGAATACAAAGAGGGACAGCATGAGACAATTAAAGTGGGTTCAGGTTCTAGTGGGGGCAACCCCGTGGATGTTCGAGTCATCTCGTGAGCATACTGTGTATATAGTGTTAAATGAGTTTATAACAATTAACATTTTAGTTATCAAATTCATTACCTCCTACTGGTCCAGCATCCACATCACTCAGAGCGGCGCTATTTAAAATTTCACTTTGTTTGGGAGTAGTTACTGCATATTGGAAACCTTTTCCTGTTCCAGCTGCTCCGTATCTACCTTTTTTGTCTAGAGCGATAAAAAAGATATTAAGATCGATTCCCTTAGGATCAATTTTTGCAGCCCTTTTGATAGCTTGTATGCAGGCCTCTTCTGGGGGTAATCCTTGCCGCATAAATTCTACAATCATAAAAGAGCAACAATGGCGAAGAACATTTTCACCTACTCCAGTGGCACCCGCTGCTCCTATTTCGTTGTCGACATATAGCCCGCCCCCAATGATTGGCGAATCCCCTACACGTCCAGGGAGTTTGAACGCCAAACCACTTGTAGAGCACCCACCAGTAAGATCGCCGTTTTCATCGAGTATAAGTAATGCGATTGTATCATGATTGTCTATGGAGCCTTCTGGCTTCTTCTTTTGATTATTTTTTTTCCATTCGAGCCATTTCAATTTGCTTTTTTCTGTTAAAAGATCCTCTTCTTTAAACCCTTGTGAAACAGCGAATTCTTGTGCCCCCTTACCTACTAATTGAACATGGGGAGTATGTTCCATTACTTTTCTGGCCACAGATATAGGATTACGGATCTTTTCGATTCCCATAACGCTCCCAGCTTTGTGTCCAGGTCCATGCATGATACATGCATCTAATTGTACTATACCTTCTGAATTGGGTAATCCACCAATGCCAACTGATGTGTTCTCTTTGTCATTCTCTGTCACATTGACTCCCTTTTCGACAGCATCAAGAGAAGAGCCTCCGGACTCAATGATTTCCATAGCTTTTTTATTGGCTGCTTCTCCGAATGGCCAAGTAGAAATAATTAACGGACGAGACATAGTCTTACGAATGTTGGGATTAGAAAATGCTTTAGGCCTATTGTATAATGCAACGCTAAAAATACCGGCACCTTTTGCGAGAAATCCTCGTCTATATAGCTTCATGAATTAAATTATGTTATTTGTCTATGGTAACTGCAATTTCTTAAGATCAAGTTAGATAGGAATCAGTTACTATCCGGTAAAACATTCGTATCTTTAATTTTCTCATGATTGCTTAAATCTAGATCTGATATTTTTTCACTTCTATTTCCAATTTTATTGGTGGATTTCTCAATTAAATCTATATCCTTACTGGCTTGATCGAAATGAGATCTAAGTTTGCCAACGCGATTCATTAAGCGGTTAATATCAATGAGAAGTGTTTCTACTTCTTTTTGAATTAGATCTGCTTGTTCTCTCATCTGAACGTCACGCATGATTGCTCTGACCGTATTAAGAGTCAGTGACATTGTGTTTGGAGATACAGGATAGACTCGCAATGATCGACATTTTTCAATTACTTGTGGTAGGCGTAAATGAATTTCTGAAAAAATACTTTCTGAAGGCAGAAACATTAGCGCAGCCTCGGCTGTTTCATTCTGCAATATGTATTTTGAGGCTATGTCTTGAGCATGTTTTAATGTGTCACTTTGCATTTGCTTGAGCGCCAATTGAGCTTCTTTTTCATCTTTTGATCTTCGAAAACTTTGATAAGCTTCGAGAGGAAATTTACTGTCTATTACTACTGGTCCAGGAGGTTTGGGAAGGCGGATAATGCAATCCGCCCTTTTGCCGTTAGATAAAGTAAATTGGAAGTCGTATGCACTTTCTGGTAGGCCATCTTTCACAATATCTGCTAATTGTGTTTCTCCGAATGCGCCACGTGCTTGCTTATTATCAAGAACTTGTTGCAGTTCGACTACTTGTCCTGAAAGCGTTGCAATTTGTTGTTGGGCTTTATCGATTGTAGAAAGCCTCTCCCCAATATTAGTGAGTGTTTTAGAAGTTTTTTCGCCTGATTCTTTTAAATTGTCTGTGACAGTTTTGGATACGTTGTCTAGTCGTTCAGCTAAATTTCGATTAAGTTGACCTCGAGCATCTTCTTGCGCTTGGGTGAAACTTTTTAGTCGACCAGTCAATTCAGCATGTTGGCGTCCGATTTCTGTAATTTGTTTTTCAATATTATCAGAATTCTGGTGTCCTGATTTGCGTATTACTAAACCAATTACTATTCCCAGGAATCCAGCGAGCAATGGGATTATGATTGCAGTTTCTATCATATAATTAACTTTATCATTGGCATTTTTTCTATGACTAGATTAATAGAGTTTGAATATTTTTGCACTAAGAACAATCCGGCTGAATATCCTCTAAAATGCAAGATCCTAAATATGTGAAAGATGCTTTTGCTGATATAGCGGATAAATATGTATTTACTAACCATGTCTTAAGTTTTGGTATAGATATTCTCTGGCGGCGTAAAGTTGCAAAAATGATTAAACATCGAGATCCCATCAATGTCCTTGATATTGCTACTGGTAGTGGGGATTTGGCTTTAGAAATACAAAAAAAATGCCCAAATGCTGAGGTGATAGGGAGCGATTTTTGCGAACCTATGCTCCAGCAAGCAGAGAAGAGGGGGTTAAAGAAGACTGTGTTAGCGGATGCATTAAATCTTCCGTTTTCTGACAATTTTTTTAATGCAGTAACTGTTGGTTTTGGTTTGCGTAATATGGCTGATTGGTCTGTAGCCCTTAATGAAATGTTCAGGGTATTATCTTCTAAAGGATATTTAATAATTTTGGATTTTTCATTACCAAAAGGTTCGCTGGGCCGCAAATTGTATCGTTCATATTTGCATAATGTACTTCCTGCAGTTGCTGGTCTAATTACTGGAAAGCGATCTGCTTATAGGTATCTTGGAGGAACAATCGAATCGTTTCCATCAGGAAAAGAAATGTGCTCTTTGATTGAATCTAGAGGCTTTAGTAATTCTAAATTTCATCCTCTTAGTGGAGGAATTGCGACTATATATTCTGCAGAAAAATATTAGGGGTAATCATAGATCAGATTATTCTTCCGAGGATTCTCTGATGATCGGCATGTCCATAATATCAAAATTTTCGCGGTCAATTAAGCAGATTTCTGGATTGTTATTAATGCGGGCATAATACAGAAGATTAGAGGATTGTTCATTTATAGGTGCTATTCGTATTGTGAAGGGGTGAACGTTTTTATTTATATCAACTAAAGTAAATTCTATTTTTCTGCATGGATTTAAAAGTGCAATTTCTGCTTCACTTGTGTTATTAGATAGCCATCTAGTTGCTCTTATTGGAAGGCTCAAATGCTGGGCTAGCTTCAATGCTTGAGCGGCATCAATTTGATTAGATATGTTTTCATTTGCAAGGCTTGCAGACCATTCATTTGATTGGTATTTATATTGAAGTTCCAAAGGTGTCTGGGGAGGTTTGGAAGTTTTAATGGATTGTAAATTGGCCAGATCAAAGGTGGGCCAAAGATAAAGTTCCTTATAATCAAGTAGCCGAATAGGCAATATTGAAGGGAATGCAGGGCTAAGCTGAACAACAGTTCCGCTTCCTTCGACCGTTGCATAGTACTCAATTACTTCTTGATCCTTAGCTAATTGTCCTTTTACGAGTAGTTTTTTAGTTACATCGATTAGATTTGGAGAGCCGTTTTCCTTAGTTGGATTTTTTGGATCTAATGCCACAGACTTGATTGTGATGTTGAGAGTTGGCTTATCTAGGCCCCATGGCTTTAAGTCACCGGCTGCATCTGCAACAAATTTTTCGACCTGTTCTGAGGAAAGAGACGTAAGTATTTTGTATATCCTTTGGTCATCAGCTTTAATCTTCTGAGTTTTATCTATTATCTGCCACCCATTGTTATCCTGTAATAGGTCTACTTTGTTGCTGGGCAAAGCAAAAACATTAAAGGCTACAACAGATTTCGGATTGAAAGGGAGCAATCGTTGATCTCTTATCGCATTTGGATTTAAATTAATAGCATCCAATGATTTTTTTTCCATTCGGAAAAACACTCCTGGCCTATCAGAAGTTCTTGCGAATATGCTGTTTTCACTGTCCGATTTTGCGAACTCTAGAACAGTTAAATTTTTTGTTTCATTTGAGTGAATCGATATGGTCTTAATTATTGTTGTAAAAGCCGTTGCAATCTCACTGTTTGCTTTATCTATAAATGATTGTGAATTGAGGCTTGTAATTGTAGACAACCAGTTGCTGAAATTCTCATCATCTGTGTTTGTTTTTAGAGGCTTTGTTATCGCCCAGGATTCTCCATCTCTTTTTCTGTTGACGTGAAGCGCTGATCCCGATTGCTCCTCTATTTCTATTTTCCCAATATTTTTAATGGGAATATTCACTAATTTTTTTTCTCTGACTTTGTCAAAAGGAACATCAATTACTTCTTTGATATCCGCCCAGCAGAAGAAGGGATCCCCTGAACTATTTTTTTCGTTCCATTGTGCGTAGATTGTATCTACTACTCCGGTCGTGTTACCAAAAATTATTTTTCCTATTAATTCTTTTTTATTTAATAGTTTTACCGAAAGAGCACTGTCTGTTAGTCCCATTTCACTTCGGGATGGAGCATCTCTGCTTGTGATGGTGTCAAACCTTTTGAGATCAGTGAGTGATTCAAGGATATTAGCTATTTTTTCTGAGTCGGCCCTGTCTTTGACGGGATGAGTTATGGTCCATCCTATTGAAGGAGAGTTTAAGATATTCACTTTGCCGCTAGCAGATGATATTTCGATTTCATCAATTTCATCGATTGTTTTAATCGGAATGGCTTTGAAATTTTGGTTAATTGTTCCTAGTTTATTTTTTTTGTTGTGATCCAAGACCGTATAAATTGCTAACAATCCTGTTAGCAGGATAAGGTATAAAGTGCTTTTATTAGGCATTTTTATTATTTATCGGATGTCTTCTTCAGCTTCGGCGGGCACTCCATATGACAATGCCAAAACAAAAGGCAATAGCGGGAAAGATGCAGACAATTAAATAGAAAAGTGTTTTATACTTTTCTGGGGACATATCGATGCGAAAACTTATCACGTTTGTAGGATTTATTCCTAAACGCTCTTCACGATCGAGTGTCCAGTTGATAGCATTCATTACCAATTCTACATTCAATCTTGTAGGTATTGGATCCAATAAGGTTGAATTGCCTATGACTACCATTCTGGAGCTTTCTATTTTAACTGCAGAATCTTCTGACCCGCCTTTTTCAACCATTGCAGCAACATATATTGGATTTGGATCAGGTATCATATCGGTGTCGCTTCTCTTTGGATATGGTTCAGTATGCTCGAGATCACCCCAAAATTTGGGGTCTGCAGCTAGGAGTGGAACTGCTGTTATTCCTTTTGAGGCTAAATTTTCATTATTTTCAGCAACACTGATTGGGCAGGTTTGTCCAGCAAAAGTAGTTATAGCGCCTTCATCTGATGATGTGACAGGATTTCCGCCCAGTAATTTACTTTGTACAGAATAAACTTTTTGGGTTCCTCCAATACCGGTTGTTTCAGAAAATAAAACGCGATATTTGTTATCAACCCTAATGCCGAGAGAGCGAAGAAAAGGATAAAAATTAGGCATTTTGGTTGCCGGATTTAATAGTAGGACCATAGACCCTCGCTGTTGCTCCCAATATTTTGTGAGAACAGTAACTTCTGAAAGTGTAAAGTCTGTTTCAGGATTAATAAGGATAAGAGAGTCAGCATCTTCAGGTATTTTAGTTATGTTCCCGAGAGTTAGCTCTTTTAGCTCAAAGAAATGTCTAGTACTGAGGCCAAGTATTTCTTTGTCAGCAGACCTTCCGTTTACTTCTTTAAGCTTACCTTTGCCTGCAATGAGATAAACTGTTTTAGGTTTGCTTTCTGTCGCTGCCAACATTGCTGAAGTTATTGCGTCCTCCCCAGTGAAAGTGCGTCCTTTATCGTCCAGTAAATCGTTCTCAGTGAGTTTTTTAATGCGGCCTCCTACTTCGATAAATAGGTAACTCTGATCAATAGTAGTTTGGTAGCGATCTGATATTTCTAATGATTTATTTTTATTTATTATTGGATCGAATTCTTCAAATATAATCTTCCCTTTGGATATATTTTCATATTCTTCAAGAAGGACCTTTAGTTGGTTTCGGATCTTTGAGCTTTTTAAAAAAGCCATAGTTAGAGTTACCTTGTCATCGAGTTGATCTTGTAGGTAAGCTTCGGTGTCTTCCGATACACTGTATTTTTTTGTAGAGCTAAGGTCCCATCGCTGGTAGTTGCCATATGAAATATAATTGATTAGGACAAATATTAGAATTGCAAAGAACATCTGCATTAAAACATTTAATGCAATTTTCCTCCTCTCAATTCTACCCCGACTAGATTCCGTGTCAGGTTTTACGGGATCGTCTGAAGAAGTTTGAAATTGTTTTTTATCAGTAATTTCTGACATTGTTAGGTCTTCCACTTTCTGTACTCAAGCACATTGTATGTGAACGATAGAATAATAATAGTGAAACTGAGATAATAAATAAATTGGCGACTATCAATTAATCCACTTATAAAGATTTGAACGTGTTTGACTGTCGAAAAATAAAACAAAGAACCTTGCCATGACTCTGGTACAGGAAGGTCTTGTAAGACAAAGCCTATTAAAAAATGCAGCATGCAAAAAGTGAAGCAGGCCATTGCTGCTACTATTTGGTTTTTGGTTAGGGCTGATGCCAGACATCCAATGGAAATATTAAAGATTCCAACAAGTAAAATGATTGCATAAGCGCCTAGAAATGAGCCTATAGCGTTCACATTTTCTGTAGAACTAATACGGAAAAGGAAAAAATTAACTGCGCTAGGGAGCCATATAATAAAATAAAAGATTAAAGCCGCTAGGTATTTTGCTAGGAGTACATGTATTGTTTGTACTGGTGCTGTTAGGAGTGTTTCTATGGTGCCTAATTTTTTTTCTTCAGAAAAAAGCCTCATAGTGATGACCGGGAAAATAAAAAAATAGGTCAGCCAAAATGATGTGGAGCTAAATGTATATCCAATTAAGGTTTCATCTACATCGGCTTTACGCAGAATTTCCAAAGCGGCAGTAAATGAGAATCCATTCAGCAACATGACCAAAGCCATTACTACCCAAGCTATGGGTGAATAGAATATTGATTTTAACTCTTTCTTTAATATAACGATTCCAGTTCCTCCAGATAAGAACTTTTTTATTGAGAGAATGATAATAGCAAAGAGAATGACCGTTATTACAATCAGCGGAGTATTCATGTTTATTTGCCTACGAGTTGGATGTATTTGATTGAGTTATTTCAACAAATGCATCCTCTAGAGTTGCATGTTGTGTTCGTATTTCACGGAGTGGCCATTTTTGAGTATTAGCAAGATGCACTATAGATTCACGGACATCAGTATCTGGTTCAGTGCGTATATTGAAGTGTGTCCAATCTCCTGATTGGTGTTCCTTATTTACCTTTTTTATTCCGGGAATGGCAGAGATTAAATCTTTTGCAATTTCTTCAGATGTTTTTAATTCGATTGATATTGTATGAGCAGAACGTAGTTCGCTAGAGAGATCATTAGGGTTTCCATTAGCAATGATTTTTCCTTCATTGAGAATAATGACGCGATTGCATGTCATCTCGACTTCACTCAGAATATGAGTAGAAATTAAAATTGTGTGTCTTATGCCCAATTGCTTTATCAACTCCCGGAATCGTCGAATTTGATTCGGATCAAGTCCATTTGTTGGTTCGTCCAGAATAAGAAGTTCTGGATTGTTTACTAATGCATCAGCTAGACCCACTCGCTGTCTGTAACCTTTTGAGAGGGAGCTAATCATTTGCCTTCTTATTTGTTTTAAACCGCAAAGTTCGACTGCCTCATTAACTCCTTGCCTTGCTTCTTGGCCCCGAAGTCCTTTTAATTCTGCCCTAAATCGAAGATATTCCCTAACGCGCATGTCATCATATAAAGGGACATTTTCGGGCATGTATCCGATCTTTTGTCTGGCTTTTATGGATTCTGAAAAAACATCATGACCTCCGATGCTCGCTGTGCCGGACGTTGGTGGTATGTAACCAGTTAACATTCTTATAGTTGTGGTTTTTCCTGCTCCATTAGGTCCAAGAAAACCAACTATTTCACCGGATTCCACTTCAAAGGAAATATTGTTTACTGCAGTCCTTTCGACATATTGCTTGGAAAGTTTTGAGACTTTTATCATTGGAAATCTATTTCCTAATTTACTGCATATTAAGAGGGGTTCGGAAGGCTTATTAGTTTAACCGAAAACGTCATTATTGCCTTAAATTTTTTATTAGAGTTTGACTTTCTATGATGAAATTTCTTTACCAGCTGGATTCCTGCATTTTTATTACTAAACAAATATAATGAACAGCAGTATTGCCTCGCGATTTAACGCAAATTTATTGGATGAGAAATTTGCTCTTTGGCGTGATAACCCAAGGTCAGTAGATTCTGATTGGGCTGCATTTTTTGAGGGGTTTTCTCTTGGCATGGCGCAAATCGAGAGAGATGTAAAATCTTTAGATTCTTCTGCTGAAAGTGGAAAAGTAGTCAGTCATCCGCAAAACGATTCATTGAGAGTTACTCTGACTGATCCTGTTTTTCGGGCCAGAGTCGTTAGTTTGTTATACAATTATAGGGCTCTTGGGCATACTGAAGCATGGGTCGATCCATTGAGTCTTTCTCCTCCTGATAATTCTAGACTTAATTATAATCAATTTGGATTTAATGAGGCAGATTTAGAGGAACAAGTGGCGAGTCAATTTTTTGCAGGTGGCGAGCCCATGTCTCTTTCTGCAATGATTGGAAGATTGCAGGAAATTTATTGTGGAAAGATAGGTTTTGAATATATGGGAATCCATAATTCTGAGATCAGACATTGGTTAAGAGATCGCATTGAAAATAGGCCGCTGACAACATCTCTTAAATGTCCAGACGGAAAAACGATTTTGAATTGGCTTGTCGAAGCTGAGGAATTCGAGAATTACCTTCATCAAAAATTTGTCGCACAGAAAAGGTTTGGTCTTGAAGGAGGCGAGTCTACCTTGGTGTCTTTAAATACCCTGCTCTATAAGGGAGTTGATTTTGGAGTAGAAGAAATTGTGATGGGAATGGCTCATCGTGGCCGTTTGAATGTATTGGCGAATTTTCTTCAAAAGCCATTATCTGTTTTATTTAATGAATTCTCAGAAAATTATGTTCCTGATTTAGTATGTGGAGATGGCGATGTGAAATATCATCTTGGCTATGAGACTTGCCGTGAGATTGATGGGAAGTCAGTTAATATCTTTCTGGCTCCAAACCCGAGTCATTTGGAGGCTGTAAATTCGGTAGTGGAGGGTATGGCTCGGGCTCGACAGAGATTAATTGATGATACCGAGAAGCGGGGTCGTGTTTTGCCTATACTTTTACATGGTGATGCCGCTTTTGCTGGACAGGGTTCAGTTGCTGAAGTGCTGAATTTTTCGCAATTACCAGGATATAGGACAGGTGGAACAATTCATATAGTCATTAATAATCAGATTGGGTTTACTACAATGCCTTCTGATGCTCGTTCATCAGTTTATTGTACGGACGTTGCAAAGATGATTGAGGCTCCTATTTTTCATGTTAATGGAGATAGTCCACTAGAAGTTGCATATGTGACAGAGCTTGCTCTCGAATATCGTCAGAAGTTTGGACGAGATGTAGTGATCGATATTGTTTGTTATCGGCGTCATGGCCATAATGAGGCGGATGAGCCAGCTTTTACCCAGCCAAAAATCTACCGCACTATTCGAAGTAAAAAATCCACTACTGAACTCTACAAGGATTATTTGTTGAGCGAAGGGCAAATCTCAGATAATGAAATATCTGAAATCAGTGATGCATATAAGGCTCGATTAAATTCTGAGTTTCAATTGGTTGACGGAAAAGAAAATGATGCGCAGATATCTTTTAGAGGAGCAGCCACGGAAGTCCAAGAAGATGCATATTCTTATGAAATAATACCTACTGGTATACCCACTAATGTAATACGTCGATTAGGTAGAAAGTTAACTGAAATTCCTGATGATTTTTCTATTAATGCTAAAATAAAAAAACTGTTTTTAGCTAAGCGGGCAAGGGCAACTGAAGAAGGAAGTCCTTATGATTGGGCTCATGCAGAAGCTTTGGCATTCGCTTCATTATTGGATTCAGGTTATCCTGTAAGACTTTCGGGTCAGGATGTCCGTCGCGGTACATTCAGTCATCGACATTGTGTATTGTATGATTCTAAAAACAGAAACAGATATGTGCCGTTGAAGAATCTTAGCCCGAACCAGGCCAGTTTTTGTGCATATAATAGTTTATTATCAGAAGCTGGTGTTTTGGGTTTTGATTATGGCTATAATTTAATGGTTCCTCAAATGTTGATTTGCTGGGAGGCTCAATTTGGTGATTTTGTTAATGGCGCACAGGTCATAATAGATCAGTTCATTAGCTCGGCTGAGTCAAAATGGGGGAAGCCTTCAAATTTGGTGATGCTTCTTCCTCACGGCTATGAAGGTCAGGGCCCTGAGCATTCAAGTGCTAGGCTAGAAAGATTTTTGCAGTTATGTGCAGGAGGTAATTTGCAAGTTTGCAACCTCACTACTCCGGCACAATATTTTCATGTTTTAAGAAGGCAGATCATAAGAAAGTTACGCAAGCCTTTGATTTTGATGTCTCCAAAGAGTCTGTTAAGGCATCCGGAATGCATTTCTAAGGAAAGTGATTTTTCTGATGGATCGCACTTTCACGAAATGCTTGATGACGACCAATTGATCGACCGTCCCGAGCGAGTGACCCGCATTGTTTATTGTTCGGGCAAAGTTTATTACGATTTATTAAAATATAGAAACGAAAATGAAATCAGAAACACTGCTATAATTCGCATAGAACAGCTATATCCATTCCATTGGAAGATGCTTAGAAAAATTATAGAACGCTATCCAAGAGCATATAAAAAATGGGTTTGGTGTCAGGAAGAACCTCTCAATATGGGGGCTTGGAGTTACATTAGTCCACGACTGAATGAAGCAGGAAGAGGCAATGTCCGGTATGCTGGCAGGGAAAGAAGTGCAAGTACAGCTACTGGGTCCAAGGCAATTCATAAGGAGGAGCAACGCAGACTAATTGAGCAGGCTTTCAGTGTTTAAATTATTGATGATGGTTAATTATTCAGATTATTTGTAAATTCATGCCAGAATGGACTTGTCTAAATAAATGCTAAAATGATTCAAAAGAGTGGTATTTGATTTAAAATGGTTTAATTATCAAAAAGAATTTTAAGACAACTTGGTGTATCTATTTTTATAATTAATGAGTGATGATATTAGGATTCCATCTGTGGGAGAGTCTGTATCGAGCGGATTGATCGCTCAGTGGCATAAAAACAATGGTGATACTGTTAATGTCGGTGACTTGTTGCTTACTTTGGACACAGATAAGATTTCAACTGAGATCACTGCTGATTCTTCAGGAACATTACAAATATTAGCGTCTGAAGGAGAAGAGGTTTCCATCGGATCTGTAGTTGGTCGAATTACTACTGGAGATTTATCTCAGTCTGCTTCATCGACAGAGGTGCAGCCCACGCTTGCTCGGGACTCATCAAATGAAGATGATGGGAATCAAGAAGAAACGGATCCTATTTCTTTTACCAAGAGACAAGAATCACGGGATAATCACAGACAGGATATACCTGTTGAGGCTGGAAACATCGCTTCGGATCCAGAGCCTCCTAAAAATATTAAAAGAGACCTTAGATTGGATCGCAAGGCTCCCGTTTCTCCCGTAGTTAATAGACTTGCAAAGGAAAATGGTGTGGATTTATCGCTGATTACTGGTAGTGGAAAGAAAGGGGCCATATTAAAAAAAGATGTACAAGCTTATATTGATAGCGGAGGTAAGTTGCGTTCTTCAAAACAAGTTGATCCCCCAAACAAACAAACAATTGTTTCTCAGGACACTCAAAGAAAAGAGGTTTTGCCTGACTTAAATGTTAAGCCAATATCACATCATAATTCTTCTGGACCTATTACAGAAGAAGGAGGGCGCATAACCAGAGAGCCGCTTTCCCCTATCAGGCGAAAGATTGCCGATCATCTTGTATCTGCGCAACAAAATGCGGCACTTCTGACTACCTTCAATGAGTGTGACATGTCTTCTGTTATGCAATTGCGTAAAGAGTTGCAGGAAGATTTCGTTGCAAAGTACGGAGTGAAAATCGGTTTTATGTCAATTTTCATTAAAGCTGTTGTCGATGCTCTCAAGGAGGTGGATCAGATTAATGAGCGTATTGATGGTAATGATCTTATTCAGAACCATTTTTTTGATATAGGAGTAGCTGTTGGGAGTGAAAAGGGGTTGGTAGTACCGGTTATTCGAGATTGTGACCAAAAGAGTTTTGCTCAAATTGAGAAGGATATTGCAGAATACGCATATCGAGCGAATCAAGGAAAGTTACAGATTGCTGATTTGCAGGGTGGCGTATTTACGATTTCTAATGGTGGGATATATGGTTCGATGCTTTCTACTCCGATTATAAATCCACCCCAATCAGCCATTCTTGGGATGCATAATATTATTGAGCGGCCTGTGGCAGTTGAGGGGAAGGTGGTTATTAGACCAATGATGTATCTCGCACTCAGCTATGATCACCGCATAGTTGATGGTAAAGAAGCAGTTACTTTTTTGAAACGAGTTAAGGATTGCGTGGAAAATCCAGCCAGGTTGCTGGTCGGAGCCTGATTTTATTGCACAAGTTAAGGGATGGTGGTCTTTTTGTTTTATTCCCAAGTTTTTGTAACAAATAATTGATATTGGAATTTAAAACCCAATGACTCAGTTCATTGGGTTTTGGTGGGTTATATAAGGCAATAAAAAAATGAAAGGCTTTCTGGGTAGCTTTTTTTTATTTCTTTTCTTTTGTAAGAACCTCTCTTGCACTATTTAGGAATGATAGCACACTTTCTCTTTTAAAAAATAATGCCTTTTACAGAACCTAGTCAAATTGGCGATTTCTATTTTGCTTTCCTTGGAATTCTTTTTGAAGGTGCTCCATACATTCTTTTGGGCACAATTATTTCGGGGTTCATTGATGCTTATCTTCCATCCAATATGATGGATCGGTTCTTGCCTAAGAATAGATATGCAGCCATAGCGCTTGCTGGCCTCTTGGGGGCAATATTCCCAGTTTGTGAATGTGCAATAGTGCCTGTAATTAGACGTCTAGTTCAGAAAGGGCTTCCTGTTTCTTGTGCCATTACATATATGCTCTCGGCTCCAATTGTTAACCCGATAGTGGCATTAAGTACCTATTCTGCGTTTGCGGGTAATGATCCGTTATTCATGACATTATCACGTATAGGTGTTGCTTATTTGGTGACAGTTCTTGTTGGAATTGTGGTTCATCAGTTTTCAATAAAGAGCATCCTTCGGAATGGGCTATTAAAGAAAATAGAAACAGACACAAAAAACATTCGATCTACTGAGGTTGTTCTAAAGGAAGAGAAAGAAGTGCCGGACAGGTTGTTGATCGCATTAAGAACCGCTGCCCGCGATTTTTTAGATGTCGGCATGTACTTTGTTATCGGTGTTATGATAACGGCCCTTTATAGAACACAGATTGATCAGGGTTTAGTAGATCAGTTTGGCTCTTCAGATGCAATTGGGATTCCAGCCATGATGTTCCTTTCATTTGTTTTGTCATTATGTAGTACTTCAGATGCATTCATAGCAGCGCAGATGCTTAGTTTTTCATCAGCAGCTAAGCTTGCATTCTTAACTTATGGTCCAATGATGGATGTTAAATTGGTTTTTATGTACAGTTCCGTTTTTAAACCGAGATTTGTTCTTAGTTTGGCAATTGGGCTTTTCATTGTTATAGCAATTTTATTTTATCAATGGGGCAATCTTCCCGTTCCAGGAACTTAGATAATTATAAGCGCATGTCTCAACGTCTAATCATTATATTCCAGTCTATAGTTCTGTTTGCTTTTGGATTGATTTTTATTTGGTTTTATATCGTTGGCCGAATTGAAAAATATTTAACTAGTGCAGGAAGCTTCCAAATACAGGCTTTACTGGCAGGTTTGTTTTTGACTGTTCTTAGTGCGTTTCTGTTACTGACATCTTCTAAGAAGGTTTCTTGTGCTCATGACCATGACCATGACCATGACCATGACCATGACCATGACCATGACCATGACCATGACCATG
>PAPL01000092.1 GCA_002708885.1 Verrucomicrobiales bacterium | reverse complement strand
TGAGGGGCCTAAAAATGATCGGATCCTGGCATTTTCGGACAAAGATAATGATGGTAAAGCGGATAAGGTTGACATTTATCACGAAGGAGAAACCCATACAATGTCCATCAAATCAAATGGAAAAGGCTCCACGTACGTTGCCACACGCGCTGAAATATTTCGATTAGATGATAATGATAATGACGGGATCGCGGATTCAAAAGAGAACCTGATAACGCTCAAAACACCGGGAAAATATCCCCACAATGGTCTTTGTGGATTAGTTTTAACCTCTGATCATTCTAGACTCTATTTTGGACTCGGTGAGAACCTCGGAAAGGACTATGAGATCATCAGTTACTCGGGGCAAAAAGAAGTGACAATTTTAAAAGGAGGTGGGGAAGGCGGAAACATTTACAGCTATAGCCTCTCGGATGGATCTCTATCAAAAATAGCAACCGGTTTCTGGAATCCCTTTGGAATTTGTTTGACCAAGGAAGGAGAAATGTTTGCCGTTGATAATGACCCTGATCAGAAGCCACCGAACCGACTCCTTAAGATTGTGCCTGGAGGTGATTACGGATATCAGTTCAGGTACGGAAGGCCAGGAACAAACCCGTTACAGGCATGGGACGGTGAACTTCCAGGAACTCTTCCGATGATTTGTGGAACAGGTGAAGCGGCCTGTTCAGTGATCCCCTACGGTGAGCACTTATGGGTATCGAGCTGGGCACTAGGACAAATCGAAGAATACAAACTGACTAAGAAAGGGTCAAATTACTCCGCGACTATGAAAACTATAGTGAAAGGAGATGCCAGTTTCAGACCAGTTGACTTCGCCCATGCCGAGGACGGATCAGTCTTCTTCACTGACTGGGTCAATGCGAGTTACCAACTACACGGACAGGGTAAGGTCTGGAAACTGATTCCTTTAAATGGAAAAGGCAAGAAACCAGAAAAACATAAAGCAATGGTCGATGAAATATCACCCGGAAAACAGGAAGCCAAATCATTAAAGCAGATAAACTCTAATCGATTTGAACTTGCTTCTTTCTTTTGGCACTCAAAAAGACCGGGAAATAAAACTAAATTTTTATGGGAAGCATTGTCAGAGAATTCGAGAATAGCACTCCTGACGGCAGCAAAGTGGGACGAAAGAAAAGACCAAGAACAAATTTTAAAGGCCATTAATGGACCTTCAAAAAAAGTCCAGGTAGCAGCAATCAGAATCATCGCTGATGAAAATATGAAACAATTCCAAGAACCGTTAGAAAAAATTCTTGGCTCTGCAGATCCGAACTCTCAATTATTCAAAGTTACTGAATCAGCTATCAAGGAACTTAAAAAATAATTATCCTTACTATTTATTTAACAGCACGCGGAAAAATCTGGATCCTTGTCTACGGGCATAAGCTCTCGTAATGATAGATCCAGAACCACGAATTCCCGATTCAATTGTTTCCCATATCTTTAAATCTTCAGAGCTTTGTACCGAATACAGCATTCCTGAACCTGATGAAAAATTCATCTCCAGTTCTGATTCTGAAAGTAATTTAATACCCACCTCAGTTTCCATATTGGTATTCGCGGTTGGTCTCTGAACAATCGTATGAAAATACATAGAAGTCTCAGCAAAAGAAGACTGATATCGGGCTGCCTTTAGTGCATTATTTGTATTATCATAATAAGCGATGACCAGATCTCCCTTAGGACCATAACTCAACGAGGTGTATTCTCCAACAAAGCCATTCTGATCAACTGTTTCAATATTCCATCGCTGACCATCATATGACGCAAATTTAAGATCATCATTACTGTTGTCATAATACGAAATTACAGGATTTCCATCAGGACCATGTGCAATCGAGGTATATTCTCCGACATTGCCAACAGGATCAACTGTTTCATAGTTCCACTTTGAACCATCATAAAAAGCAAATTTTAAATCTCTGTTAGTGGAGTCATAATACGAAATCGCTGGGTTCCCATCTGGACCATAACTCAGTGAACTGTCTTGGCCCACGTTTCCTCCACTATCAACCAACACAATATTCCATCGCTGACCATCATATGACGCAAATTTAAGATCATCGTTAGAATTATCAAAGAATGATATAGCGGGGTTACCTTCAGGCCCATGTCTCAGGGATGTACCATACCGTCCGACATCCCCTTCACTAATGATCGTCTCAGTGCTCCACTTCTGACCATCGAAGGAAGCAAATTTCAAATCTCTTGAACTCACGTTATGATAGGAAATGGCAGGATTACCCTCAGGACTGAAGCTCAATGATACTTCCGTACCTATCATTTGATCACTTTCAACAATTTCAATATCCCACCTCTGCCCATTGAAAGAGGCAAATTTGAGATCCCTGTTACTCCAATCATAATAAGCAATCGAAGGGAGCCCATCAGGGCCATGACTGATCGCATTAAATCTGCCAACATTTCCTTCCTCATCAATCGTTTCAGTTATCCATTTTTGCCCATCAAAAGTGGCGTACTTAAGATCATCACTGCTATTATCGTAATAAGAAATTGCAGGATTACCGTCCGAACTATGACTAATCGATGTGTCCCACCAGCCAACGTTTCCATCATTATCTACAGTTGTTGTCCCCCAGGATTCCACGGCTTGACCAGCCACATCAACTAAATCGACTCTTATTGCACCGACACGAATGTCCTGAGGTCCTGACGATACCTTGAAGGAAATTCTCTCGGGGCCGGTTCCGGTCAATGGACCCGTAATAGTGACCCAAGGAACCATACTCTCAAGGGTCCACGAAACATCGGCAGTGCCCTCAATCGCCAATTCACCAACACCTCCATCATTCCCAAAAGAACTCATCGATTCAGGAACACTTTTCGCATCAGTAGGGTCCGCTAATGTTACAACCTCATCATAATCGAGGTAACCGTCACCGTCAGTATCGCTCACATTTGGATCCGTTCCGGTGTCCTGACCAGAGACAAAGATCCCTGTGTTCGTTTCAACAAAATCCTTAAGCCCATCACCATCACTATCTAGAGTTAGATCGACAGAATCCTGAACAAAGCTGTGATTTTCCCAGACCCAAATAATTTCCCCGTCAGGATAGGATAGACGAATGTCACCCCTTCGCACATTGGTCGTAGAATTGGCCATTACCTTAACGGCCACAGTCCCAGGACCATTACCGCTCGTTGGTCCTTGAGGAATCATCCAAGGGACCGTGCTCTGGACTCTCCATTCTTTGTCTTTATCTATGGCAACAACAAAGTAGTTAATGGACTCCTGATTCGAACATTCCCATCGCGTGCAAGCGATTTGACGGCAATCATCCATATTAACACGATCCGGATCCTCTCTAAAATAAGGGGGCTCGATAGTCAGAGTCTCCATTGCAGTGTTTTTGCCGTCAGCGGTAGTCGCAACGACCCGATAGGATCCGACCTCAACGGGGGGGGCAACCAAAAGAACAAAATCATCTCCTTCCTGCCTGTAATATTTTAAGGTTACAGACTGTCCATCAGAAGATTGGGCACGCGGTCTTATAGGGTTACCTGAACAGCGCTGATTGAGATCCTGAAATGATATTTCTATGACCGGTGGATTCGTAGGATCCTGTATGACAGTATGAAATAATTTAAGGTTAGAACCAATGAATTTTGCACACTTCAAATCGCCATTGGATCTATCGTAATAAGAAATTGCAGGGAGTCCGTCAGGTCCATGATCTATCGAAGTGTATTCCCCGACTCGGCCCTGATTATCAACGGTCTGAGTGTTCCAACTAGCACCATCATAGTAGGAATATTTTAAGCTGGAATTGGTCTCATCATAATATGAAATTCCCGGAAATCCCTGATTATCAAAGCTCAATGACACATATCCACCTGCTTTTCCCGAATCAACAGACATTGAATTCCACATAGGCGATCCTGCATTGCTCCTCTGTCCATCAAAATACGCATATTTCAAGCCCCCATTGTCTAGAGCATAAGCAATTCCCGGGTTTCCATTAGAATCATAATCCATTGAGGTGAATGCTGAAACTTTGACTTCAGGGTCAGGTGACGATGAGAGATATTTCAAATAAAAGAAACCAGCAAGTCCTCCGGGCCGAGGAGTTGGATTAGGTTCAACGAACCTTAACTCATTATGAGTGCTATCCACATAAGAGGCGGTTATCGAACCGTCATCCCGATAACCGAGCGAAGAGTATTCTCCCCTATTACTCAAATATCTGCAACTTGGAGGAATGGAATTACTGCAAGACCTTTGACCACGGTCAACGCTGATACTGGACCAAAAGTAATCACCATCAACTGTTCTCGTTAATTCCTTAACCATGAGCCCAGTTTCTGTTTTATCATAATAGGAAATTGCGGGTAAGCCCTGAGGAGTATAATTAAGAGATGTCCCGTACCCTCCAACATTACTCTCAGCATCAATCGTTTCTAAGTTCCAGACCCCCTGATCATAATACGCAAATTTGAGATCCCCAGTACTGATGTCCTGATATGAAATGTCAGGCGTTCCATTCGAGGCAAATCCAAGAGAACTATGATTGCCGACAGAACCGGAGCCATCAACAGTTGTGATGTTCCATCTATTCCCATCATAGGATGCATATTTTAAGTCCTTGTTAGTGGCATCATAATAAGAAATGGCAAGCTGACCATTAGGTCCAAATTTAATAGAGTTCTCTGTCCCAACCATTCCTTCACTGTCGACCGTACTAATGACCCAGGAAGGAGCTTGTTTAACTGAATAAGAAACCTGTATTTGCCCGTTCCTTATCTTGGAAGAATTGTTACTTTTGACAGTATATGAAACATTTTTGGGGCCAGTACCAGTATTTGATCCATTGATCGTAATCCAGGGAACCAGACTCTGAACGGTCCACGAACTATCTTCGTTTGCTTCGAGCTCGAATTGATAATTTCCACCCGAAGGATTCGCCTCAAAAAGACCGGCATAAACATTATAATTGGAAAAAAAACAAAGAACACTCGAACTGATAAGAATTAAATTTCTCATGACCTCTTTAACATAAAAATATTCAATAGATGATTAAGTAACAAGCCTTATCTCCTAATCAGATGATGATCCGCTGAGCATTACTAGTGTCGCTCCCCAGCCCCCACTCGTTTCATCCCCTAATCGATAACTGTTAACCTCCTTAGGCATCTCATCCAATAACCGGTGAACGCCTTCACGTAAAGTTCCTGTCCCCTTTCCATGCACGATTCGAATTTCAAGAATTCCTCGCTCTCTGCATTCCCTTATATATTCTCTAAGAAGTGAACTGACCTCGTTAGGACGGAAAGTATGTAAATCAATTTCTGAAGTGATTGGGTACTCGATTGGATCTTCTTTAGAATCTCTCATAGGGATAAAGAAATTCGATAACTTTTCTATTTCTTACAACATCCATGAAACCAGAAAGAAATAACAAATACACCTAAAAAACCGCATTTATTATGTTAATGTTATGCAAAAAATAAATTTTTTTATCTTTTTTCCTAAGATCCGCCAATCTCGTGGAGTTATAATAGTATCTCATCTTGTGTATGTGGAACTTGCTGAGACTTGCCGTCCCCTTCCTTCTAAGTGGGGTTTATTTAAGAAAGGAAAGGGGGCGGCTCTTTATTTCATTAAACTTATCACTTCTCCCTTCTCAGGAAACCGTCCCGTCTCCTTCTTTGAGTAAATAATTGAATCGTCAACGGTAACCTCAAAGACTCCACCACTACCTTCAATAATCTCCACATTAGCTTCTGCAAACCCCTCCTTGATTTCGTCCATCAAACTGACGGCCTGGGGCTTGTAGTTTCACATCCCTCAATAAAGAATTGATACATTCATGGTCTTAATTATCTGAATAATGGTGTTTATATTTATCTATTATTATTGGGTTCATATTGAAGTCAAGACATGCCTCACTAGTGACTTCTTTTTTTGCAAAAATCAATCTCCAAGGGACATTAATTCCACTGGTCACTTCGTTGCCAATCCATCCCACTCTGCCTGACTGGCCTTGGACTTTTGATACTCCATCATAATTTTCCAACGCCCTTTCCTTTTCACTAGTAAAGCCTCAAAGTGAACATAGGAATTCTTTGGATCTTCTCCGGGAACAGTACTCGAATATAAAAAAATTCCTGTCTCATGTGCCGTACTTCTATCACCAATCCTCTTTGAAAATCTGAACTGAACGCTTGCTTTTATCCTTCCTTTTTTTGTGGCAGTGAAATCCTTCTCCCAACGAATCAGCGCATCTGACAGAGGATAACTGGATCCATTCGATCCCGAGACCAGTACGCCTTCCTGATGACAGGTCTTCTTATATGATTCAAAATCACCTTCGCGTACTGACTTTGATACTTGGGCCCAATAATCATCGAGTTCTTTGATCCTTTCCTCGTTTCCCGTTCCTGACTGTGCCAAAGATAAAGAGACTAAAAAATAAAAACATGAAAGGTATCGAATCTTCATTCATCACTCTAACATCAATCACAGGAACGAACAATGGCACTGATTTTTTTATTGAATGATTTTAATGTTTTAAATCTTTTATAACATTTTCATGCATACAATCTGCGATCTGACTAGCTACCCTTAAGTCAGATGAAAATTAATATTTAGAATTCCTTGAAAGGTATTGGGCACTCACTCATTGATTCAAAAATAATACTGACAGATAAAACTTAATAAATTTCAGGCTCAGGTGTACCTTCAGTACCCTCAAGAAAATCAAAGTCACATCCCTTATTTGCCTGCGTCACATGATCGATGAAAAGCCTAGTATAGCCTCTATGATAACGAGTATCCTCTCGATCATGTTCTTTGATCCGAATTTCAATCTCCTGCTCAGGAACATTCAAATCAATTCTTCTATTTGCTAGGTCCAAAGTGATCAGATCCCCATCCCTCACAGCTCCTAATGGGCCACCGGCAGATGATTCAGGTGCAACATGCAAAACACAGGTCCCGTAACTCGTCCCTGACATTCTGGCATCAGACACTCTGACCATATCACGGACCCCCTTCTCAAGTAGTTTCTTGGGAATGGGCAACATACCCCATTCAGGCATCCCGGGAGCTCCTACCGGACCCGCGTTCCTTAAGACCAAGACAGAATCTTCAGTGACCGGAAGTTCTGGGTCATCTATTCTCTCAGAAAGGTCCTTATAACTGTCAAAAACGATAGCAGGACCAGTGTGCTGTAGCAGTGAAGGTGTCGCAGCTGAATGTTTAATAACGGCACCGTTAGGAGCCAAATTACCTCTTAAAACTGCAGTGCCGCCGTCCGCAGAGACCGGATCCTTGAGTGTCCTTATAACCTCATCATTGAAGACTTTAGCTCCCTTGACGTTCTCACGGATCGTCTTCCCATTCACGGTCGGAACATCCATGTGAAGGATCGCCTCCATCCTCTTCAGAACAGCAGAGAGTCCACCCGCAAAATAAAAGTCCTCCATCAGAAACCGGCCAGAAGGACGAAGATCAGCAATAAGTGGTGTCTTTTTGGATATTGTATCAAAATCATCCAGATCCAAATCAACGCCTGCCCTACCTGCCATGGCTAGCAAATGCACGATAGCGTTCGTCGAGCCTCCGAGCGCCATATCGACAGCAATAGCATTTTCAAAAGATTCTCTCGTTGCCAAAGCTCCCGGATCTGGCCCGTCCCAGGCATTATTGACCGCTAATCGACCAGCCTCGGTAGCTAACCGGAGATGATTTGAGTCCATGGCCGGAACCGAAGAAGCTCCCGGAACCGTGAACCCCATGACCTCGGCCAGAGCGGTCATCGTTGATGCAGTTCCCATGGTCATACAGTGACCCGATGAACGAGCAATACCTCCCTCGATTTCCTTCCATTCCTCTTCACTTAAGTTTCCTGCTCTCCTCTCATCCCAGTACTCCCAAACATCTGAGCCTGAGCCAAGGACCTGACCATGCCAGTTACCCTTAATCATTGGACCCGAAGGAACATACACAGAAGGAACACCTGCTGAGATAGCACCCATAATTAAAGCTGGAGTTGACTTATCGCATCCTCCTAAGAGAACTGCAGAGTCGATCGGATTCGCACGAATCATCTCCTCAGCCTCCATTGCCAGAAAGTTCCTATAAAGCATAGAGGTTGGCTTCGTTAAACTCTCACCACTAGACATGACTGGAATCTCCATAGGAAGTCCCCCGGACTGGAGAACACCTCGTTTAATAGATTCCACGGTCGACTTAAAATGCATATGGCATGAATTAAGATCGGTCCATGTGTTCAGTATCCCGATCACGGGCTTACCAAAAAAATCCTTCTCACCGAGACCAGACTGACGAGCCCTTGACCGGTGGCCAAAAGCCCTGAGAGAGTCAGGGCCATACCAACGGTAAGATCTTAAAGTAGCGGGGTCTCGTTCAGACATTAAAGAACATGATTGCCTTTCATCGACTAGAAGGTCAACGCTAGTGACGTAATTTTATTTAAATGGTAAAATAAATGAGGCGATAAGAGTGACAATTAGACCAAAAAGACCCATCAATGACATCATGGGTGTCACGGTCCTCAGGGTCTGAGACTCCTGCATTCCTGACATCTTAGTCACTACCCAAAAACCGGAATCATTCATCCATGGGATTGGCTTGGATCCACAACCTACGGCAAGAGCAAGGTACACCGGATGAAACCCAAGGTCCTGAGTAGCAAATGCTGCAGCGACTGGTGCCGCTGTTATCATTGCAACGGTAGCTGATCCCTGAGCCGTTCGAACTAGAGCTGTGATCAAAAAACAGACCGGCAAGGCCAATGCCTGGCTCCCTTCAATGGAACCAATCGATGTGGCAATATCAGTCTGCTTTAAGACACCGCCGAAAGCAGCACCCGCGGCCGTGATAATAACAATGACAGCACCAGATGAAAAAGCATCCGAAGAGGAACTCCTTAACTTTTTCTTGTTCCCTGAACAGCTCTTATACAAGACAAGAAAAGCGAACATCGCAGAAATTCCAAGGGCTAGATTCTTCTCACCCAGGACTTTGAAAATCTCCCACCCGTCAGGCTTAATAATTCCATGCAATGTCCCTCCGGTCACCAGAATGACAGGCAAGAGGACAGGCAATAAGGACATCATGGGTGATGGCAGCTTATCAGTATCAAAATGCACGGTGTCAGCAACTTCGGGAGGACTCAGTTTAAATTTACGTGAAGCTCTCCGGGCATAGAGGTAACCAAATATCACCGTAAAGAGTCCGATACCGAGACCTCCAATCATCATAGCTCCGATATCAACTCCTATCTCCTCAGCGACTAAAAGTGGTCCTGGCGTTGGTGGAACCAATGAATGGGCCATCGTTCCTCCGGCCACAATGCAGAGAACATAAAATAAATAATTACCGCCGGTCCTGTGAGCCATTGCAACCGCGATCGGTATGAGCAGATAAAAGACCGTGTCAAAGAAGACCGGTACTGCCAATACGAATCCTGAACAAAGGAAAGCTAGCCCGGCACGCTTCTCTCCAAAGAGTGAAAGAGCTAAAAGAACGACCCTCGAAGCGGCTCCCGACTCGAGCATGCATTTTCCTATTAGAGCTGCGAAGGCAATGATCAGGCCAACCTTAGCGCAACCTCCTCCGAACTGCTCCACTACCCTCTTCATTGGTGATAACTTTTTAAAGTCCTCCTTGAACTGATTAGCCTTTGGTTCAGTCATCTTGCCGCGCTCAATCTGAGAGCGGGTATGATTCTCGGCATAATTATCAAGTGAGGCCTGAGGAGTAGAAAAAGAAACCACGACCGCGGCAAAGATCAGTGCAAGAAAAGGGTGAATTTTGAGCCAAATGACCAATGACAGGACAATGGCCATTCCGAGTGCGAGCAGTAGGAAAGGAGTCATGAAATTTTATTCCGTGATATAGAAGTAGGGTTCAATTAATGAGCCCTGTGCATCTTAAACCTGAAGGGATTTTTAAGGCAATGAAGATTGCTCAGATTTATTTTTATGCCGATTAAATTATTATTGGAAGCAAAATAAATCAGTGCACTCATTAAAATTCTAGCCAATTAACTCACTTATGACCTCGCCCCCAGTCTGACTGAGTTGCTTGAAGCGGCCACCATGAAAATAAGTAAGCTTATTGTCATCCAGACCCAGTAGCTTAAGGATAGTTACATGCAGATCACGGACCGGGTGAACGACTTCGGTAGCACTTTCTCCAATCTCATCCGTGGCACCAACCACGTGACCAGCATTGACTCCGCCCCCGGCCATCCAGACAGCCATAGCATTTTTATTATGATCGCGTCCGAGGCGCTCCCCTCCTCCACGCTTACCGTTATCAGGTGTTCGACCAAATTCACCGCACCAGACTATCAAGGTTTCATCCAGCAGACCCCTATCCTTGAGATCCTTAATTAGTGAAGCAATGGGCTTATCAACTGAACGAATTCGCTCACGGTGAGAACGGTTAATATAATCGTGCGAATCCCAACCAGCCGTATAAACCTGCACGAACCGCACACCATTTTCAAGTAAGCGCCTTGCTAAGAGTAACCTCCGCCCAAACTCCTCGGTCCGTTGGTCATTCAATCCGTAAGATTCGCGAGTGGACTGATTCTCCTTCCCTAAGTCAAGGATCCCAGGAACCTCCATCTGCATACGATAAGCCAACTCATAACTTTCCATACGAGAGGCCAATTCCTCATGACTAGGATGCCGCTTAGCATGCATCGAATTAAACCCGGCCAGAAGGTCAAGATTACTGCGTTGAGCCTCGCGGGTGACGCCTTTGGGAGGATGCAAGTCAAGGATCGGTGAACCTTTAGAACGGAGAGTCGTTCCCTGAAAATGCGGTGGTAAAAATCCATTCGACCAGTTAGCCGCTCCTCCTTGAGGGTAGGCCACCTCGGGCAGGACCACATAGCCAGGAAGGTTCTGGTTCTCTGTCCCTAGCCCGTAATTTACCCAGGAGCCGATCGCGGGATCTCCACCAAACCTGTTACCAGTATTCATATGATAGTTGGCAGTGGGATGATTGATCGACTCAGCCATGCAGCCGCGATAGACACAAAGCTCATCAGCGACTCCGGCCAGGTGCTGCCAGTGCTCGCACATTTCAATACCACTCTTGCCGGCCCTCACAAAACTGAACGGACTCTGCACGTAATAACGCTCACCAGAACCCATCGCGGAAAGGAACTTACTCTGCCTTTTAAACTTCTTAAGATGCAACTCCATGAGCTTTGGCTTTGGATCAAAAGTGTCAATGTGACTGGGACCACCAGCCATATAGAGAAAGATGCAACGCTTGGCTTTGGCCTTAGGAAAGTGCGCAACCTTTGGCGCTAATGGTCCACTCTTCTCCTCTGCTCGCAACATTGAATGGAACGCCAACGCGCCTAAACCACCATTGACTCCATATAAAAATTCCCTCCGATACATTTCTTAGTAGATATATATAAATTCGTTCGAGTTGAAAAGCACTAGGCAAAGATCTCCAAGGGCTCGGGTATCTGACCCCACGTCCCATGGCTTCAGGTCAGACACATAATCTGGCCCCGCATAAATGTCTAAATCCTCTACCCACCAGAATGCCTGACCAGTCATTTCCTCCACCATCTGGCGGACCACGTACTTCGGTAATTCGACTCTTTCCTGTTGATTCGCCTCATGCTCTTTCTTGGAATTCGCCAAATATTCTAAGCTCATTTTCATTTCTATATCATGAGGCATCCGGTGATAAGTTAACTGAAAAGCTCGACGCACCTGTTCGTTAATATTTCCGGGTCTTTCCTTTTGTAACCGAGCAGCAAAAGCAAGTGCCCTGGACCGAATAATTGGACTATTGAGCATTGTAAATGCCTGAGGGGCAATGGTGGCAGTTTCTCGCCTTTCACATGAAAGATCGGGACCGGGCTTATTAAAGACTTCCAGCATCGGGTCCGCTAGTGTCCGAATCCGCTCAGCGTAAAGGGTCCGACGGTTCCTCTGCGAAGGTAAAGGGTCGGCCTGATAGGCTGGACCCACAGAACCCATGATATGGCGTGGTTGCATAGCAATCTCCTCATTGATCTCTGGGTGGCAAGGAATGCCTCCAAGTGTCGGGTTAAGCTCACCAGAAACTGCCAACATAGAATCACGGAGTTCTTCTGCCGTTAATTTGCGCGGCTTAAAGGAAGCGTAACTTATATTCTCAGGATCCAATCTTGCTAAAGCTTGAGGGTCAGGGTGAGAAGCACTTCTCTGGTACGTAGCCGATGTCAGTATATACCGATGGATTTTCTTCACTGACCAGTCACCCTCAATGAATATCGCAGCTAGCCAGTCGAGCAATTCAGGGTGCGTAGGAAACTTACCTGTTCCGCCAAAATTATTAGGATTACCAGCTAATCCCTGACCAAAGTGCCATTGCCAGATCCGGTTCACAATGACTCGAGCAGTGAGTGGATTATTTTTGCTGGTGATCCATTTTGCCAATTCTTTACGCCGACCATTCTTATTATTAGTTAATGAAGCAAGTTCCTCTGAACCCTCAAATAAGCTTAAGATTCCAGGACTCACTTCTTCTTGGGGCGATTCAATGGAACCTCCTTTCAATATATGAATCTTGTCAGGGGCACCATTAATGACTGAGAAAACAGAAGGATTAGCTCGCTTGAGCTGATAATTGAGCTGTTGCCTTCGCTTATTATTGACCTTCGAATGACCCGCTCTCTCCGATTCCTTATCGAACTGACTCACTGGCCGGTCAGCCTCAGGCAATGATGTAATACTGCGGATCCCCTTTTCTTTTATTAAACGCTGGTAACGTTCATGGTCCTTTTTTATACCAATTCTATTTTCGAAATCCTGCCACGGAAGTTTACGTTCAGAGAAAGTGACCGGAGCGAAGATTGCCTGCATCCGGTAATAGTCCCGGGTCGGTATGGGGTCAAATTTGTGGTCATGGCATTTGGCACAACGCAGTTCATTGGCAAGAAAAGTCACACCTACAGAATTGACCACATCATCCAAATATTGCTGCCTAGTCACTGCTTTCACACTCATAGCTGTGTGCTCCCAAGGCCCCATTCTGAGAAAGCCAGTCGCAATGAGATGGTCCGGGTCCTTAGGTTTAATTTCATCGCCGGCAATCTGCTCGCGCACGAACTGATCATAAGGCTTATCATTATTAAATGAACGCACAACATAGTCACGGTAACGCCATGCATGAGGACGTGGATAGTCGTTAGAGAATCCCGCAGAGTCCGCGTAACGTACCACGTCTAACCAGTGCCTCGCCATCTGTTCACCGTAATGCGGAGAGGCAAGTAACTGATCAATTAAATCCTCCCACGCCCCGTCCCTGTCTTTTTCCCAAGCCATTTTGAAGGCCTGAACTTCTCGCGGCTTGGGTGGCAATCCAGTAAGATCAAATGTGACGCGCCGGATCAGCGTCAACGCTTCAGCCGAAAATGCTACACTTAGACCCTCAGGCGAACGGGCCCGGATAAGAGCATCGACTGGGTGATCATTGGTCCTGAGGTTCGGCTTACTTATCGGTTGGTAAGCCCACAATTTTGATTCTTCATATTTGCGGTTAGTCCAGTCCTCGGACAGCCCTCCACTAGTCTTCACTTTGACACTGCCATCGGCAGACCATGGATCTTTTTCTTTCAATAACTTAGACAGACTCTCTGGGCCTGGCCACGGCGCTCCCCCTTCGATCCAATTTCTGATGTGATCAGTTTGCTCAGTACTAAGTTTGTCATTTTCTTTTGGTGGCATCGGCTCCCACTGATCCTCATGATCACGCTTCACGGCCATGTATAAGGGGCTTTGTAAGGGCTTACCCGGGACAACGGAAGGCTCTTCACTTTCTCCACCCCTGAGAAGGCCAGAATAAGTTCTCATATCAAAATCACCCTTGATCTTCTTAGGGTCTTCCCCATGGCAGGCCAGACACTTGGCCTTAAACATAGGCAAAATCTTATGCGCAAAGAGCATATCTGACGAGATCTCCGTAGCATCCGTTCCCACTAAACTAATGAGGGTCAGAAAAATTTTTGTACTGAGTCGCTTCAATTAAAAATATTTTAGAGGTTTATTCTGAAATTAAACTATAACCAAATTTGCAAATCACATAAATACCTCTTTTTCATGTACTGTATCATTAATAATTAGCCCATCCTCAGTTGCTTTATCCATTAGCACCTGAGTCTGACTATTTTGTCGGTAAAGGACCTGACCTGGACTAACTAATTTATTCCAGTGCTTCTCAAAAATAAGTGCGATTTCTTTTTTTGTGGCGAGGGCCTTTGGAACAGCATGAACCCTCACTACCTCGAAACGCCTCTTCGTCTTCATGGTCTTTAAGATAATAAAATTGGAAAGAAAATTAGGTAACCTTTGCTCGATCCAAGTTCCTTGGAATCGACTCTCTTGATACTCGAAGTCGACTCCTCTCTCGATCAGGTAACGAGCATCTTCGATCGGACCAAATACCTGAGCCAGAGACTCGGAAAGAATAGCCGATGCCCTCTCATCGGCCTTCTCCAAGAAGACCCTAATATAACCACCGTTTCTTTCACTTACATGAAGTTTCTGATAAAGCTCATACCAACTCGACGCGTCAATGAGTTCAGCTTCGAATAAGGATCGAATGATGACTTTGGCGATGACCTCGGTCAGAGTCGTCTCGGTCCATTCCGGATCGCCTATCCTTCCGGGTGGAAAACCTACCCTGTCTGTTCCCTTTTTAGAAGCTTTGATCTCAACGGCCTTAATGGGTTCAGGATGGTAGGGCTTTCCAATCTTCCAGAGTTCATAGAATTGGGAACGTAGACCTACTCTGTCAAGCATGTCTCTGTTCAGGTTCACCATATTCTCCTCAACGTCATCGATACGCATTCCCATGAAGGACGCATGCACATGACCAACACCTTTCTCGATGGCCCCATCATCAGTGACCCCATAAATCCTCTTGTGCTTATCCTTGAATCTCTTGTAATCGTCCATTCCCTTTGTGAATTCAGGTGCAATACAAACAACGTCCCAATTATTGGCAATCTTGTGAGGCACATCAGAATCGAGCCTGAAGGAACGTCCACGAAGCTGGTTAACTGACATTGAGGTCGTAACGGAAGTTAAGTCAATGAGTACATTGATCTTGTTCGCGTCCCATCCCTCACCGAGAAGGCCTCTAGTACCGACAAGGCAACGAGTGATCCCCCTCTGAAATAGTTCAGTGAACATCTGCACGTAAACCCTCGGAGCCCAATCCTTTCCTTTACCATTCAAAACATGAAATCCAGCATCCTCTGACCACTCCAAAGTCACTTTCTTTTTGTTCTCTTGTAACCATTTACTGCATTCAGACTCGATCACATCTTTAAGATCATCATCGATGAGGACCGTGGATCCGGTCAAAAGTATTGGGTCAAGAGCATCCGTTTCCTCATCATTAAGGAGTTCCCTAAAAGCCGCAACGGCACCACCGGCCTCCTCGTCCAGAAGATGACTAATATCACTAGTCACAGCCGAAGTTCTTTCATAATCGCAAATCACGACAGCCCTAATCGAATCCTCTAGCACCTCTTTCTCCCTCTTCAATATTGAAATAACGGCCTTAGCCTTGGCCTTTGAGTACATTAGGACACGGGAAACAGGAGACGCACAGTTCTGGAAACCCGTCTCGGTAATCTGGACACCAAGGATCCTGAGCCTACTAATGGCTTTTTCAGCAAGGGCATGATGTTCCTTATCCGCGGACCCTCTGAGTGCATGTCTCAAGTACCAGGAAATGACAGGAACAATATTTTCCATGTCCAAGATTTTTTTTGCAGGATCTTCCTCATCATTAGCGGTGCCCGGGAATTCAGGAACACCAGGCGGAACTGTTTTTCCGAGTTCCTTCAGTAAATATCTTGATGACCAGGAAAAGCTCGAAGCACGTTTCTGAAAATCGAGCCAGTTGTCGGCCTTACCAGTCGGTAATTCGAGAGTATTTAAAATCCTATAAACGTATTGGTCCAATGGTTCACGGACCGGCTTTCCTTGCTCATTCATGGGCGGATTACAAAGATCTTGAACCATTTCCGTGAACTGATCCGATGTCCTCGCAACGTAGCGTAACTCCTCAGCAGTGGGACGGACCAAAAAAGCCAGATCCTGGTAAGGAGCGAGAAACCCGTCCTTGACCACGGCCGGGACAGGAACCTCATAGTCGACTGGACCAAAGTATTCACGGTAACGCTTTGAATCGACTGTGTCCTTATGCATACCGTCAGGAGGAGTCGCGGTCAGACCAACGATGACCGGGTCGCCTAGGAACTTCTGAGTCACGGCAAGGACACGTCCCCAATGACTGAGGAGATGATGGCATTCATCCAGAACAATCATCCCAATGCCACGTTCTCTGAGAAGCCCCAGCGTTTCCATTGAAGACTCATGAAGGAGCCCGCTCAGTTCACCGGCCTGAATGATTTCATCCCTCTTCTGCTTTCTGTAATAGGACAAGCGCTTGTCATGATAGTCAGGATTACGGGCCCTCAGATCATTTATCCAAACCAAAGCTTCGTCCGGATCATTTGCTTCGCCTCTATCAATCAGGCTATCAATCCACATTCGCTCGGCAAAATCATTGAGCATTGCTTCGTTCCTGGAAGGCAAAGTGACAGACTGATACGTTAATGATGTGATGAGTGAAGGATCCTTAGGGTCCGTACTGACCCAGTCCGAAGGAATATTTGCTCCATTGATCCCAAAGAGATCAGTCCTCGCTGCCCATTGAGACTGAATGGCTGAATTAGGGGAAAGGACCAGAGCAGGCATACGCAATACCTCGGCCCACAAGAAAAGACCAGTCACGGTCTTACCTGACCCGGGAGGCGCGACCACATGAAACTTACGCTCCCCGGCACTCAGTTGGTCACGAACAATTTCTACCACGTCCTTCTGGGACGGGCGTAGCTGGCCGCGAAAACGGATATCTGGGAAAGATTCAGACACTAGTCAGTGAATCCACCAAAACACATGAACCCTAACATGGAAAGAATTCAGTGAAATTGTCTATGAAATAGCCTATTTTAGATAACTGAGTCCCGGGTCCACTGGCCGTCAACGAGCCTCATCATCCCCAGAGGGTTATCATTCTTCAGCTCATCTGGCAGGAGTGCGTCTGGGGTCCCCTGATAACTGATGGGTCTACCCCAACGACTGATACCAGCCGTACCTATACTAGTATGCTGAGCATCAGTCGTGGCCGGGTACGGGCCCCCATGATGGACCGAATCACAGACCTCGATCCCTGTCGGGAAACTGTTAATGCATACGCGACCAGCGAACTCACTGATCTGTCCGATCAAATCCTTAGATGCAGTAAGTTCATCGTCGTTACAGTGGACCGATGAACCTAGCTGTCCATCGAACGCACTGCAAGCGCCAACAAATCCATCAGTGTCCGGACAAACAACGAACATTGTTGAAGGACCAAACACCTCATCCATGAACGGCTCAGGGTCCTTCGTGAAATCCTCCAATGAGACTTGGGCAATGACCGGACCTGCACCGACTGCCGTTCCCTCTAGAGATCCTTCACCAAGGACCTCCACACCATCAATGCCTCGCCACTGATCAATTCCCTGACTAAAGGCGGACGCAATTCCCGGATTGAGAAGAGCGGCTCCGGATGATTCTCCTACCAGTTCTAGATAACGGTCGGTCATTTTTTGAAGACTCTCACCTTCAGGAACGAAGACCAGCGAGGGGCAAGTACAGAACTGACCATTACCCATAGTCACTGAACCAAAAAGAGACTCAGCGAACTGGGCAGGATCTGCATTCAGTTTCCCAGGAAAAACGAACTGTGGATTCACACTGCCCATTTCAGCATAAACTGGAATCGGGTTCGGACGCGCGGCAGCAATGTCAAATAGGGCCCGGCCACCGCGCAGAGAACCGGTAAATGCCACGGCGCTCGTGTCAGGGTGCTCCACTAGTGCCTTTCCAGTTTCGTTCGTAGCTCCTTGGAGCATACTGAAAGTTCCTTCAGGAAAACCGGCCTTCTCCACACCTCTGAGCAATGCCCTCGCCACTAATTCTGAAGAACCTGGGTGAGAAGGGTGCCCCTTCGTGACAATCGGGCAGCCGGCAGCCAGAGCCGATGCTGGATCACCACCGGCAACAGAAATAGCTAAGGGGAAGTTACTTGCCCCAAAAATAACAACTGGCCCTACTGGAACCAGCATCCGGCGCAGGTCAGGCTTAGGTAAAGGCTCCCTGTCAGGGATCGCAGTATCGATCCTAGGTCCTACCCAGTCACCTTCCTTTGTAACCTCACCAAAGACCCTCAACTGCATCACAGTCCGGCCAAATTCACCATCGAGCCTGGGCTGAGGGTATCCGGTCTCGGCTCCGACCCGCTCCTTAATAGATTCAGCATCGACTTCCATTTCCTCAGCAATCGAATCGAGTAAACGTTTCTTGTCAGAACCTGATGCGTTGCGCAGGAAAGGAGCCGCTCCCTTAGCCAGTTCGAGTGCCTTATCAATCTCGGTCTGAGTCGCCTCGTGAAATGCAGGCTCTAAAGTGTCACCGGTCCCGGGATTAATTGCATTAAAAGTGGAGCCGCCTTCGGCGGACTCTGAATTACCTATGAGTTGATTTCCATTCATAATATTTTATTCGACTTCGTTTTCTAGGGTCCCAATTCCGTCAATACTAATAGAGATAAGATCACCTGAACTGAGAGTAAAATCAGAATCAGGAACGACACCAGTACCAGTCATTAGAAGAGCACCATTGGGAAATTCATTATCACGAAACAAAAATTCTGCAAGCTCATCGAAAGTACGTTTGATCTGAGAAACTTCAGTATTGCCTGAAAAGACCACTTCACCTGCCCGAGAGATTTTAACTGAAATTATGGCCTCTTTATCTGGTCCTGATCCGACTACGAGGCAAGGACCCAGAGCACATGATCCCCGATACACTTTTGCTTGAGGAAGGTACAGAGGGTTCTCTCCCTCGATCGATCTTGAACTCATGTCATTACCGACCGTATAGCCGAAAACTTTACCGTTCGAATTAATGGCCAAGGTCAGCTCTGGCTCCGGCACGTCCCAACTTGAATCTGACCTAATGCAGACCTTGTCAAGATGGCCTCGGCTACGGTCTGCGGTAGCCTTGAAGAAAAGTTCAGGCCTTTCAGCTTCATAAACCATATCATAGAACCGATCACCTCCGGAAGACTCACTCTCCTCCATCCGGGCATCTCTGCTCCTGTAATATGTGACCCCAGCTGCCCACACTTCTTGACTCCCAACCGGAGCCAAAAGGGCCCCAGAAGGTAAATCGCATGATTGTCCTGACTCGAACTGAAATTCGGTATATTTTAAAGGATCTTCACTGGTAAACAGCGTATCTAGACAAAAATCCTGCGCTAAAACGCAGGAACTGTCCTTTTCGATTGTATAGCCGGTCTCAGTTCTATAAATAGAAAACATAGCGGATGCATTGTAACGGGCACCCGCTCTTTGGTAAACCTACAACTGAACCAATTTTTATGTTTTCCATTTTAGCACAGGCAGCGGCCCAAGAAACGATCCCTGTCAGAAATCTTATCGCCCTCTTAGCGTTCGGTATTGTCTTCCTTTTAATCTTAATCCTTAGATTTAAGCTTCAGGCATTCCTTGCATTGATCGTCGTCTCTATCCTCGTCTCGGTAGGAGCGACCTTCATTAATCCAGAAAAGGCCGCGGGGCTCACAGAAATTGGGAAGACCATCGTCGATAGCATGGGAGGTGCACTCGGATTCATTGCCACCATCATAGGCATCGGAGCCATTTTTGGCGCGATGCTAGAGCATTCGGGAGGAACTCAGGCCCTCGCCAATACTCTGGTACGACGTTTTGGTCAGGAACGTGCCCCATGGGCCATGCTCCTGACTGGCTTCATCATTTCCGTACCGGTCTTCCTCGATGTGGCTCTCGTTATCCTTGCCCCGCTCCTTTACGCACTGGCACGAGATACCAAAAAATCAGTCCTCATTTTCGGTTTGCCACTCGTGGCCGGGATGGCTGTCACTCACGCTTTTGTGCCGCCGACACCGGGACCCGTTGCCGTGGCCTACTTCCTCGAAGTGAACCTAGGTTATGTGATCGGATTCGGCATCCTCGTCGGCCTCCCAACAGCAATAATCTGTGGACCTTTCCTCTGCTCAAAAATGGCAAAGTTTGCAGAAGTTAAGACTCCTCCACAACTCACAGATGACAGTAACAGCGATGAACTAAAGCTTCCTTCATTCAAACTCATCGCCTGCCTCATTGCCTTACCCATTATCCTTATACTGGCAGGAACGATTGTCGAACAGAATGCCATTGCAGATCTTGATGCGGGACTTAATAAATCAGAAAGAAGCACAGCAGTTGCAGAAATACTAAACAGTATGCCGATGACAAACCAGATCATTCATTTTCTGGGCCACCCCGTCATTGCTCTGATGATATCTACTCTCCTTGCAATAGTGTCTCTGGGCATCATGCGAGGAACATCAAAAGATGATCTCGTTGAAATCTCCACAAAGGCCCTCGGCCCGGCCGGAATCATTATCCTTATCACTGGTGCTGGGGGAGTCTTTAAGGGAGTCTTAATCGCAACGGGCATAGCTGATGCTCTCAAAGAAGTCTTTTCAAATAGCGGGATTCACGTCATTGTCCTCGCTTACATTTTTGCAACTCTGGTCCGAATAGCGCAGGGATCTGCGACCGTGGCCATGCTAACGGCGGCCGGTCTCATGGTCAGTTTTGTAGAGGGCATGTCTCAACCTTCTCTGGCACTAGTCGCCTGCGCGATTGCAGCCGGAGCGACCGGATTTTCTCACGTCAATGATTCCGGTTTTTGGATGATATCACGTTACCTTGGAATGACTGAAAAACAGACCCTCAAGACTTGGACTGTCATATCTACTGCCATTTCTTTTGTCAGTTTCACTATCATCCTAATCCTAAGCACTTTCATAAAGTAAGATCCTCTACTCCTAATACCCTAAAAAATCGCTAAAAAACTCTACGAAAATTATCATGGAAGCTCAGAAAAATATAATATCTCGACGCCGTCTCATGGCAACGGCAGCAGCGACAGCCGCAACAATCACTAGCGCACAATCTGAAGAACATAAAAAACCCTTCAAGATCAAAAATAATCGGATCCGTCAATCAATTATGGGCTGGTGCTTTAACCCAATGCCAACCATCGAATTGGCCAAGCACTGCAAGGAAATCGGACTCGTTGCGATGGAAGGGATCGACTCCAAGCACTATCCAGCTGTCCGGGAACTTGGACTTAAGATTTCACTTGTTAGTGGTGGGCACGGTTTTAAGAACGGTCCCTGCAATCCAAAAAATACCGATACTGTCATTAATGGGCTGAAAAAAGGAATCGATCTTGCTGCTGACATCGGGACCAAGAAAGTCATTACTTTCACCGGAATGAGTTACAAAGACATGGATCCTGATGAGGCAGCAAAGCTCTGCATTGAGACCTGGAAAAAAGTCATGCCTCATGCGGAAAAGAAAGGGATCACACTGGTACTAGAGCACCTAAATTCGCGTGATGACTCACACCCTATGAAGGGGCATCCGGGTTACTTTGGGGACGATGTGGATTTTTGTGCTAAGCTCGTGAATGGAGTAGGCTCTAAGAATTTTAAGCTCCTATTTGACGTGTACCATGTCCAGGTCATGAACGGGGACGTGATCCGGCGCATCAAAAAGTACAAAGATATCATTGGCCATTACCACACGGCCGGTTGCCCGGGACGCGGAGAATTGGATGATACCCAAGAGATTAATTACCCGCCTGTCCTGCGTGCGATACTGGACACCGGATACGAAGGTTACGTTGCTCAGGAATTTATTCCGACCTGGAAGGATCCTATCCAATCACTAAGACACGCGGCAGAAGTATGTGACGTCTAAGCAGTAAGACCTTCTTGCTCTTTGAGAGCCTCACTGAATGGTTCTCCGTTATCTTTAAGGTGTACCTTAGTGAGCTCACTAATCTTACCCTCTTCAGATACATCAAAAGTGACCCATCCGGCTCCCTTATCAGCAGAACTCGAACGCATCCCTGCGGGGCCCGCGTTCAGGCAAATCGTACTTGGAGTACGCGGATCCTTAACGCACCATCTAGCATGCTTGTGTCCATGAAGATAAGCGATCGGCTCATGATTTGAGATAAGTTCAGCGAGAGCCTCATCTCTCAAGAGTTTATGATCCCATCTGGAAATTTGACCGTTAGGATATGAATAAGGAAAGTGCCCCATAAGAATGATCCGATCATTCGACTCTTTGTGGGCAATGAACTCAGAATTAAGCTCCTCCTCAAGTGCCTCATCCAAGAAACCATTAGAGCGGACCATGAAAGGACGCGAAGCATCAAAACCAATGAGAGAAAGATTAGCACCGAGCCTCTTTGAAAAGACTCTTTTTCCTGAACTAGGAAAACCTCTAGGGAAATATTTTTCATAGAAACCGGACCGGACACTGCGCGGAGAATAACGGTCATGGTTACCCGGAATTAAAATTAAGTTCTCTCCCCATTTATCATAGAGAGGAGCGAACGCAGTGGCCGCATCGCCGAATTCACTTTCCAGAGACATGGTTGTCAGATCACCTGAAAATAAAACATAGTCCGCTGTCTGTTCGCTGATAGCTTTAATCACTGATTCGGCAAGGTCCTTAGGAAAGTGCCTCCTCCTTGAAATGAGAAGGTTCGAAAGTCCTAGGAACCGTTTCGGGTAGTAAAAGTCCCATCCCGGGAACAAGCGCCAGAAATGAATGTCACTGAAATGAAGGATGCGCATGGGCATTTTTTATGGCGTCCTCGGCAGGAATCGAACCTGCATCTAAGCTTTAGGAGAGCCTTGTTCTATCCGTTGAACTACGAGGACGTCCCGCAAACCATTGCACGACTCTAAGATTCATTCAACGGGACATAATGAAAAGCTGATCAGAATGATTATATTAATTCCTCAAAAATATAAGACATTCCTAGCAAATAACGCCTTCAAGGGACGAGAAATAACATCGATCAGAATGATTATAAACGACAATTATTTCAATTAGGCCTAAAGGAGAAATTCATATTATACTTTGAGTAAATGGAACCTCTGAACCGCCAAAAGATGTGGGCTGTCCTCTTGCCTGCAATGTTTTTACCGGGAATCGCTGCGCTCGGGTACTTTGTATGGCTAGGGGATTCACCCTTAGCTCAGTTACTTTATGGGACAATAAAAGTTTTCACTCTGATCTGGCCAATCATTGCCACAATCTTCATTCTCAAGAGGCCCATACGCATTAAACTTAAGCCTTACAAGAAACACCTCAAATCAGTGCCTCTCGGACTAATGGTGGGTGTGCCGATCATTGCAACTATCGGTTTATTAATGATAACGCCAGTAGGAGATATTGTAAGAGAAGCTGCTCCGATGGTTAAGAAAAAATCCAATGATCTTGGCATCATTAATCATTTCATTCTTTTTGGAGCATGCATAAGTATCTTTCATTCACTGCTCGAGGAATATTACTGGAGATGGTTCGTTTACGGAAACTTGCGTGAAGTGGTTTCAATAAAAATGGCCCATTTCCTAGCGGCATTTACCTTCACTCTCCATCATGTGGTCGTGATGCTACAGTTCTTTGAATTGCCTTGGGCCCTCTTTTTCAGTGCCAGCGTTGGGATCGGAGGATTTTTCTGGAGCCTTCTATATCAGCGTCAAAAGACCCTAATTGGTGCCTGGGTCAGCCATGCATTAGTGGATGCCGCACTAATGAGCGTTGGATATTATATGATAGTTTATTGAATTCTTTGACTTTCGTCGGCAACGTGTTCGTTTAATGGCTCCGCGCTAACAATGAACCCTGATCCGAAGACCACTCAAAAGACCTTCTGGATTGAAATGATCCGAGCCGGGCCAATGGGAGTGCTGGAATTTCTATTCGTCCCCCTAGCGGGTCTCGTGGCACTCAAATATTACGATGCGAGTGACTGGCAAAAGGCATTACTCTTGGCAATCTCAGAAGCCGGACTCATAGCCACTTTTATAGTGGTTCCATTGATCAGAAGATTGAACTGCCAGGCGACCCATGCTGCGGCAATTTTCAATTTCTTGGGCGCAGCCGGAATTGCCTTCGCTGCCATTTTCTCAGAGTCCCTCCTACACTACATGATCGGACTCGGCTTCGGATTCTTTATCCTGATGCTGTCCCTTCCCGTTCTGACTCAAATATATCAAGGCAATTTACCTGAGTCTAAGAGAGGAAAAATCGTTGCCACTGCATCTGTTTTCCGCGGCCTAATTGGAATCGCATTTGCATGGAAAGCAGGCGAATGGATCGATTCAGACATTAACAACTTTAAGCCACTTCTCTGGGTCTTCGCAATTGCCGCATCACTGAACGGCATAGCTATGTGGGTCATGCCCAAAGTTAAAACAGCAAAAGGAAGTACTAACCCTTTCTCTGCTTTTAAGTGGCTCAAAAAGGATAAGCAGTTCCGGATCCTTATCATTTCCTGGATGCTCATGGGACTCGGCAACCTAACCGCACTTAAAATTTGGACCGAATATTTCGCCAACAGTGATTACGGAAACGGGTTCACTGCTTTCCAGGTCACTCTATTAACTTTCATTATCCCGCAGGGAGTTAAAATAGCCTTCACTTATCACTGGGGTTGGCTCTTTGATCGAATGAACTTTTATCTCCTAAGAATTATATTAAATGTGCTCTTCTGCGCAGCGATCCTAGTTGTTTTCTATGGTCAATCTTTCTGGGTCATTGCCATTGGAACTGGCCTTCAGGGACTAGCATTTGCCGGAGGGAGCATTGCCTGGATGCTCTGGGTAACTAAGATTGCTCCTCCAGAACACACGGCAGAATATATGTCCATTCATACATTCACTACTGGGCTCCGTGGCGTCGCTGCTCCAATCATTGGATTCTATCTTCTCCGCAACTTCGGAGACGGTGTTGCTATTTTTAGTGCAATCCTAATCTTCCTAGCCTCTGTCGTTCTTCTGCCTGAACTGAAGAGGAGTCAGAAAAAATCATAAAGCTAGCCCTAGAGACTGTGCTTTAGAATGAAGTCCACGATCGGCTTCGGATCCTTTAACGCATGGGGATGATGGCCTATTCCAGGCTTTGAAATGACCTTAATATTTCCCCCAAGATCACGGTACCTCTTTTCAATTATGTCGCTGTTTTCATCGACTGGGACGACCTTATCGGCAGCACCAACAACATGAAGAATAGGGACACGGGCCTCGGCTAACGGTTTGAGTTTATGAATTGGGCTGACCTTAGCTCTAGCTGATTCTTCATCAGTGATGCCATGAGCCTTGAGAGCTGATTTCCAAGCACCTCCTCCTCCCTTTCCATTTCCCTTACCTCCGGGCCAGCTCCTGATATCGCACACAGGAGCATCCCCATAAATGCATGAAACCTTTTTGGGGTTCTTATATGCCCAGTTATAAATGATAAGTCCTCCGCGACTCATCCCCTCCAGTGCAGGCCTCTTAGAAAGGCCCCAATCCTGAGTCATTAAATCATAAAATCGATCCCACCGATTCACTGCCACCTCATTACCGAATAGACCCGCCACATCGCAATAAGCAATATGAAAACCTTTTTTAAGCAGTTCAATATCAGCCTGAGGCTGATGACCTAAAAAACGAGCCCGCCAGACCCAAGGCAAACCCTTTGCCGGAGAATCCGGAATGACCAAAATGCATTTCAAGCCATCAGAATTGAAGTCATGCCTCTCAAATCCATGCCACTGGGTTTTTTTTGCATGATTCTTCTCAGAGTAGGAACTGGCTACAGAAAAAGAAAAAAGAAGAAAATAAACTGAAAGTCTCATAATTAATATTGGCTGAGGGATTAGAATCGCTTTTTGTTTGTCTTATGACCTGCTCTCAAGGATAAATATAAGATTAAACCTATTTGTAACGATATGAAAAGATTCATCCAACAATTATTCATTTTGCTCCTCAGTATTGTTTTAATCGGCTGTGGTAAAAAAACAGATGACGGAGTAGCAACACAAGGAACCGGTTCAGGCGGAAAATCCCGTGGTCTGATAGGTGCTACATGCATGAACATTGCCAATCCATTTTTTAAGGTCATTGAAGAAAATATGCGTGATGAAGCCGCTAAGCATGGCTATGACCTCATTTATCTTGGCTGTGAAATGGACATCTCCAAACAACAGAAACAAATCCAAGACTTCCTAGCAAAGGGCGTCGTTGCTGTAGCCGTTAACCCGAAAGATTCAAAAGCGATTGGAACCTCCGTCAAAGAGTGTAATGAAGCAAATGTTCCGGTCTTCTCATTCGATGTGCGAGTACAGGCTCCTGACGCGAAGGTCGTCTCCCACGTCGGCACAGACAATTTTCAGGGAGGAGAACTTGCCGGCGAGGCAATGATTAAGGCACTAGGAGAAGCTGGAGGTAAAGTCGTTGTTATTGATTTTCGCGCAGCCGAATCATGCATTGAAAGAGTGAAGGGATTCAAAAAAGTCATCGATGCGTATAATGCGGAAAGAGAATCTGGAAAGATTGAGATTGCCGCTGAACTGGCCGGTGAGGGACTGCGAGACAAGGGCTTTAAGGCCGCTGAAGATGCCCTTCAGCAAGTGCCCGACATGAGAGGCATCTTTGCTATTAATGATCCGAGCGGTCTGGGTGCAGTCGGCGCATTAGAAAAGGCAGGCAAACTGGAACAGGTTACTGTCATTGCCTTTGATGGAATGCCGGCAGGAAAGCAAGCCATTAAAGATGGAAAAATATATGCTGACCCGGTCCAACATCCTGACAAGATCGGTCGTGAATGCATCAGAGCCATCGTTTCCCACTTGAGTGGGGAAGAGGTGCCGGCTGAAGTTGATATCCCTGCCTCTTTATATACCAAAGAGAATGCGGATAAGGACCCGTCATTGAATTAAAATTTTGGATTCCTGCCGAGCCTGGACCTTGTCAGAAAAATGCCAGCGCTCGGGAAACTATTCAAGAAACCATTGGACTTTGTTTCCGGCGAGTACGGCATGGCAGCTGTGCTCCTGCTTCTTTGTATTCTTTTCAGCATTCTAACCATCGAGGAGAAGAGCCCCGAAGGAACAAAGGCCGGCAGCGGACTAACTGATGATATCTTTAAATTAACTGAACAGGATTCGGTAAATTTTCCTAAAGAGATACAAGTTTTCATTGCTGCGGGAAAAGGAAAGACAGGAGAAGAATTTGCAGATTCTCTAGAAAAAGGACTCAATTCTAAAGGCATCAACGTCATTGGTGTGATGGTAGGGGATCCTCCGCAAATTCGCAAAGCAATCCAAGCAGCGGGAAAAACTGATTTAATAGCCACTACCTCTTCGATGCGAAGCTTGCCTGTCTTCGACTCCTTTTTAGGTGAAGAAAGAGAAGTGGTCCGAGCCAGCTCCATGATTGTTAATGACACACTGATCAAAGGAAATAAGGCGACCCTCATATCACCCCGAACCTATCCTTGGCCGGTCTTTCTAACTCCGGTGAACCTTAGAAACATTACAAGCCAAATCGCTGTGATCGCAATTCTCGCAATCGGAATGACTATGGTCATCATAACTGCAGGAATTGATTTATCCGTCGGTAGTATGATCGCTCTTTCTGCAGTCGTAGCAGCAAGCATCATTGAGAAAATGGGAGGTGCAGCTGATGCAGGAACTTCAGTCTTTTTGATTGCCTCTTTGGCCGGAGTCCTAGTCTGCACTGTGT
>PAPL01000091.1 GCA_002708885.1 Verrucomicrobiales bacterium | reverse complement strand
TCTTGGCTGCATTACTAGCTCATAGGAGAAGATCCTCAGCCCGAGGTTTGTTCATAGGCTGTATAATTTCAATATTTATGGTTTTGCTTGTCCGAGTCGATATTTATAACATTATGATTAATCTTAATTGGATTTCTGAGGACAACTTACTCAGCTATAAATGGTTACCTATTGAAGTGACTTCTTCAGGGATTTCGCCAGTTGTCAACTATGCTTGGATGTGGCCAGTGACTTGTTTAATCACACTTGGGGCTGGATTCTTATTTCCAGTTAAAAAGCATGATTCCATCTGACATGGCTTCTGAGTGGGTTGTTAATTAGAGTGACGGAGAATCCTCAAAACCTGTATTTGAAGGGGAATTTACGGGGCCATCCATGGGCGGTGGTTATGGATTTCCAAGAGATTGTGAAATTATGAAAATTAATTCAAATTTTCCATATGTTTATAAATTATCCTGCAAGCATAGGAACAGGAATTTTTTTTCTTAAAGTGTCACTAAGATTTTGGCATTTGGGGCGAAGAAACCAAATAATCTCACCCCCACTTATTGTTCGAAATATCCTTTTTAAATTAAAGTGGATATTTGACCAACATGAGGACACTAAGTAGACCAATTCAAAAGATTAGGATTTTAGAGCTCAGCACAACTTATGAAGATTCAAGGCCGACAAAAATATTTTTTATATAGAAAAAATTTAGTAAAAGCATCTTTAAGTTTTCACATCTGCTGATCAGGTAAAAATGGCAGACGAACTTAACACTATCTGGAAAGAGATCTGTTCGAAGGTAAGAGAGCAGGTCAGTGCAGATACTTTTCGCCGTTGGTTCTCTTCGACCGAATTAATAGAGGCCGATGAAAATAACTTAAGAGTCTTTGTTCCTAATCATATATATGGATTGTGGATTGATTCCAATTACTTGGCTATTCTCAATCATGCTGTGACTGAAGTTCTGGGTCAGCCTCGCAAGATTAACTGGGAAATAGGATCAGGAGAAATTGAGTCTAATAGCGAGGCGATTTCCGATGATTCAGAAACAATGCCGGGGAAAACGTTGGAAGCTCTGCCTGCCGCGCGTAATCCAATAAGATCTCGTAAAGAACCAGTGGCGATTAATCCTTCCAATGATCAGATAGAAAAGATTACCAGAAAAATTGGCCTTAATAGAAATCACAGGTTTGATACTTTTGTAGTTGGTTCAAATAATGAATATGCTTGTGCCGCAGCTCACGCGGTATCAAAAGGTAGCTCAGAGGGTTATAATCCTTTATTTATTTGGGGGGGGCCGGGATTAGGAAAAACCCATTTGCTTCATGCGATCGGTTATGAGCACGTGAAACGAAATCCGAAAACTAAAATTGTTTATATGACTTGTGAGCAGTTCACTAATGAGTTCATTGAGGCAATTCAAAATAATTCATTATCAAAATTTCGTAACCGATACAGGAAAGCTGACTTACTTTTGGTTGATGATATTCATTTTCTGGCTGGCAAGGAAAAGTCCCAAGAAGAATTTTTCCATACATTTAATATGATTTGCGATGGTCGACGTCATATTGTTTTAACCAGTGATCGTCCCGCTGCAGAAATATCAGATCTTGAAGAGCGTATAGTTTCACGGTGTGAATGGGGGCTCACAGCGGGTTTGGAATTACCTGATGTAGAGACTCGTTTAGCTATTTTGCGTAAAAAAATGGCTATGTGGAAAGTGTCATTAGAGGATCGCATTGTCGAATTTCTCGCCGATCGTATCAGGAAAAGTGTGCGCCGTCTTGAGGGCGCAATGATGCGATTGGCAAGTTATTCTTCCTTAAGCGGGAAGTCATTAACTGATGAGGTAATTGAAGGGTTGTTAAAGGATATTTTGCGTGAGGAGGGTAGGCGTCGAGTAACAATACCTTCTATCCAAAAGGAGGTAGCTTTGCATTTTGATGTAAGGATAGCGGATATGACAGCTAGAGGCCGCCGGTCAGACGTGGCCTTTGCTCGACAAGTGGCGATGTATTTGTCGAGGACTATGACAGATCATTCCCTCGTTGAAATAGGCAGGGCTTTTGGGCGAGATCACGGCACGGTCATTCATGCTGTTAAAAAAGTAGAAACCAGCATGGAAAAGTCTCAGGACGTCCGACAAAAAGTAAGTATTTTAAGCGGCCGATTATCTAGTGTTTAGAGGTCAAGTCAGCTTTATTGGGCTTGGTTTATTGGCCTCTTTCTCCATTAGAGGATAGTTTGTATTAGACACCCTTTATTTATTCGCTAAATAAAGAATTAGAGTCTTTAATCTAATTGAGTTGAAAACCTTGATCTGATTATTAACGTTTTAGTGATTTAAGAAACAAATACAATGAAGTTTACTATTTCTAAGGAGGATTTTCTTGAAGGTCTCCAACAGGTTCAGCATGTCGTTAGTAATCGGACAACTCTTCCTATTTTGTCTAATGTCTTACTGGAGGCTGAGGGTGATTCATTGAGATTAACTACTACTGATCTAGATGTTGGTGTTACCGGTTCAGTCAAAGCTAAAGTAGGTAAGCCCGGATCCACAACTTTGCCAGTCAGAAGATTAGCGGGTATTGTTCGTGAATTGCCGGCTGATGAGGTCAGTATTGAAGTTACTTCGAAGGACGTTGCTTCAATTAAAAGTGGTCCTAGTTTTTTCAAAATTCTTGGTCTCGCAAAGGATGAGTTTCCGCCCCTTGCCACATTTGAAGATGCTAATGAATACAAGATTGAACAAAAGGTTTTCAAGGAGGCGTTAAAGATGACCTCTTATGCAATTTCAAATGATGAAACTCGTTACGTTTTGAATGGCATATTATGTTCATTTAAGGAGGGTTTACTTACCTTAGTTGCTACTGATGGCCGTCGTTTAGCTATGGTTCAAAACGATGTGGAATTCCCTAAAAGTTTAGAAACAGAAGTTATAGTGCCTACCAAAGCAGTGAATGAATTGCAACGGTTGCTTGCGGATGATGGAGAAGTTAAAATTTCGATTAGTGAGTCCCAGATTGCCTTTGAGTTAAACGATAATTTATTAGTCAGTAAATTAATTGAGGGTAACTACCCAAATTATAATCAGGTGATTCCTGAGGAAACTAAGGAAAGAATTTCGCTCGAAAGAGAGAGCTTTTTAAGTACTGTTAATAGGGTTTCTTTACTTGCCAACGAGAAGTCTAATTCTGTTAAGTGCGTATTTGGTAAAGATCAAATAAGTGTAACGGCTAACTCTCAAGATGTGGGAGAAGCAAATGAATCAATAGCCGTATCATATAAGGGGCCTGAATTTTCTATTGCATTTAACCCTGAGTTTTTAATGGCTCCTTTGAGAAATCTAGACACTGATGAGATTTTTTTGGAGTTGATCGATGAGATGAGTCCTGGAGTAATCAAGACTTCAGGTTCATTTTTATATGTATTGATGCCAATGCGCGTTAGTCAGTAGATTAGGTTAATTGGCGCTAAGAGCTTAGCTATATTTCAGAGTTTAAGGAGAGGAAATTTCGTATTAACCTGAGCCCAGAGCCTTGGCTCTTTTCTGGATGGAATTGAGTGGCAAAGAGATTTCCTCTTCTAACACTGGAAGTGAATTCACTTCCGTAAGGAGTTGTTGATGCAACTATTTTATTTTCATCTGTTTTTGGATAAAAAGAGTGAACGAAGTAGAAATGAGGAGACTCGTCGAGGCCCTTCCATATTGGATCGGATTTCTGTTTTATATTTATCTTATTCCATCCCATATGAGGAATTTTCAGAGATTGTGTTTGATCGAATCTTACGACTTTACCAGACAATACACCGAGTCCAATGGCTCCAGGACTTTCATCACTGGTTTCGAATAACATTTGGAAACCTATGCAGATGCCAAGAAAAGGCCGGTCTTCTAGAATCCAGTTTTTTAGAGATTCGAATAAGTTTTGTTCTTTGAGATGATTAGCCGAATCTCCAAAAGATCCCACGCCTGGGAAAATAATCGAAGTAACCTCGCATAAATCTTCGGGAGATTTTACTAATTTAGCTTTTGCATCCATTGCACTCAGGCTATTGGATACGCTTTTGAGGTTCCCGGCCCCGTAGTCTATGACTCCAATCATATTTGTAATGGATTAAATTAACCTTTATCGATTAATTTTTTAGGAATCAAAGGGTTTCTTTAGTGCTTGGTATTCCTTTTACTCTTGAATCGTGCCTGCTGGCCATGTCGCATGCTTTTGCCAACCCTTTAAATATTGATTCTGCCATATGATGAGCGTCCCGGCCTGTCAATACTTCGGCATGAATGTTAGCTCTTGCGTTATTTGAAAATGCCCGAAGAAATTCTTCTACTAATCCAAAAGAGAATTCACGGATACTTTCAATTTTTTCAGGTGATTTAAATGACAAGAAGGGCCTTCCACCGAAATCAATAGCTACTCTACTCAGAGTTTCATCCATTGGTAGTAGTGCCCATCCATACCTCGAAATGCCTCTTTTATCTCCTAGGGCTTTTCTTATGCAGTTTCCGAGAACAATACCGACATCTTCAACTGTGTGATGGTAGTCCACTTCTATGTCACCTTGTGCCGCAATCGTTAAGTCATAGAGACTGTGACGGGCAAATAATGTTAGCATATGATCAAAGAAGGGGATCCCAGTGTCTATTTTGGAATCGCCAGAGCCATCTATATTAATTTCAATAGATATTTTTGTTTCCGCAGTGTCGCGTTTCTCTGAAGCTGTCCTTGTTTCAGACATAAATGGCTTAGTTGTCTTCTTCTGGTGTGAATTCATCTTCTGATGCGAATTCATCTTCCTCTGGCTTGAAGAATATTTTAATACAAATGGTAATGCCAATTAATACAATGGCCAAAATAATTAATATGGTTTGAAAGCTGATACCGCTTTTCTTATTGGCGGCTTCACGGCTAGCCTGTTCAGCAGCCTCTTTTGCGGCAGCGGCTTCACGGCTAGCCTGCTCAGCAGCTTCTTTCTGTTTTTTGGCTTCCTTTTCTTCTTCTGCTTTTCTAGCCGCTTCTTCTTCTTCCGCGGCGGCAGCAGCTATCGCGGCAGCCTTTTTGGCATCAGCATCAGCCTTGAGTGATTCTTCGAGGCCTTCACTGAGTTTGTCGATAGCTTCGCCTCTTGCCCCGTTATTTTTTGCAATATCAAGCTGACTCTTTGCCGTTTCCAATTCTTTGTTAGCAAAAGCGTTAAATGCTGCGGATAATGCATTAGCGGTAGATCCATTTAATGCTAGATCTAAGGATTCTAGTTTATCAGTTTCTTTTACTATTGTTTGGCGTGCATCGAGTATGCTCTCAAGATCCCATTTATTAACTGGCAACCATATTTTTTTTAGTTCTTTTGCTTCTTTCCTTCTTAATTGAAATGCCTTCATACCAGCCTGAAACGCTTCTTCAGTGCGTTTCTTGTCTTCCGCTTCCATGCTCTTGTATTGATCTTCTCTTTCCTTGTTTCTTACTTCAAATATCTGTTCTTCGCGATTAAGTGAGGCGTCATATTTTGGAAGGATTTCTTTGATGAGGGGAATCGTTTCATTGTACGCCAGAGAATAGGAATAGTTCATTTGAAGCTCATCGAAATGATTTAGTACAAGTGAGTAATTATTTTTCTTGGAAGCTTTGATTATTTTCACACCAAGAATGCGCGCTTGGTGATTGTATGGATCTTTTGCGGCTTCATCGCCTGTAATCCATTTGCCATTCAGTTTGACCCCTCCAGATTCGATGACAGCTTTTTCTTTTTTTATTTCATCAATTATTTTTTGCACTGAATCTTTGTGCGTACTCGATGGGAAAAGCCTGAGAAACTTTGCTGGTTTGTCAGCTAATATTTTATCATAATCATCAGTCGATAATAGATCCTCAGTAGGCAATAAGGATTTGATCGCATTGAAGGCTATTTCGTCTTCAGATACCTTAGTAATTTCCTTTATTTCAGACCGGTTGATACTTTTTATGTCTTTAATGCTTTTAGTGACATTATATTCTATTTTTATGGTCGATGGGCTCTCTTCAAGAATCTTGCCTTCTAATGTAGTTCCATCTTTTAACTTAATTGTGTCTGCATAGACGTGTGGAGTTATCAAGAGAATAAAAAGAATGAAGAACTTTAAAGTTTGTCTGTGCATTTTAGTGGGATTATTTAAAAATCTTTGAATCTAGAAGCTATTAATAGGGAGCATTAAAGTTGCAAGGAATGAGCAATTGTCCACCAGTGTTTCATAATTAGACATTAACAGCGTATTAATAAATGGATTCTCATTTACAATAAATAACGGCTTTTTTTAGGTTAAATTAAGAGGTTCATTCAATGATTATTTCTGTTATTAATGTTGGATCTATTGAGGTTGTTAAGATCGAATATTGCTTAATCAAATAATTTTCCTGTGACTATACTTGTTATTGCTAGCCAGAAAGGGGGCGTTGGGAAGACAACGGTCGCTATCAATTTATCGTATTCTTTGGCTGTTCGAGGTCACAAAATCCTTTTAGTTGATACTGACCCACAAGGATCTGTGGGTTTATCCCTGTCTCGAGGAGCCCGTGAACGATATGGTTTTTATGACGCGATTGCGGGAATAAAGACCGTCGAAGAATTAATTGTTCCGACTAGGCTTGCTGAATTTAAATTAATGACATCAGGGAAGTCTGAAATTTTTTCAGATGATTCCGTTCAAGGTAACGGGAAGCGGTTGGATAGGGTGAAAAACTTTTTTGATATTTTGAGGGGGCAAGGTAATGATCTGGTGATAGTTGATACTGCAGCGGGCATTGGAGGGATTACATCGGATATTCTTAAAGAAGGTGATTCAGTGATCATTCCTCAACAATCTGAACCTCTCGGAGTCCGGTCAATTCCTCAATTTCTCAAAAAAATTGTAAGAATACGGAGGGAAGGGGCAGAGGTTAACGTGTCTGGTATTTTAATGACTATGGTGAACCCTCATCAACGTGAAAGTGTTGAATCTGAATCTCAATTAAGATCCGCATTGCCACCAGGCATAATGTTCCAAACATCAATACCGAGGGACAGCGTTTTTTTGAGAGCGAGCAGTTTGGGAGTTCCTGTAGGATTGCTCTCACGAAATCCTGTGCCGGCAGCTGTGGCTTTTGATCAGTTTGCAGCAGAGCTTGAAATTAAGCTTGGTTTATCCAATAATATTGAGAAAGATAATGGTGTTAAAGGACTACTGGATTGATCCTGAGGAATTGGCTCAATTAGGTGCTGAGTTGACTGATAATTCTGATAAAGGAAATGTTAATCAGGGTGACGAACCTTTGGTTAATTTGTTCGGTGATGTTTTACAAAATGCGGTTAGTGGAAATGAATCTTCTCAACTTGATCTGGATAAAATAGGAGAACAGTTAGCGGAAATAAAAAATCGTGCCAAAAAGAGTGGATTGTTACAATCTAGGAAATTTCATCAGAGTGACGAACCTGATTATGTTGATAGTGTAGTAGGCACCACACTCATTGATAGGCTCGAATCTTTTGTTAATTGGGCATATCGCCAAGATCTGTTGACTGGGATATTTATTGCGGATATGGCCGGCAAGGAACTTGTTGATTCTGGTGCCGATCCCGTGATTGTCAATTCTGCAATTAAATTAGCTACAAATCAATTGAAGGGGCATGAGGCAATCCAGAATTTAGTAACAGAAGGCGTTTCAACAACTTCAAACTTTAGAGATTGGGAGGGCTCAGTACTTACTGTTTTTTGTAGCCGATCATCTTATGGAGAACATGTTCTCGGCATCTTATCAAGAACGGCTTTAAATTCTAGTCTGGCTTTAGGTTTGAGAAAAGGTTTTGGTCGGGTAATGGGTTCAAATTAATTACTCTTAACTTCTCGGGATTGTTTTCGCAGGAGGATGGTCAAACAAAGCAGGAGAATAAGAATGAATGAAATCAGAACCAGTATGTTTATTATTAATGTGGGGATCTCCTTGCCTAATATTTTTTTTGATTTGCTGAAGAAAACATTAATTTCACTATTTTCTGTCCCGCTTTCATAAATTCTATAATCAAGAATATCAATTTCTGCTTTTGTCATTAAATCCCGTACTTTTTCATTTTGGTATACGCTAGTGGAGCTGAGTCGACCCGGATTATTATTTGAATAATATTTTTCTGAATCGAACTGATCAGAAATTAGAGCGTTTCTGATTTCATTAATTTCGTTTTTAATGTCTTTTGAAGACTTTCCACTAAGACCATAGACTATGGTGTGTGCATCTTTGTATTGATTTAATTTTTCTGATTCTTTTTCCGTTAACTTTTTTTTATCTAGCAGATTTTTTTTGTGCTGTTCAATTTCGGTTATTGCTTTAGCTAATGGATTTTGAGTGTCCTGAGCAATAATCAGTGATTCATAAGACCATCTCAACGGAATGAGATTGCAGACAAATGGCACCTGCATTTTGCTTTGCTGATTCTTTTCCGTTTTGGTTGCGAATATTGAATAATCAAAATTCATTTCTTCATAGCTAATTAAAGCGCCTCCCAGTATAATTTGGGGAATTAGTGCAAGAGGAATTGTATTAAGTGCGGTTTTGGTTGATTTAACTAGGCCTGAGATTAAAAGCCCCAGAGATGACCCTACTAAGTAAGTAGGAACCGCCCATATCATATAGATCCACAACATGTCATTTATGGATAGAATTGTGTTTCCTATTGATAGGTATATAAGGCATTGAGAGAATGCAAATGCCGCACTAACGAAAAACTTCGCCAGAACATATTCCCAAATACCGGCCGAGTGGTTGCGTTCCCGCCTCAAGAGCTTCTTGTCTCTTATTATTTCATCTGAGGTATTAGTCAGCCCAAGAAACATGGCCACTACCAGAGTAATGAATATGTAGGCAGGAATGTGAGTTGCGCTCCCAAATTCAAATATTTCTTTTTCAGAGTGACGAAGGACACTTGCTATCAGTAGCGCTAGGATCGGGGCAACTAATAGCGTGGTAACTAAGCTCCCCTTGTTGCGAACTTTGCTCAAAAAAGCTCTTCTTATGTGAGTTTTGAAATGAGTGAAGTGTTTTTTGTTATGGCACGGATGCGGTGCATGAATGCTTGGAGGGCCTTTAGCGGCTTCATTTTTTTTCAATCGTTCATGTTTCATGAAGCGATCTTCCCAAAAATTTTCCGGGAGATTATTATTGTATCTATTTGATAGATCTAAGACGTCAAAAATAGATTCAGGTGAGATGATGTCGTTGCTAATAAGATCTGCTCTATCGGTGCCATTTTCTTGTTTATTAAGAGATAAAAAATATTCTTGAGCGTCTTTAAAGTACTCAATCATTTCGATGGGGTTTCCGTAAAAAGCAATCCTTCCCCCTTTATCTAAGAGCAGTGCCTTATCGAATAGATGGAATAAACGGGTGCTTGGTTGATGAATGCTGATGAAGGATATTTTATCCCGACATCTATTCCTTATGTTTCTTAATATATTTTCTGAATCTTTGGAGGAAAGTCCTGAAGTCGGTTCGTCAAAAAAATAAGCATTAGCATTGCTTATTAAATCCATAGAGGTATTGAGTCTTTTTCTTTCGCCTCCAGAAAGATTGTTATCCTGTTCGTTGCCAACTATCTTTTGAGAATAGGAATGCAGATCTATTTCGATTAGAAGAGATTCGATTATTTTTTCCCTTTTGGCCTGATCTAATTCAGGGCAGCGTATCTTTGATGAACACGCTATATTTTCGTAAACAGTAAGTAAGGGATCATAAGATTCCTCTTCCGGCACGTATGATATTTGAGGTCTGAGGCTCAGAAGATTATCATAGAGTGAATGGTCATTAAAAAGTATTGTGCCCTCGCTAGGTTTTAAGTGTCCTGCAAGAATCTTGATGAGGGTACTTTTACCAGAACCGCTTGGCCCCATGATACAAATCATTTCTCCCGCTTCAGCTCTGATATTTAACGAATGGATCGCAATATTTGTGCGATCATAACAATGTTTTACATCAACTAATTGTATGTTAAAAGGGTTGGGCATTACGTTTCCCATTTATCACTTCATTAATAACAAAGAACAAAACTTGTAATCCTATTGGTTGGTCTAGGGAAGTGATTATTGTGTCTAACTGAATAGATTTTAATGTTATAGGCCCATATTTTAATTTTAGCGTTATTTTGGACCTATTAGATTATCCAATTAATTATGTGAATTGCACAATTAATGATTGCTTAAGAGGCGAATTGCCCAAGATTGCCGATTGTGTTATTAGTTATTTAAGTTTTCAAATACTTATGGTCCTAGGTATCCCATGTCAGATAAGAAATTAAGCCAACAGCCTGAAAAAAACCCCAATGACCCGAAGGGGAATGAATCACCATTTAATATAAGAGGGCTTCTATTTATTGGCATTGCTTTTGCAATCATTTTCACAGCTTTTTCAGTCAAAAGCAGTACTAAAGGTGTACCAATAACATGGCCTGAATTTAAGGAATTAGTCGAAAAGGATCAAATTCATGGGGAAGAGCCATTGGAATTGGTTAGAACTCAGGATAGCTCTGAGGAAATCCTTATTGCTTTTAGTAAAAAACGAGTAAATACAGATGGCAAGAATCCTAATAGTGATGGTGCTCCAATTAAGGAGAAAATTGAGGTTCCGGTTAACATTGATTTTCAGAAAGAGGAATTGTTTAAACTCCTTAAAGATAATGGCCTAGATTACACTCCCAAATATGTCAGTAATGCTTTCGGCTCATTACTCATTGCCATACTTCCAATTATTTTAATTCTGCTTATTCTATATTTCTTTTTCCGGCAACAGATGAAAATGGCCGGACGAGGAGCAATGAGTTTTGGTAAGAGCAAAGCTAAGATGCTCAATATGGACACCAAAAAAGTAACTTTCAAAGATGTTGCCGGGGTCCAGGAAGCGAAAGAAGAGGTTTCTGAACTAGTTGATTTTTTAAAGGATCCCAAAAAGTTCCAGAGATTAGGCGGACAGATACCAAAAGGGGTTTTGATGATTGGTGCTCCAGGAACCGGGAAGACTTTATTGGCAAGAGCAATTGCCGGTGAAGCAGATGTTCCTTTTTTCAGTATTAGTGGTTCTGATTTTGTTGAAATGTTTGTTGGGGTAGGTGCTTCAAGGGTGCGCGATATGTTTGAACAGGGCAAGAAGCATGCTCCGTGCCTAATATTTATTGATGAAATTGATGCGGTTGGAAGGCACAGAGGGCATGGTCTTGGTGGGGGGCATGATGAGCGTGAACAGACATTGAATGCGCTTTTGGTTGAGATGGATGGATTTGAAACGCAAGAAGGAGTAATAATAATTGCTGCGACTAATAGGCCTGACGTATTAGATCCGGCATTACTTCGGCCTGGCCGTTTCGATCGTCAAGTCACCGTAGGCTTGCCTGATGTTCGGGGTAGACATGCGATTTTAGAGGTTCATGCCAAGAAGGTGAAGATGTCTGAGGGTGTTGATTTGGAGGTCATTGCACGAGGGACGCCAGGATATTCAGGGGCAGAACTGGCAAATGTTATTAATGAAGCGGCTCTTATGGCTGCCAGGAAAGGCTTAAAAGCCATCACGTTGAGTGAACTCGAAGAGGCTAGAGACAAAGTGCGTTGGGGTAAGGAGAGACGTAGTTTAGCGCTTAGTGAAAAGGAAAAAGAAAACACGGCCTATCATGAGGCGGGCCATGCTATTTTGAATGAATTGCTTGAGCATACGGATCCGTTACACAAGGTAACCATAATACCGAGAGGTCCGGCATTAGGAGTGACAATGTTTTTACCTGAGGAAGATAAATATACTCAAAGAAAATTTGAGATGCTTGATCATCTAGTGGTGGCAATGGGAGGCCGAGTTGCGGAAGAGATAGTTTTTGGTGATGTGACTAATGGAGCTGGCGGGGACATTAAAATGGCAACTGATATAGCACGTAAAATGGTATGTCAGTGGGGGATGAGTGATGACTTGGGGATGGTAGAATATGGAGACCATCAAGAGCATACATTTCTTGCCAGAGATATGACCGCTTCTAGATCTTATTCTGAAGACACCGCTCAGAAAATTGATAATGAAGTTAAGCGTCTTATTGATACTGCATATAATAAAGCTAGAGAGATGCTTTTAAGTCATAGAGAAGAATTAGACCTTATAGCGAATGCTTTATTGGAATTCGAAACATTGGATGCAAGTCATATTAAAGATTTATTGGAAGAAGGCGAGATGGGCAACCCTCCTCCAAGTCCTATTCCGCCGGATTTTGATAATCATAAGATTAAATCATCGAAGAAGGATGAGGGTGATTCGCTTGACGAAGAGGTTAATCCTGGAGATTTAGCTCCAGTTGGCGCTTAGTTTTCACTAGATTCTTTGATCCAGGAATCAAATTTTTTTGATACGTGTGAATAGTAAGGATAATTTACATCTATTGTTTCTCTTGGTTTATATTTCCAGTGACGATACATCCAAATCCAAGGCTCGGGAAATTCACTTATATAAGGCTCGAAAACGTCCCAGCATTTTTGGGCTATTGCAGTTTGATCGCATCCCTCAGGTATTTTGAGCGGACTCAGAATTTTCATAATATAAGTTCCATCTGAACAAGGAATTGAGATTCCAGGTATGATTGGTGCATTGGTTTTACTGTTTAAGAAGGCATGTAATCTGGTAACTGAGGTTATTAGAGAAAAACACTGCACGGGCACAGATTCAGCTCCAGGGGCAACAGTTAAATCAGTGAGGAAAGCAACGTGCTCATCTGATCTTAAGGTTTTTAACAATCTGACAACGGCCCGTTTAGATGAAATAACTTTGTGTCCACTATGCTCTCTGGCGCGTTTGAAAATTGCAGTTAATCTTGGGTTTCTAAAATCTTGTGCGACAACTGTGAATTTTATGTTACGGAATCCCATAACGAGACTAATGAGCTCAAAGTTTCCATAATGGGGAGTTACCCATATTGCACCATTTCGGCTGGCTTTTTCAATGGCCTCTTTATTTTCAAATTCGACTTGGATAAATTTTGAATAATTTGTTTTATTTATATTTGAAGACCAAAAAAGGTCACACATGCTTAAAGCGAATTGTTGGTAGCTGTTTAGTATAAGCTCTTCAGAATTAGATTTAGATAATTTCTTTAATTTGTTCACTGCCTTAACATTGGCAATTCCGGTTTTTCTTCCCCGCCGATCAAATATATAAGCGGCCGTTCCAAGATTTTTGGCAATAGGCAGTAGTAATGCACGGGGAACTAAAGGAATGAGAAGCTTCATGCAATTTATAGCAACCCATTCCAGATAATAACGCAATTGCTTGACGGGGGATTTCATGTTCAACTAACTAATCGAAATTTAAATATATTGGATGGATAGTAGTGAAATTACAATAGTTCTGGAGTCGATTTTAAATACTCCAACTGCACCGTTTCATGAATATCATGTTATTGGAGTGATTGAAAGTTTACTTGAATCTTGTCACAGTGCTCGGGTGGAAAGAGATTCCTTTGGCAATCTTATCGTTATAGTTGGGCCAGATAACAAGGATCCCAAATGGATTTTCGGTTCGCATATGGATCATCCAGGATTTGTTGAATTGCCAGATTCAGAATGTGAGGATTTATCTAGAAGTAAATTTAGAGATAAATTTGTTTTCCTTGGAGGAGTTCCTGATTCGTATTTAGATGAGAATTTTCCTATCAAGGAATTTGGTCGTTTTGCTATGTGGGATTTGCCTCCTATGCAGATTATTGAAGATGATGTTAGGTCAAGGGCATGTGATGATTTGGTCGGTTGTTCAGCTATAGTATCTTTAATTAGGCATTTGGATAATAATGAGAATGATGAATCATTTGGCGCAGTCTTTACCCGTTCAGAAGAGGTTGGGTTTATAGGCGCTACAAAGCTTGCTGAGGAGTGGCCTTTTAAAAGTGATTCATGTTTTGTTTCTATTGAAACCAGTGTTCCGGTGAATGGCACTGCAATGGGGGAAGGGCCCATATGTAGAGTCGGAGACAGAATTACTATTTTTGACCGTGATGCGACTGAATCCATTCTAATTGCAGGCGAAAATCATGAAATTCCAGTTCAACGAGCACTTCTGGATGGGGGCGCATGTGAGGCATCTGCTATGTCTGCATTTGGGATTAGGTCTGCTGGTATCTCAGTACCTTTAGGGAATTATCATAATTGCACTAAAGACGGCACGATAGATTTTGAATATGTTAAACTTAAAGATGTCGAAAGATTGGTTGATTTAATGATAGCAATGATAAAGGAATTTCCCAATGGGCCCGCACATTACTCGGACATAAAGCATAATAAATTTATAAGTCGTGTTAATAGTATGGAGCCTTTCATAGAGAATACGACGACACTTTTTTCAAAAGCTAAATAATATTCGCTGAATCTGATGAGGATAATATTTAGGAAAAACAGAAAAAGAATTCCGTTTAAGAACCGATTATTATAGATTTAAGAAGTCTTTAACTATTGTCAATGATAAGAAAGCGTTTAACATTTCTGCAATTGTATCCTAATATAATTAAAGCATGAATCGTGTTCGGATTTTTAGTTTAAAAGATATAAAGTCGAAGGTTAAGAAACGTTTCAGGGAGCCTTTCCCTATATGCGCGTTAATGCTATTAACTTTATTAAGCACTAACTGCAATAGCTTTGAACAGGGATCCTATGATTGCGCGGCATATAGGCCGGAAAATAAAAATGCAGTCAATGTTAAGGTGAGTTTAAGAAATTCTGCAATATATGTTATGGAGGGGGAAAGGCCTCTTTTGGTGACAGCAACGTGCATTGGGACGCAAGATAATCCTACCCCTATTGGAACATTTAAGGCATTTAATAAATTACCAAGAAAGCGATCTAACACTTATGGTTTCCATATCAATGGTAATGATATTAGGCCTGGTAAGCGAATTGATACGCCGCCGAAATCAAAATATGTGGGTTACCCTATGCCATGTTGGGTAGAATTTAAGACTGGGTACGGATTTCATACGGGATATGTTCACCCAGTTCCAAGGACGCATGGTTGCTTGCGAATTCATAAGAATGTGGCTCCCAAATTTTTTGCATTGGTAGATGCAGGAACACCAATAACAATAGCAGAATCGTTTCCTGAAGATCAAACTATAGGAAAAAAAATCCGACGTCCGAAAGATTATAAGGATCCGGATCCCAAAAGTTCCTATATGGTTACGGAGAAATATTTTGATGATCTTGAATTAAAAGGTTCTTTATTTGAATAGGATTCATAGACATGCAGACTACAGATAAGACAAAGAAAAAACGGCGTGTTAATGTAAGGACACCAGAAATTATGTCTCATGTGCAGACTGAGGTCGAAGCACATTATCGTAGCCATATTGTCGAACGCTTTAGACAATCTGGTGGCAGATATACAATCGAAAATACTACGGTTCTATTAGCTAAGGAATTTGGGTTTTGCTACGGAGTGGAACGGGCTATCGATCTTGCGTATGCTACTAGGCAGGTTTTTCCTAATCGGAAAGTTTACTTAATTGGTGAAATAATTCACAACCCGGAAGTTAATAAACAGCTTCAGATAATGGGCATCATGAATCTGGCAGGAGATAATCCTGATGCTACGATTTCGGATTTAACCGAGGATGATATAGTTATTGTTCCTGCTTTTGGTGCGGAAATTGCATTAATGGATCAGATTGATAGGAAAGGGTGCCAAATAGTGGACACCACATGTGGTGATGTGATGAGGGTATGGAAGAGGGTGCGTAATTATGCCAAGGAAGATTTCACTGCTATTATTCATGGCAAAGCAGATCATGAGGAAACTAGAGCAACTGCGAGCAGGGCGACTGATGACTTGGGAGGACACTATTTGGTCATTCTCACAATAGAGGATTGTGAATATGTTTGTGATTATATACGAGAAGGAGGAGATAAGAGGAATTTCATGCAAAAGTTCAGTAATGCTTTTTCACCTGGATTTGATCCTGACAGGCACCTGAAGAAAATAGGTGTTGCAAATCAAACAACAATGCTTAAAGGCGAGACTGAGAAGATTCAAAAAAAACTTTATGAGGCTATCAGGTATAGGGATGGGGAATCTGCGAAGGAGAACTTTCAATTTTTTGATACTATTTGTGGAGCTACTCAAGAAAGGCAAGATGCGTTATATGACATGCTAAAATTGGAGATGGATTTGCTCTTAGTTGTTGGCGGTTATAATAGCTCAAATACAACGCACTTAGTTGAGATAGGTGAGGAAAAAATACCTTCATTTTTTATTCGCAATGCTGAATGTTTGGCCTCTTTTGAACAAATTGTGCATTTTGATTTAAGTGATAAAAAAGAAAAGACAACGTATTCAGGAAATTTTTTTAATACTAGTTTACCAATAACAGTAGGCATCACAGCAGGAGCTTCATGTCCAAATAATTTAATTGAAGAGACTATTCTAAGAATTTTTGAATTGAGAGAGCATGATATTAGTGAGTTGAAATCTTCCGATACAATCGCTTAATATTATACTTATTTAGGCTGTATTAGCGCATATTTTAAGGTTATCTGTTTAATTTATGCATTAAGTCAAAATGATCATGGAGATAATAAACTTTAGATGAAAAAGTTTATTAAGTATCATGGCGGGTGATTAGCAAACTCTAACACTTTACTATTAATGCTAAGTTTACCTAAAATTGAAATATAAAAATTTTAAAATATCTTTATAAAAAACATTTGCAAGATATGTATAAAACATCATCTTAGTGCTGGCTCGTTAACAAGCCCTTAACCAAGAACAAAACTGCCATGGCAAAAAAGAAAGCTGCACGCAAAAAAGCTGCACCAAAGAAAGCCGCTAAGCGTAAGCCTGCTAAGA
>PAPL01000090.1 GCA_002708885.1 Verrucomicrobiales bacterium | reverse complement strand
AAGCCTTTTATAATAGCTCATTTTGAGCCTATTCAGAGCCTATTCAGACTCAATTTTTTCTAGATAATTTCGAGCAAGGCTAATGGCCTCCTCATCCTTGTATCGGTTCAGGACTTCCCTGAACCGCTCGATTGCCTGATCAGTTTTCTTCTGTTCTAAAAGTATACGACCGACTCCAAGCACTGACTTGGCCTGCCAATCAGGGCATTGAGGATAATTGATCTCAAGGTTAACAAATTCGACAAGAGCCTCTTCATATTTCTTTAAATTAAAATAGCATTGGCCCATTTGATACCGGGAACGCACTGTCCATAAATCAACATTATTGGAAGAAACAAGTGCCTGATAAAGAGGGATCGCATCGGCAGACCCCCCGCTAAGATCAGTCGCATATGCTAATCCGAAAGAAGCGTTTCTTCTCCAACGACTCTCTTTAAAACGTTCAAGAAAATCGGCATAGGTACTTTTAGCTTCACTATGTTTTCCTGTCGCGGCCTGGGTTTCTCCTAACCGCATCATGACTGATTCAGAAAGCGCCTCCGTACTGCCCTCAATACCAGCAGCAGCAGTAAAATGTATACTGGCAGATTCCATCTCACCGAGCTTTAACCGACACTCACCAGCATTAAAAAGAATACGATCCAATAACTTTGAATCAGGGTAATCCTTGAGCATCCCTTCAAATTGCACTGCCGCAATCTTATAATTGGCCCCCTTAAGATGAGCGCTCGCTAACTGGTAACGGATATCAGCACGGATCTTCTCATTATTGACACCTTCAAGAGCATCCGTTAACTGAGCAATGACTTCCTCAATGTTGCCTCCTTTCAGGTTCATTTCCGCCAGCTCACTCTGAACCTTAGCCACGAGTGAACTTTTAGGGTGTTCCTCTAAGAGTTTCTGATAAAGTTCGACAGCCTCCTCAATTTTTTCCGAACCACGGTTACACCAAGCCAATTCATAAAGGGCCCGGTCAGTAAAATCAGAATCGGGATAATTTCCGATCAAGGCACTGAACTGTAACGCAGCCGAATCCCACTTACTCTGCCTGGCCAGTGAAAGTCCTGCATAATAAATGACTCTGGGAAGTTTTGCATGTTTTGGATAATTTTCGATTACACCTAATAAATGCTCACTTGAAGCCTTAAAATCTCCAACATTAACCAAAGACACACCCCTCTGTAATGCAGCATCAGATGCCAGAGGGTGCTTCGGATCAAGATCCAAAACTTTTCCGAAATTGACTGCCGCGGACTCATGTTTGGATTCAGAGGAATCGACCCAGCCAAGATAATACAGAACTCGTGGCCGCTGATCTGTAGCCCCTTCTGAGAAGGGCTTTAACATTTTCTTGTCCTGCTCAACGAACCCTTCAAGCGCAGTACGGGCAGCTTTAAGGTCACCTGACTCAAAAGCAATACGACCCTGTTCAGCCAAAGCCAATGGAAGGTGAGGATTAGTAACAGGATAAGATTCAACTAAAACCTTAAGCTTAGCTAAGGCCTTAGAATCATCTCCTCGCCGAGAATGGGCCACTGCCAATTGCATCAGAGCAGTGTCAAGATTTTCAATTGTGTTAACCTTGCCCTCTGAAATATTCGAAGCTGAAAAATTCTCCAAATGGTTAATAGCATCTTCCCATTCCTCTAAACGAAAGAAGCAATCGCCCATGATAAAATCCAGCTGAGCAAAAAGAGGCCCTTCAAGCTCTTCTTTCTGCAGAGATGTAGCAGCTTTGAGGCACTGTTCCCATTGGCCCTGACCATGATTAATCTGTACGAACCGGAACTGAGCAATTGATCGGTTCGGATGCTCAGGGAAATCACTCAGAAAATCTGCATATGCGGTTCCTGCCTCGTCGATTTTCTTTAGTAAAAATAAATTTTCCGCTTTTGAAAAAAGAGCAACTCCTTTCAGGGGATGTTCAGGAAATGAAGAAATAAATTCATCGATCGAACTAAGACTATTTTCATAATCGGCCAGATTTTGTTGGCACACCGACTTCTGTATTAATAGTTCTGCGAGTTGCTCGAATTTTTCATCTTCTTGAACCTCTTCGAGTAGAGCAAGTGCTGACTTCCAGTCAGGTTCTTTTTTACCCATCAGCGCATTCGCATAATCGAAACGAAGATCAGTGATAATTGGCGAGCCTGCAAAACGGTCAGTCGCATCCTCCAGAATCTCGGATGCCTTATCATAATTCTTTCCATCACGAGCAAAGACACGTGCATACCATAGACTTGACCTCGCTGCTATGGCTCCTTTTCCAGCACTCAAAGACTCGAATGCCGTGCCCGCTTCATTATAATTTTTTTCCTCAAGATTAGCCCTTGCAATATAAAAAGTAGCTTCCGCAATGTGTTTACCTTCCGGCGCCTCTTTAATGTATTGTCTAAGATCCTCAATACTATCCGAATACTTCTTGAGAGTGAATCGGGTAATACCCAGCCTGTAATGACATTCTGAGGATTCTGGCGGCCCGAGGCTTGGCAATGCAGCCAAAAAGGACTGCTCAGCTTTGCTATACTCTTTGAGTAAATTATAGCACTCTCCAAGAATATAATTTGCCCTCGTTGACCATATCTTATTTGCCTTTAATGGGGCAATACTAACCAAAGAATCAACAGCTTCCTGAGGCTTTTTGAGCTGATATTTGGCATATCCTTGCTGATAAAGTGCCCTGGCCAAACCTTCCGGTCCCGGCTTAGATGTGATGAGTCCGGCGGCCCACTTTTCCACATCGATCCATTTCTTCTCACTGAAGCTAACATCACAGATCGCAGCCATTGCAGCTCCACGATATGACTTATCCTTCAAGCCTTTAATTTCAGTGAGAAACAATTCCTTAGCTTCGATCCGTTTTCCTGAAATCATCAGGCACTGAGCTTGCAACATAACGAGACGCTCCCGGCTCACTGTAGGATCAAGCTTCCCTTTCTTGAGTAAAGCATCAAGGTAGGGCATAGCCTTTTCATATTGTTTGAGAGCATAAAGGCTAAGAGCGAGCCCCTGACCAGCAAGATCGGCCTTGGAATGGTCAGGGTTTTTCTCGAGAAAAGCCTCAAACTGGCTCACAGCTACAGGATAAAGTTTTCTATTAAAGGCCGCGTTCGCCACATAATATTGGTCAAGGGCAGGATCTTTCTTGGCCGTTGGTTCCTTTTTAGGAACAGATGATTCTTTCGGTTCTTGGGCAACAGCGAAAGGAACAATCAAATAAAGATAAAAAATGCAAGTGAATGGAAAAAACCGGGATGGGCTAATCATGTTTCTGATCATAAAAATAGAATTAAAATAAATAACTGAATCTCTAAATAACTACCCAAAATTCATATTTATTATTCTACAGATTGCTAGAAGTATTAGCATTGNGCAAACTTAAAAAATCACCTTTTATTGACTCTTATAATTATTAAAGAATTTTAGGGTTCTTAACGTTAATATGTNGTTCATTTNCGNTATTTCCTACTGGCCAAATGAACAATCAACGAGCCTCAGTATTTTAAATCAATGAAAGCTTGGNTAAGCATGAAATGGAAACAATAATCCATCATTGAAACAAAAGCTTCAGATGCCCATTCCCATCACAATTCGGTACCGCGCTCGAAATGTTCTCCGCCTCCTAATCATAAGCTTTGGAACGACTTTGATATCTGGATCAAAGGCCTCTGAAATTATTGAGTTTAATCGCGATGTGAGGCCCATCCTTGCAGATAATTGTTGGTCCTGCCATGGACCGGATGCGGGTAATCGCAAGGCAAAGTTAAGGCTCGATAAAAGAGAGANTGCAATAAGAGAAGCAATAGTACCCGGCAATGCAGATCAGAGCCCTCTCGTTCAAAGGATCTTTTCCGAAGACAGTGATGAAATCATGCCCCCAAAAGACCATAGAAAAAAATTAACTTCTCCGGATAAAAAAAAGATAGTCGATTGGATCAATCAGGGCGCAAAGTGGCAAGATCACTGGGCATGGATAAGGCCCATGCGGAATAATGATATCCCCAAAGAAAAGGCCATAGATTGGTTCTTGAATGAGGAATTAAAAAAAGAAAAACTAAAATTCTCAGAAGCGGCACCTGCTCACGTTATCATTCGCCGATTGAGTTTTGATTTACGGGGGCTACCGCCGACGATGGAAGAAGTTAAAGAATTTCAGAACTACGACACGGAAGAGTCCATCAAGAGAGCCGCAGAATCATTCATATCTTCTCCTTCATTTGGTGAGCGGATGGCTGTTTACTGGCTAGACCTAGTCCGCTATGCTGATACGAACGGTTATCATGCCGACATCGAATGGAGCGTTTCTCCTTATAGGGACTATGTTATCAATGCATTCAATAACAATATGCCCTTCGATCAATTTACTTTGGAGCAAATTGCGGGGGATCTCATACCAAACGCTACTACAGAGCAAAAAGTGGCCGCTGGATATAACCGGCTCAATATGAAAAGNACAGAGTTTGGTATTCAGAACAAAGAGTACTTAAGTAAGTATTCCGCGGATCGAGTCAGGACCACGGCCACTACCTGGTTAGGAACAACTCTGGGTTGCGCAGAATGTCACGACCACAAATTTGATCCTTTTTCGATTCGTGATTTTTACAGTTTCGCGGCTTTTTTCGCAGACATTAAGAGTGTCGGATATTATCCGGACGCTCAAAAAAAAGGATGGGGAGAAACGATCGAAGTCATCGACCGGAAAAATACAGTAAAAATCGCCGAACTGGAGAAGGCACTCAAATCAAAGGGGCAAAGCGACATTCTTAAAGATTCAAGGCAAGAAGGAAATACTTGGCAATACACTTTCAACAAACCTGATCCGGAATGGAACTTGCCCAGTTATGATGATAGNAAATGGAAAAGCGGTAAAGCAGGGTTCGGTTCTCCAGGAACACCCAATGCCAAGGTCCGAACCGAATGGAAANCATCTGACATCTGGATCCGCAAAGCCTTTGAGCTGAAACAAGTACCAAAGAAAATTTTTCTGCTAATCCAGCATGACGAAGATGCCNCCGTCTCGATTAATGGAAACAATGTAAAAAATCTAAAAGGCTATTCCACTGATTCTGAGGCATATGCCGTTCAAGAAATCGATAGAACACACTTTAAGNCGGGAAAAAATGTCATTGGNATTCATTGCCAACAGACTAGCGGAGGCCAATTCATTGATGCTGGTCTCAGTTCACGGTTTACAGAAAATAAAGAAATCGAANAACAGATACAAGAANTGCGTAAGAATAACCGTAAGATGCTTGCAACTGTCTCGGTAAAACCAAGGAGAGTCAGGGTACTTCCCAGAGGTGACTGGATGGACGATTCGGGAGAAATAGTGAACCCAGCCGTTCCACAATTCCTGAGCAAAAATGAAACAAAGTCCCGAACTGATCTGGCAAACTGGATCACATCAAGGGAAAATCCACTGACAGCGCGTGTCTTTGTAAATAGGCTATGGAAAATCTTCTTCGGGAACGGCATTTCNAGAGTCCTTGATGATATTGGTTCTCAGGGAGAATGGCCATCACATCCTGAACTGCTCGATTGGCTAGCAGTAGAATTCATGGAATCAGGTTGGAATGTGAAACACATGGTCAATCTGATAGTNAATTCAAAAGCGTACAGACAATCCTCACTGGAAAATGAACGTTTAAGGGTCAGAGATCCGGAAAATCGTTTAATTGCCAGACAATCTAGGTTCAGGCTCGAAGCAGAATTTATCCGAGACAATGCTCTGGCAGTCAGTGGACTACTNGTTAAAAAAATCGGCGGGCCCAGTGTCAAACCNTATCAGCCAGGCGGGTACTGGGAAAATTTAAATTTCCCGAGAAGAACATACAAGGCTGACTCTGGATCAAACCAATACCGCAGAGGCATCTATACACACTGGCAAAGGCAATTCCTTCATCCGGCCCTCCTCGCATTTGATGCTCCCTCACGAGAAGAATGCACCGCCAATCGTCCCAGATCCAATACGCCCTTAGCTGCTCTGGTCTTGTTGAATGATCCTACTCAAATTGAAGCGGCTCGGGCAATGGCTCAAAAAACATTCACGAACCCTACCCTAAAGGATGACGAATCAAAGATAAGGTCAATGTTCTTACGTGTCCTATCACGCCCTGCACTAGGTTCTGAATTGGAAGGTCTTAAGCAATTACTCGAAAAGCACCGCGAGGAATTTTCAAAGGATCCAAAAAGTGCCAATGAACTGGTAAGTATAGGACAAGATCCTGCACCAGAAAATATCGACCAACCTGAACTGGCTCCGTGGATATCGGTTGCCCGTGTTCTTCTGAACCTTCATGAAACAATTACCCGCAACTAAAATGGACCCTTCTCTTCTCAGGCGAAGCTTTCTTAAAAGGTCCAGCATCGGGTCAGCGGCCCTAATGTCTCTTCTTAAAGATTCATCGGCCGGAATAATCAAGCCTAACAAATCAGCCAAATGCAAGAGGGTCATAGTTCTCTGCATGGCCGGAGGCCCTTCGCACTTGGAGACCTTTGATTACAAACCAAAATTAGAAGAACTGGATGGAAAACCCATGCCGAAATCGTTCACGGAAGGTCAGCAAATTGCACAGTTGCAGGGCCAGGCGAACAATCTGAAAGTTCTCGGACCTCAACATAAATTCGCCAAATATGGCAAAAGTGGTCAGGAAATTTCTGCGGTTCTTCCAAACATAGCCAATAAAATTCCTGATGACATCTGCATCATAAGATCCATGCAGACTGAGCAAATTAATCATGATCCGGCACATACCTTTATGAATACCGGCTCAATTATCTCGGGCCGACCATCGATGGGCTCATGGATCAATTATGGACTAGGAAGTGAAGGTGAAAATTTACCTGGATTCGTAGTCCTTACCTCAGTCGGAGGCGGTCAGTCACAGCCAATCGCAGCTCGTCAGTGGCATAGCGGATTCCTGCCCAGCCAGTATCAGGGTGTCCGACTAAGATCGAAGGGAGACCCTGTACTTTATATCAATAACCCAAAGGGTGTTACTGCGAATCGCCAAAAGGATGTGATCGATACGATCAAGAATTTGAATATGATCGGCAATCAGACACTCAAAGATCCTGAAATCGAGGCGAGGATCAGTCAATATGAGATGGCTTTCCGCATGCAGATGAGCGTACCTGAACTTGTTGATTTTTCTGATGAGCCAAAGCACATCACTGATCTTTATGGAACAAAAGGTGCGGACGGAACCTTCGCTGCAAATTGTTTATTAGCCCGCCGTTTAGCCGAGCGCGGCGTCCGGTTCATCCAACTCTATCATCGTGGGTGGGACCATCATGGAGGCATTAAAAAAGGTGTAGAACATACCGCAAAGTTAGTGGATCAGGCGTCTGCAGCACTGGTACTGGATCTTAAAGAGAGAGGCCTTCTGGATGATACTCTAGTTGTATGGGGAGGAGAATTCGGCCGCACTCCAATGGCCCAGGGAAATGGTAGAGACCACCACATTAAAGCCTTTTCAATGTGGATGGCAGGAGGTGGAATTAAACCAGGTATTACATACGGAGCCACTGATGAACTCGGATACAGTGCAGAGAAAGACATTGTACATGTCCATGATTTTCATGCAACCATGCTCAACTTATTAGGAATCGATCATGAGAAGTTTACGTATCGGTATCAGGGACGTGATTTCAGACTCACCGATGTTCACGGAAAGATACTAAAGGACATTATAATCTAGATACTAGGGCCGTATCTTCCTCTTCCACTCGTCTGGCTTCTCAGCAACATTAGTATTATCGTCATAATATTTGCGTATCGCGACGAGTTGCTTTTTCATGTCCTCCTGCAATTTCTCTTTACCGCTCTTCCCGTAGATATTTTTTAACTCATCAGGGTCCTCTTTAAGATCATACATTTCCCACTCATTACCGAACTGATAAAAATGCATCAGTTTGTACCTCTCTGTACGTATCCCATAATGGCGCGGAATCATGTGAACACTTGGAAATTCATAGTAATGGTAATAAATGCTCTTTCTCCAGTTCTCGGCATTTCCATTCTTTAAGATCGGAACAAGAGACATTCCCTGCATGTCCTTAGGAATTTCAGCTCCAGCCATTTCAAGAAAAGTCTGAGCATAGTCAAGGTTTTGAACCATCTGAGTTGCTCTGGATCCCGGTTTCGTTACTCCAGGCCACTTGACGATGAGCGGCATCTTCAATGACTCCTCATACATCCAACGCTTATCATACCAACCATGGTCACCGATATAGAATCCCTGATCCGAAGAATAAATAACGACCGTGTTCTTATCCAATTTTAACTCTTTAAGAGCATCCTGAATCTTACCAACACTATCATCTACTCCACGAACACAACGAAGGTAATTCTTTGCATATCTCTGAAACTTCCAACGGACAAGATCCTTACCTGAGAGCTTGGATTCATGGAATTTTTTGTCCAGAGGGCCATAATGTTCTCTCCATGATTTGATTTGTTCTTCACTCATCCTCTTCATGTTCCACCAAGCCGATCTGTCTTGTCGCTTCTGTGAAGGAGTCCCCTCATAATCCGCCGTCAAGTCAACGAAGAGGTCATAATTTAGGTCCATGTGGCGATCAATCTCAAGTTCCTGATACCTCGCAGGAGGTGCATTATCCTCCCACTTATCAAAGAGAGTCTTTGGCTCAGGCATTGTTATATCTTTGTAAAGAGACAAGTGTCTCAGTGCCGGCATCCAATTACGGTGCGGGGCCTTGTGCTGGACCATAATCATGAACGGCTTCGACTTGTCACGGCCCTCTCTGATCCAGTCCACAGCAAGGTCAGTCACAATGTCAGTGCAATGCCCATCAATGCGGACACGACCCTTAGGAGTGATCAAATCAGGGTTATAATAGAGGCCCTGCCCAGGTAGTACTTTCCAGTCATCAAAGCCTTGAGGCTTACCTTTCAGATGAGATTTTCCATAGAGTGCAGTTGTGTAACCCGCCTTCCTGAGAATTTTTGGAAATGTTTGCTGATTCCAGTTAAATGAATTTCCATTATTCATGAAACCGTTTTTATGACTGTGCTTTCCTGTCATAATGACAGCGCGGCTAGGACCGCAAATTGAGTTAGTGCAAAAACTATTTTCAAAGAGCATCCCTTGTGAAGCCAATGCATCTATCCTGGGAGTCGGATTGACAGACTTTAACCAGCCGTCGTAGGAACCAATAGCGTGCGGAGCATGATCATCTGAAAAAATAAAAACAATGTTGGGTCTTTGGACAGCATTGGATTGATTGATTGAAATATTCAATCCAAACACAATTAGAAACAATATAAATGAGTTTATTTTTTTCATGGAGAATGAACTAATGCAGTTAGTTTTATTTGAGATCTGATTAACGCGGTAATATCCAAACGTTTTTAAAAGCTACAGGGTTACCGTGCCCTTGGAAAATGATAGGCCCTTCTGGGACTTCCTTGCGGCCGCCACCAGCTCCAGTTCCTTTGGGCAATTTAACCTGATCATGAATAATGATACCGTTCTGTTTCACTGTGATCGTAGCATCACTAATCTTTTTTCCATCGTCAAACTTGGGAGCAATAAAATCTATATCATATGTCTGCCAACGTAGTGGAGGAAAGCACATCGGCGTATCTGCTGCCTTAAACTTGTAGAAACATCCACACCACTGTTTAGGGTCAGACTTGAGTGGAACTTTTACATGGTCCCGGTCATAAACTAAACCAAAGCTATCAAGTATCTGAGTCTCATAACGGTTCTGTAAATAGATACCACTGTTACCACGGTCCTGACTACTTAAAGGTGAGTCTGGCTTATATGGCAGTCTAAACTCCAGGTGAAGCGTAAAGTCGCCATAATTGCCTGTTGTTTGTGCTCCTGCCATGAGTAAACCATCCTTTATCTGACCATTAATATGTTTGGTTTTCTTGCCATCAAATAGAACAGTTGCTCCCTCGGGTGCCTTTAATCCGAGAGTCGGGCTGACACGGTCCATCTTTTTCATACCATTAATTCTCTTCTTCAAAGAGGCACTATTCATGAGCTCAACATCGGGAGCAGACTTGTCCCATCCTTGTCCGGGAAGACCTCCTTTAAACTTACTCACATAAAATTTGCCTTTTCCCATTGCCGCGGCCTGGACACCAACTCCCTCAGACAAATATTCCCCTTGCAACAAATAGTCGGGATCTTCAGCCGAGGCCTTGTCCACGTCCGTCCAAATGCGTCTGGACTGCTTATCAGCTGACAAACAATAAGAAAATCCTAAAATAGAAATCCAAATAAAGAATCTAATTAAAGAAGGGCACGAAGGTGAGAATCGATTCATTAAAGAATTTTGACACTAATTCATTGCAAATTGCAATAGAGGAAAATGCATGCAACGGAAAATCAATATGAATATGACCCTTAAATTATGAGCTTCCTTGCCTCCTCCATCATCGAATCGACGGATGCCGCATCATTGCCTGCTCCTCTCGCCATCTCGGGCTTCCCTCCCCCTTTACCTCCAATAATAGGGGCTAACTTAGAAATGATGTTCCCAGCATGAAACCGATCCGTGAATTCAGAAGAGACTGAGACTCCTAGATGAACCTTATCGGAATCAATGACCGTCAAGACTCCTACACCTGAGAATTGTTTTTTCTTTAGCCCGTTTAAAAGTTCCTGTAGTAGCGCGGGCGTTCCTTCAAAAGCATGCAATATGAGAGGCACCTCGCCCTGAGAACCTGCAATTAAGTCAGCGAGAACTGTATCTGCCTCTGCGGCAGCATCTGCCGATTGCCTTTTCTTCAGAGTCTTATCAGTATTTATTAAGGCATCCCTTAGAGAATCCCTGAACAGGACCCAGGTTTCAATCTCTGAATCATCACCAGTCATTGAAGGAACAGCTCGGTCATCATCACCGAGAGATTGAAGGGCCGACCCTAGCTTCTGCTGTAAATCATTGGATTCCTCTTTTAAGCCAGCAATCCTTTCCTTAACAAAATCCTGGGCAACAATGCCACAGACCGCCTCAATGCGCCGAACACCAGCAGAAATGGCCCCCTCACTTTTTATCTTGAAAAGTCCGATATCACCTGTGTTTCTCAAATGAGTTCCGCCACACAGCTCCATCGAATAACCATTCAAATCAGATTCAGATCCACCTATCTGAACGACCCTGACCATGTCTCCGTACTTGTCTCCAAAGAACTGCATGATGTCCTTCCTTTCTCTGACATCTGAATGTTCAACCTCAACCCAAAAAACCGGATCATTGTCTGAGATCTTTTCGTTAACTAATCTTTCCACCTCCGAGACCTGATCCGGCCTCAAAGCCTCACTGTTGAAATCAAATCGCAATCTGCCATTATCCACTAAGGATCCCTGCTGAGCCACTTCAGGGCCAACGATCTCGTGCAAAGCCCAGTGCATTAAGTGAGTCGCGGTATGGTGAGTTTCAATCATTCTCCGGCGCTCAGAATCGACCTTAAGTATCACATCAATAGGGTCCCCTTCCCAAGAGCTGATCATGCCGTCGATGCGGAGACAAAAAGCTGCACCTACCTGAGTCACATCCAATATCAAAATATCTTCATCACCAATTATCAATTGACCATGGTCACTGACTTGACCACCCTTTTCAGCATATAGAGGGCACTTATCCACAATTGCGAAGTATTCTCCTTCACGCTCGATAAATTCAATGATACGGGCCGACGATTCGTTCTCATCAAATCCGGTAAATTCGGTCTCAACCTCAGATTTAAAGTCCAAAGCTGCTATGACTTCAGATTGTGCATTGCCTTTACTGATTTTCTGATGTTCTTCAAGACAATTGGAGTAATCCTCCATATCCACATGCAAACCGCATTCAGAAGCCATGAGCTCCGTGAGATCAATAGGAAACCCATAAGTGGATTCCAAATCAAATGCCGTCTTTCCTGAAAAGGTGTTTCCTTCAGTCCTCTTCTGTTCCGATTCGAATAACTTCATTCCGCGGTCAATGGTCTGCCCAAAAAGCAGTTCCTCAGAATTAAGCAATTCAATGATTGCCTCTTCTTTGGTACTTATTTCAGGAAATATAGCACCGAACTCAGAAACTAGAGTTGGAACCAAAGAACCAAGAAAAGGACCATCCTTACCTAATCCCAAAGAACGCCCAAACTTAACTGCTCTTCTCAAGATCCTCCTCAACACGTAATTGCGGCCCGCATTACCCGGCCTGATCCCATCAGCTATAGCGAAACTCAAAGTGCGCAAATGGTCCGCTATGACTCGAAACGCAATGTCGGTCTGTTCCTGATCCGTAAGACCTTCTTTTTTTATTGGAAGTGTGCACCCATAAGTTTGACCGCTCGCCTCTTCGAGAGCGTCAAATATGGGCCTGAAAACATCAGTCTCATAGTTTGAAATCGGTTTTGAAAAATCAGTGAAACCGGCCGTTCCCTGAATCATTGAGCAGGCGCGCTCAAAACCCATTCCCGTATCAACATGACAGGCTGGAAGAGGCTTAAATGTTCCGTCAGGCTCAGCATTATATTGAATAAAAACAAGGTTCCATAACTCAATGCAGCGAGCATCATCAGCATTGACCAATTCTCCCTTGGTATTTCCTTCAGGCGTCAGGTCCACATGAATTTCAGAACATGGTCCGCAAGGGCCAGTGTCCCCCATCATCCAGAAATTATCCTTCTTGTTTCCATGCACTATGTGCACATCGGGATCAAGGCCAGCACGCTCAAAAACCAAACGCCAATACTTATAAGCCTCCTCATCAAACTCGGCAGGGTCACCATCTCCTGGCATATAGACAGTTGCAAAGAGACGAGATGGAGGAAATCCCCAACGATCAACGAGAAGTTCCCAAGCCCATTCTATAGCTTCTTTTTTGAAGTAATCACCGAATGACCAGTTCCCCAGCATCTCGAATAGTGTCTGGTGATACGTATCAAATCCAACGTCCTCAAGATCATTATGCTTGCCCCCTGCCCTGATGCACTTCTGCGTATCAGCTGCCCTCGGAGGTTCATAAGGTGCCTTTTGAGTCCCTAAGAAGAACGGCACAAACTGATTCATGCCAGCATTAGTGAAAAGCAGCCCGGGAGATTCAGGCAACAACGATGATGAGGGAACAATACTATGTTCCTTCTCTTTGAAGAAATCTAAAAAGGACTGTCGAATCTCTTTGGAAGTCATTGATATGAACAAAAAAGAAAAGAACTCAACTTGCGATCATAAGCAAACGCCACGTTCATCTTATTTTATCTTGAATAATAACACCTACATTCTGATGGGAGTCTGTGGATGCGGAAAAAGCACCATAGGCACACTTTTGGCTAAAAAAACCCGAGGAATTTTCAAAGATGGGGACATTTTCCATCCCAAAAAAAACGTCCAAAAGATGAGCTCAGGAATACCTCTGAACGACAAGGACAGGGAAGATTGGCTCAATGCGATATGTAAATCGATCACCTCACATACAGGTACTTGGCCCTTATTTTTCGGCTGCTCAGCGCTAAAACGTCAATACAGGGAATTATTAACTTCCGAGACAAAGGGGAGTGACATCCATTTCATTCATCTCAAGGGAGACCGTGAAATTATCAGTGAGCGAATGCAAAAGAGAGAAGGACACTTTATGAAATCGCAAATGATAGAATCTCAATTTGAAGATCTCGAGGATCTCGAGAAAGGAGAAAAAGGATTTAGTGTTTTAATCAATAATAGTCCGGAGCAGATCTGCGCAGAGATTATTGCCCATATTTGAGAAACTTAACTGAACAGACCGCTCCTCTTCAGTAACGCTTCAGGATCAGGGTCGCGTCCCATAAAATCGTGGAAAAGTTTCTGGGGATCTTCCGAATTACCTTTGCTTAGAATCTTAGAACGGAATTCGAGACCGACCTGAGGGTTCATGATGCCCTCTTCAAGGAACCTGGTAAATGCATCCGCGTCGAGGACTTCTGCCCACTTATAGGAATAATAAGCAGCAGCGTATCCGGTAGGGCTGGCGAAAAGATGACCGAACCTCCTGGCCATCGTCGAAGCTTTAGTTAGAGTCGGAATAGTGTATTCAGATAGAAGCCCCTCGGTCAGCGCATCAAGGTCACGCCCAGGATCGGATTTCGAAGCCTCGTTAATGTGCAGTTCGAGATCAAGCTTGCCAAGACTAAGCTGACGCATCATGGCAGTTGCCGACCGGTAATTGCGGGCAGCTAACATTTTTTCAAAAAGATCATCAGGAATCGGATCTCCCGTTTCATAATGCCGGGCAAAAAGATCCAGCGATTCACTTGCCCAACAGAAGTTCTCCATAATCTGAGATGGTAACTCCACAAAATCCCAGGCCACATTAACTCCATTGAGTGACTTAATGTCCACCTCTCCTAAAAGGTGATGTAAAAGGTGTCCAAATTCATGAAATACAGTCTCCACCTCATCATGCTTCAGAAGGGCCGGTTCATTACCGACTGGAGGAGTCATATTGCCGCACATTAACCCGAGATGCGGTGTCCTACCTCCATTTTCCTGAGGCTCTCCGGTAATAAGATAATTCATCCATGCACCGCTACGTTTAGACTCACGAGGGAACCAGTCCGCATAAAAAGAACCCAAATGATTGCCCTTTTCCGCGTCATGAATCTCATAAAATTTAACAGATTCATGCCAAACATCAGGACTTTGTTCAGGTTCAGTGATTTTTACTCCAAAGATTTCCGTTACGATAGAAAACATACCTTCAATAACACTCCCAATTGAAAAATAGGGTCTTAATTCCTCGTCATCAAAATCATATTCCTCCTTGCGCCTCTTCTCTGCCCAATATGCAATTTCCCACGGCTCTAAAGCCCCACTATCAGTTCCCTCTGACTGGGCCTTATAATCTTGGAGCTCATTAGTCTCAACATCAAAGAATGACTTTGTTCTATTATGTAGATCCTCCACAAAACCTAATGCTCTTTCACCATTCTTGGCCATACGACGCTGGAGGACCTGATCTGCAAAGTTATTCTTTCCCAATATTTCCGATTTTTCCTGACGAAGACTCAGGATCTCCCAAACAAGGTCCGTATTATCATAATCCGCACTAGCACCTATAGCACATGTGCCCTCCCAGACCCTCTTACGGACTGAATCTGATTCGACGTGCTCTAGGACCGGGAAATAGGATGGAGCCTGCAACGTAAACCTCCACTTAGGATCATCATCTGTGGCAAGATCTTTGGACTTGGCACTTTCAAGGGCCGCGGACTTGGCAAGATCAGGCAAGCCCATTAAATCACTCTCTTCATTTATGATCATTTCCCAAGCATTAGTCGAATCGAGAACATTCTCTGAATATTTTTGGGTCTTCTGAGCAAGTTCGGATTCGAGTTCCATGAGCCTTTCTTTCTTCTCATCAGATAATTCGGCACCACTGTTCAGGAAATCAGTAATCGTCTCATCGAGAAATCTTCTCCTTGTCGAAGATAATGAATTTGCATCTTCCGTCTCACTGTAAGATTTGATCCGATTCCAGAGCCCCGCATTCAATGGGACCTTGGCAAAGAATTCAGAAACTTTTGGTAGCATCGTGTTTTGCGCCTCACGTAAAGGATCGGAGTTGCATACCGAATCCAAATGACCAACTAATCCCCAAGGTCGACTCAAAGTTTCATAGGCACTTTCCAATGCCAATAATGTATTTTCAAAAGTCAGCCCGCTGTCCGGAAAGTCCTCACCAGATAAAACGTTAATCTTATTCTCGGCCCTTCTAATCGCTTCGGCAATATCAGGTACCACATTTTCCGGTCTCAGTTGAGACCAGCGGATTTTAAATTCATCTTCAAGAAATGGATGTTCCATGCGGATAAATGACTGAGATCTCGCCTAGCATCCAGAAAAATATTCTTTTTTATTACAATCTGAGCTTTGACAAAAGCATTCAAGAGTTATAAAACCCGAAGAATCTACCATGAATAAAGAATCTGCTGTAAAAGAAAGATATGCTGCGGGAGCAGATACTCAGGAAAAGGCACTCTGCTGTCCAGTCGAATATGATCCAAAATATCTGGACATTATCCCGGAAGAAGTCATTGAAAAAGATTACGGTTGCGGTGACCCGAGCCAGCACCTCAGAGAAGGGGAAACGGTATTGGATCTTGGGAGCGGGACCGGAAAAATCTGTTTCATTGCGAGTCAGGTCGTAGGTGCCAAAGGCAAAGTCATTGGTGTCGACATGACTGATGATATGCTTGAAGTGGCACGCAGGAACGCNCCAATCATTGCCNAAAAGACTGGTTATGCGAACGTAGAATTCCGCAAGGGTCGCATTCAGGACCTTGCTCTAGATCTGGAGCTGTTCGACCAAGAACTTGATCACGGGAAAGAGCAAAGTTCTGAGGCTTACCTTCAAGCGGAGCAATTAGCTTCCAAGATCAGATCCGAAAAACCAATGATTCCCGATGATTCTGTTGACGTCGTGGTATCGAACTGTGTTTTGAATTTAGTCGATAACGGTTCTAAAAAACAACTTTTCAAAGAAATTTACCGTGTCCTCAAACGGGGTGGAAGNGCCGTCATCTCCGACATCGTCTCCGATGAACCTGTTCCTCAGGAAATGCAGGATGATGACGAACTTTGGAGCGGGTGCATATCGGGGGCTTTCCTTGAAGATGAATTTCTATCCGCATTCGAGGTAGCGGGATTTTATGGAGTCCGCGTGCTAAAACTTGATGCAAAACCATGGCAAACGGTCCAAGGAATTGAATTCCGAAGTATGACGATTGAGGCATTCAAGGGCAAAGAGGGAACATGCCTCGAAAGGAACCAGGCAGTCATATATAAGGGTCCATTCAAACAAGTCCTCGATGATGATGGAAACTTCATGGAAAGGGGCAAACGCTATGCGGTTTGTGATAAANTATATAACATATATAAAAATGAACCTTACAGTGACTGCTTTGAATTGGTCGATCCGATTGAAGAAATCCCCATAGATGAAGCCAAAATATTCGATTGTAGTACGACCAGAATTAGAAACCCAAAGGAAACGAAAGGAACAGACTATAAAGTCACAGACTCAGGTTCAGATTGCTGCAGTGAAAGCAATTGTTGCTGATTCAAATTGTTCAGGATGATCTAAGATCGATCCTCAATCCACTCGTATACAATCTTAAACAGCTCATCTCTTTCTTTATCGAAAGCAAGGAGATGGTGGCTNTGCTTAAATAGTTTCTTTGATTTGTCTTTTGATTCTAGAGCATTAAAGAATTCATCCACTTCCTTAGGTTTTGTGAAAATATCTTTTCCAGGATGAAGGACAAGAGTCGGTTTTTTTATCTTAGATGCCGCATCCTTACTGCTGAACACCAAACGNTCAATGGTNCCAAGAATTCTCAAAGTGAACTTAGGAACATAGTGTTTAGTCTTGGCCATCTGTTCCCAGTGATCCGCGCCCTCGGAGACCTTGGCTTTACCGCCTCCAGACAAACTGCGTAAGGAAACCCTGTAACTGGGCCAGAGCAACATTGCAGTACGCACTAATAAATTCTTAATCGGCGGTAATTTTCCCGGCAATGCAATCAGGGGAGAAGAATAAATAATTCCTCTNATCTGCTCCTTATTTTNTTTGGAAATTGCTGANAACCCATGCATCACTATGAGNGAACCGATACTCTCCCCGTACAAAAATATAGGGACAGTGCCNACTTCNTTACGGACTGAACTGATGAAAGAATTCAAATCAGAAAACCACAACTGGACATCTTTTAAATCACCGATTCTTTTTGGCTCAGGATCATTGCCCTGACCGCGCAATTCATAAGCGTACACTGATATTCCTTTTTGTGAGAGTGCTGATCCCAAATTGTTGAAATCAGAAGCNGCACCACTGATACCATGGACCCCAATGATTACNGCACGGGGTATTTTCCGATTTTTTACAATCCATTTGGAACTGGAAAAATGAGCCCCATCAAAACTTTTCCACTCTGCNGTTAANGTAGCATCTTNTCCNAAAGAAAGAACTGACATTAAGAGCAGNGCTCCTAAACAGATGATNCTTAAAGGCCCCATAAACATACGGATTACTATAGNTCATACATTTNCGGAAATCCTCAAAAAATCTTCNAACCNANCATTCGAANNGNTTCAAATCATCTCAAAAACTTCTGATCCTAATTATTATTCTGGAAAAAACAATTATCCCCAGACACCGGAATCTTTTAATTGCTTCTGAGCAGTCCCACTCCAGTCCCNGTTCGCTGCCGGACTGGCGGGNCTCGGATGCAACACTCTNGATACATTCAAAGAAAAATTTAATTTTTCTGAAACTGTAGAAATCTTAGACTCAGCGAAAGCTCCAACTCCAACAGCAAATTCAGGCTTCAAAATATTCAACACCTTNTCTAGATGAGTATCACANACCAAATCCAATCTCTTCTTTTCGTTAGATGGCAATTTGTCAGGGGTCCGGTTTTTTCCTGACTCTTCCATAAAAACTAGAGGGCAATAATTAGCAACGAAATGGTCTTTAAAAAAAGATTCCGCTGTGCCAAATTTTTCGGCAAATAGACCCCATAAACGGCGACCACTCACTTCGGACCGAGAACANTTAAATCCCTCAACTGGGCGCTTTGGGTGCTCGGGATCGGGTCTCTTCACTTCACAATTAATACCCATCCAGTCACGGACTGCAGGAATTTCTCCAAACGGTATACCTGTCTGCGCCATGCCCCAGGGACCTGGATTCATTCCAAGAAAGAATACCTTTTTTCTGGAACAAGAAAATCGTTCCAGATATTGCTCGTGCGAATCCCAAGCATATTCCAACGGATTGTAAACACATGAAACAGGCGAAGCAAATTTGAGCCCTGAGACANAANNACTGAGTTCCTTNGCCGCNTCCTTCATNTCNTTNNCTGTGCTCATAAATAACNTTAATAGNNCCTCTTAGAAGAAGGCACAAGACATAAGAAGGCCCNNGCANTATGCCCGGGCCTTCAATGNATTTAATTCAATTTGAATTATTAANATTAGTNGTTATAAGCNGTTTCTCCGTGAGCTGCTTGGTCCAGACCAATGCTCTCATCAGATTCACTGACCCTGAGGCCAACTGTCATATCAATAACCTTCAGAATGATAATGGTAACTACAGCAGTGAACACTACAGCAAAGATCGAACCTTTGGCCTGTATTGCAAGTTGCGCCATCATATTATAATCCTCACCAGCTCCATTTTGAGTTCCCTGCAAGGCACCAACGGCAACAACTGCCGCGAGGAGTGTTCCAACNAGTCCACCCACACCGTGAACACCNACAACGTCGAGTGAATCATCATATCCAAAAGCGTTCTTCACCTTGATTGAGAAGTACCAGCAAATTGNACCAGANGCGACTCCAATGANCAAAGCTCCAACAGGACCGGCGACNCCAGAAGCAGGCGTGATNGCNGCAAGACCGGCAATCGCACCAGTACAAATTCCAAGTACNGTTGGTTTCTTGGTTGTAGCCACGTCAATNAGCATCCATGTCAGNGCTGCNGTAGCNGCTGAAATATGAGTCACCACNATGGACATGGCTCCGGCACCATTAGCTGCCAATCCACTTCCACCATTGAATCCGAACCAACCGACCCAGAGCATGCAGGTACCCGTCAGAGTCATTGCAAGGTTATGTGGCGGAGAAGTCTCCTTACGAGGCCCTACCATGATGCAAAAAATGAGAGCCGCGATACCAGCCGTAATATGAACGACAATNCCTCCAGCTAAGTCAATGACTCCATCCTTGNACATCCATCCATCTGTATCCCAAACCATGTGACAGATCGGCGCATANCAGAAAAGTCCCCACAGAATAGAAAAGAGAATNACTGCTGAAAACTTGACCCTCTCAACGAAGGTACCAACAACCAGTGCAGGAGTAATGATGAAGAATGTCATCTGAAAAGCAAAACCTAAAATACCTGGAATATCAGTTCCTCCAGAGTCATCCGTTGTAAGGCCTTTACCAAAGAGTGCTGATAAGTCTCCGATCCATGCTCCGGCACCTTCAAGCGCCAAAGAATAACCGGCAACTAGCCAGACCACACTCAACACACAGGCCATCGCAAAGCAATGCATGAGTACCGAGAGCACGTTCTTTTTATGAACGAGACCGCCATAGAACAGAGCAAGTCCGGGAAGAGTCATGAACAGGACCAATGCTGTAGCGGTCATGATCCATGAAGTATTTGCTGCTCCTAACGCCGAATCGACGGTAGAAGAGGATTCTTCTGCCAATGCCACTGGGGCACTGAGCAAAAACAACAATAAAGCGCCAAAGGACGC
>PAPL01000089.1 GCA_002708885.1 Verrucomicrobiales bacterium | reverse complement strand
CTTTATAAGAATTATATTTGGGGAGGAAAATACTGGGAATTAATTTTTTCGGTTTTGACCGAATTATTCAACGATTGATGTCAAAATCTTACTTAGACCGGAAAGAAGCATGGGCAAAAAAATGGCCGGATCTTCAGATTTATCCAGAAAAGAAAGGTCTAGGGACAGATTGCCTCCGGGCCAGCACACAGTGGAAAAATTACCCGTTCTAGATCTAGGTATTCAGCCAAGGATTGTAGAAGAGGATTGGGTCTTAGAGGTTGATGGGGAAGTTGAAAATGAGCTAAAGCTCGATTGGGAATCCTTAAGCAAGTTCAATTATGTAGAAGAATTGAGTGACTTTCATTGCGTGACGACTTGGTCCAAATATGATTGCAAATGGGGAGGCTTTAAGATGTCAGAGATTCTAGATCAGGTGAGGCCTTATTCTGATGCCAAACATGTTCTTTTCGTTTCTTACGATGGCTACACTACTAATGTGCCTATCGAGGCAGTTTTTAGCGAGCACACGCTCCTTGCGACTAGCTTAAATGGTGAGCCTTTATTAAAAAAGTATGGCGGACCAGTGAGGGTTATAATTCCTCATCTGTATGCCTGGAAGAGTGCTAAATTTGTTAAACAGATTCGATTTAGTAATGAAATGCAGCTTGGTTACTGGGAGAAGAGAGGTTATTCGAATACTGCGGATCCTTGGAGAGAGGAGAGGTTTATAGATGAGGAGGTTCCTGGTTGGAGAGATTAGGATTGGAGTCCATTGATTATGCGTCATAGCAACGTCCATTCATAAAAAGAGATTGCGTTACTTGGATTGCGAGAGTTAAGAATACATTTTCTAAAAACAATAATAATTTAATTCGCATCTTTAGGGGTGTGAATTTGAGATTTTTCGATACTTTATTCAAAATATGTCTAAAAAACCTTGTTTGCTTGTGATTCGTGATGGTTGGGGGATTAATCCTGATGGATCTGCCGGAGCAATTGAAAATGGAGATGCCACCTTATTGGCTGAGACTCCTTTTCATGATTACCTTTTTGATAGTTATCCAGTTTCCAGTGTCAGTGCAAGCGGTGAGGATGTGGGTCTTCCTGCAGGCCAAATGGGTAATTCAGAGGTGGGTCACCTCAATTTAGGTGCTGGAAGAATAGTATTTCAGGATCTTTCTCGCATTAATAATGCTATCAAGAATGGTGATCTAAAAGAAAATGAGGTTCTTCAAAAGGCATTCACCAAAGCCAAGGATTCAAAATTACATTTGATAGGCTTAGTTTCAGATGGAGGAGTTCATAGTCACCAGGATCATCTCATTGCTCTTGCTGGTCAGGCAAAAGAGGCGGGTGTTACCAATATTAAAGTCCATGCTATTACGGATGGGCGTGATACATCGCCTACAGGAGCTCGGGACTATTTATCTTATTGTGAAGATGAACTTGGTAAGCTTGGAGTTAGAATCACTACTGTCATTGGAAGGTATTATGCAATGGATCGTGACCGCCGATGGGATCGAAGCAAGCTAGCATGGGATGCGATCGTGAATGGTCAAGGTGAATTAACTGAGGTTTTGCCGTCTGAGGCTGTGAAGATGAAGTATGGTGAGGATAAGACAGATGAGTTTTTGCCTCCCATGATATTTGATGAGCATGAGCAGCAACGCATTAATGATGGTGACGTTGTGCTATGGTTTAACTTTCGGGCTGACCGTGCCCGTCAAATATCTGAAGCGTTTCTGTTTAATGATTTTGAAGGATTTGATCGTCAGTTTTCTCCTGCTGTTCATTATTATACATTGACCGAATATGATGAGAAATATGACTGTGATATTGTATTTCCTCCCGAGAAACTAAATGATGTCTTAGGGGCTGTTGTAGGTGACTCAGGAAAAAAACAACTTCGCATTGCGGAAACTGAGAAATATCCACACGTTACTTATTTTTTTAATGGTGGTGAAGAGACTCCATTCGATGGAGAGGATCGCGTCATTGTACCTTCTCCCAAAGTGGCCACATATGATTTGCAACCGGAAATGAGTGCATTAAAAGTCACCGAAGAGGTCATAACGAGATTAAAGGATTATGATCTAGTAATTTTGAATTTTGCTAACCCGGATATGGTTGGCCATACTGGAGTGGTTGAGGCTGCTAAGAGCGCGGTAAGGACTATCGACAATTGCTTAGAGAAAGTAATTGATGAAGTGATAAAACTAGAGGGTAAGGCTCTTGTAACTTCTGATCATGGTAACTGTGAGCAGATGATCAAAAGTGATGGTTCACCACACACTGCGCATACTACAAATTTGGTGCATTTGGTTTATGTTGCGCAGGATGCTCCGGGAATTGAATTGAAAGATGGGATTTTGGCTGATATTTCACCAACTATCCTAGACATGCTTAAGCTTGAGGTTCCTGATTCGATGTCCGGTTCTTCTCTTATTTCAAAGAAAAGTTAAGATATATTTCAGTATTGCTTCACTGGCCTTGATCTTCTTAAAGATATAGCTAGTTTATTGCATCCAATAAACAACCCCGTGGTGTAATGGTAACACAACGGTTTTTGGTTCCGTTATTCAAGGTTCGAATCCTTGCGGGGTTGCCATAAGACTTTTTCCTAAAAGATAGGCTTATTTAATGATTCGATTTGAAAGATTCGCATAAGAACTTGCGCAATTCTTCAAATGATATAAAGTCGCAACCCCCATTCCTCTTATTTTGTTGGTGTCCCGTTGTTTGAGAGGAAGGTATCTGGGACATGCCAGACATAAATTAACTATCAACTTAACCTTACAAACCCAATCTTATGAGCACTGAATTACTTGCTCTCATTGACAAATCCTTCCGCGAGATCAGAGAAGGATCAATCGTAATCGGCCGCATTCTCGAAATCCAACCTCAAGTCGTTTTGGTTGACATTGGCTACAAGTCCGAAGGAGCCATACCTGTTTCAGAATTTGAAGATGAGGAAATAGAAGTTGGTAAAGAGATCGAAGTTCTCCTTGAACGGTTAGAGAACGATGAGGGGATGATAGTGCTTTCTAAAGAGAAAGCGGCACACAAACAGAATTGGGATAAGATTGCCAAAGTGTTCCACGATGGTGGCTTGGTAAAAGGTAAAGTGAAAGCTGTGGTTAAAGGTGGTTTGATGGTGAATGTTGGAGTTGAGGCATTCTTGCCTGGTTCACAGATTGATATTATTCCTCCCAAGGATCTTACTGAGTACGTAGGAAACATCTATGAGTTTAAGATCGTTAAAATTAACGACGAACGTAAAAATGTTGTTCTTAGTCGTAGAGAAGTAATTGAAGCGGAACGCGCTGAGCAGCGTCAGGCTTTCCTTCAAGAGGTCAATGCTGGAGATGTAGTAGAAGGTTTTGTGAAAAACATCACTGATTTTGGTGCATTCATTGATCTAAAAGGAATGGATGGACTTTTGCATATCACTGATATGAGTTGGGGCAGAGTGAATCATCCCAGTGAGATGCTTACTATAGCTCAGCCCATAACAGTTCAGATATTGGAGGTCGATAAGGAAAAAGAGAGGGTCTCTTTAGGTCTTAAGCAAATGACACCCAATCCATGGGAAGATATTGAGAATCGGTTCCCTGTTGGAGATCATGTTAAGGGCAAGATTACAAAACTTGTTCCATACGGTGCTTTCGTAGAAGTGGCAGAGGGTGTCGAGGGATTAATACATGTATCTGAATTGTCATGGACAAAACGGATCACTAGGCCTTCTGATGTTTTAGAGTTGGGACAAGAAATTGAATCTGTCGTTCTTGGAATTAATATTGAAGAGCAGAAAATTTCATTAGGCGTTCGTCAACTAGAGCCTAACCCATGGGAAAATGTAGAGAGTCGTTATCCTATAGGTAGCATGATTAAAGGAGAAGTAAGAAACCTTACTCCTTACGGTGCATTCATTGAACTTGAGGATGGTATTGATGGCATGGTTCATGTTTCCGACCTTAGTTGGACAAGGAAGATTAATCATCCAAGCGAAACGCTTAAGAAGGGCGATGAAATAGAGGCCGTTGTATTGGAGATAGACAAAGAAAGCCAGCGCATTAGCCTGGGAGTTAAGCAGCTAGAGACGGACCCCTGGGATGAAATTGGCAACCGCTTTACTGTGGGTGATTTGGTCAAAGGAACCGTTGCTAAGATTGCAGCTTTTGGCGCTTTCGTTCAGTTGGAGGATGATGTTGACGGTTTGGTTCATATTTCCCAATTAAGTGAAGAGCACGTTGGTAAAGTAAAAGAAGTGGTAAACATTGGAGACGAAGTGGAGGCTCGAGTCATTAAAGTTGATAAGGCTGAGCGTCGCATTGGACTGTCCATCAAAGCGGCTTCCTATACTGAGGAACAGCTTAAAAAGGAAACTGCTGCCTTCGATGCACTCAGGCCGAGTTCGGATCTTGTCGGGTTGGAACAGGCTTTCCAAGTTGCTGAGGAATGGAGCCCAGGTGAGGAAGAGGAGCAGGAAAAAGAATAAAGAATTATCATTTAAATCTAATAAAAAAAGGCGCTTTTATATAAAGCGCCTTTTTTATTTATTAGTAAATAAGGAGTCTTAAATTAAACTTTCCACTGGCCTCGGTAATCTCTAGTTAGCCATTTAGGATTTCCTGATTTGTCAGCGAAGGTGTTATTTTTTGGGTCCCATTTAATGATTTCACCATTGTAATATGCTTGATTCATGAGGTGGCAACAAATTGCAGATCGTGCTCCCACAATTTCATTTGTTATGGGTTTCTTACGGCTTTCTAGGCAAGCAAGGAAGTCTCTTATGTGGTGGTTGCTTTTATATAGGTTGGTTTTGGCATTATTGAGGAAACTCTTTTCAGCTTTTTGTAATGCGCTTCCCAGAGATCCGTCACCCCGTCTCTCAAATTTTGAGATTTCTTTCCCTTTGTAAGTGAAGGAAAAACGACCGCGATTAACTTTAACTTCACCATCAGCGCCTTGGAAATGGACTCCGAAACCATTCTTATGCGTGACAGTTGACCCATTAGAATAAACTAATTGTGCACCCCTTTTACTTTTTGATTTTTTCCAGTCCTGAGGTGGTTTAGCTTCGATGGGGCCAGAATCATCAGTTCCTAGTCCCCACTGAGCGATATCAATATGATGAGCGCCCCAGTCAGTAACCATACCTCCTCCATATTCCATATAATTGCGCCAAGCGGGAAAATGATTATGTATTCCGCGTGGACTAAGTACTGAGTTGTATCCTCTCAACGGACCAGGTCCGCACCATAGATTCCAATCTAGCCCCGGCTCCATTTTTTCTTCTTGTAAGTCACATGGCCTACCGGGATCTCCTACTGAAATATCGACATTATGGACTTTGCCGATCACTCCATTTCTTACTAATTCGCATGCGATCCGGAACTCGCTGGAAGATCGTTGCATCGATCCGGTTTGTAGGACCCTATTGTTTTTATTTACGGCCTTAATAACTTCAACGGATTCGTGGATGTTATGTGTTAATGGTTTTTCACAATAAACGTCTTTTTTATTATTTAGAGCGGAAATAGTGATTACAGAGTGCCAATGATCAGGCGTGGCAATGCATACCGCATCTATTCCTTGATCTTCGGTGATTTCTCTGAAATCAATGACTGCTCTACAATCAGAATTCTTATTGTGATTATTTACAATATTCTCTGCATTCTTGCGGCGGTTAGTGTCAACATCACAAACGGCAACGGCCTGAACTCCTTGCCCCATAAAATTCCGTAAAAGACCGCCATTTTGTTTTCCCATTCCAATGAAGCCCATGACAAGTTTATCGTTGGGCTTTGTTTTAGCAGCCCAAATATGTGATGGCAGTATGAATGGTCCAGTTGCAAGAGCTGTAGATTGAAGAAATTTACGACGAGATGTCTTTAGCTTTTGATATAGTTGCGGATTCATTTGATTTTTTGTTATTGCTTTTATTTGCGTTCTTTGACTGAAAAATACGGTATCGTAAAGCTTCTAAGAATAAAATCAGTTAATTATTTAATATTAATGCTTCGCGACTTGCTGTAGGCGTTCATTACCCTAACTTAAAAGCGGTGACAGCTAAACAATCTCAGCCAACATCCTCGTTTTCCATTGGAAATGATGAAATGAGTTCTGTGCATTTTGACGGAAATTCACCGGTTTTTATTTTGGGGCCATGTGTTATAGAAGGAGAAGAGTTTATTTGGGAATTGGCGAGGAATCTTAAAACTATATCCCTCGAAATCGGTATTCCTTTTATTTTTAAGGCTTCATATGATAAAGCGAATCGCACCGCATCTGATTCTTTCAGGGGTCCGGGAATCGTAGAGGGCTGTCGTATGCTCTATGAAATTGGCAAAGAATTAAATGTTCCAGTCACTACCGATGTTCATACCGTTGAAGAAGTTGAAAAGGCCTCAGAAAAAATTGATCTCTTACAGATTCCCGCCTTTTTATGTCGGCAAACTGATTTAATTTATGCTGCGGGCCGGAGCGGCAGGGCTGTGAATGTAAAGAAGGGTCAATTCCTTGCCCCGTTGGATGTAATACCCATTGCAAATAAGCTTCGTTCTGTTGGCTGTGATAATTTTCTATTTACCGAAAGAGGAACTACGTTTGGTTACAATAATCTTGTTGCAGATATGCGTTCACTATTCTGGATGAGGAAAGAGGGTTGCCGAGTAGTTTTTGATGCAACGCATTCGGTTCAAAAGCCTGGAGGACTAGGTGATAAATCATCAGGTGATGGTTATTTGGCACCTGTCCTTGCAAAGGCAGCTGTGGCGACAGGGTGTGATGGAGTTTTTATTGAAACACATCCAGATCCTGATAAGGCCAAGTCAGATGGACCAAATCAAATACCACTTAATGATTTATCCCCTGTATTAAAAACACTTGTAGCAATTCATGGAATTGCTACATCGGGTTCAATGGAAAAAAATAATGTGTAATGATCATTTTTCAGGGCAGAGTTCTTTTATATAAATTTGGAATTTTATGTTTTTGGTGGTTTTTCCCGTCTGCTGTTATTGCAGATGATTTTGAGGGGACTCCCGAGCAATCTAATCGGGGATTAAAGGCTGCTAAATTCATGCCTATTAATAAGCCTAATATCCGAATTAAAATCCCTCAATTTAAGGATGGTAAATTAGATTGTGTGATTAGTGCTGAGGAAATGACCCGCATCACAGATGATGACGTGAGATTAAAAGGAATGAATATTGATTTCTATGACAATTCGAATAGGGAGATGCAGGTTTATTTTAAGAGTGCTACTTATAGCCTTGTAAGGAATAAGCTTAAAAGTAAGGAGGTGACCCAAGTCAGTAGGCCTGATTATTTTACACTTACCGGTGAATCCATGGAGTTTGATGTTGATAAGCGACAAGGAAGAATGATCGGGAAAGTGAGAATGGTTTTACATGATTCTGATACATCTGTTAAAAATGATGAGCGAATAGTTGCAAGTAGGCCCTATAGCTTTCCTGTTCTAAACGCTGTTCGTTTAATGTCTGAAGCTATACAAAACGGAAGGGGGAAAGAGTGAAAAATAAATATTTCATCAAATTGATTTTTATAATTTTTCTCATTCCGTATTTTGCTGCTCAGGGCAAAGAGAACGTAACTGAGTCAAAGGTTAAAAAGGGCCAGACATCTAAAAAAAGCGGCGGTTCTTTTGCTGAAGCGATGAAGGAAATTGAAGAGGTGAGGAAGCGAGATGCGGCAAAAGAAATTTTACGGATTAATAAAAAGATCTCCGTTGATCGATTGCACGAGGATTTACGCAATTCTGTGCGTAATGCATCAGATAGACTTGATGATGAAGCCATTGAAAAAATCAAATCTAAGATTTCATCAGCCGAGGCCTTTGCAGAGAATTTACTTAATAGCGGCAAGAAGAATGAATCTGAATTGGAAGGGATTAANGTTCGGGAAAAGAATGAATCNCAAGAGGTGATTCCAATTGAACAAGATGCAGGAAAATTGCCGACCCCGCCAGATCTCCATAGNGAGAATGCAGATAAAACTAATCCTGAAAATAATCCTTCATCAACATCATTACCTGAAAGGGTTANGGNNNCTAGGGTGAATAATTCAGAGACAGTAATTGAGGCGGATGGTCGGCTTATTTTTGATGGTAACAGTAGCCTTGGTGATGAGTTTCAAGTTGTAATATTTGAAGATAATGTGGTCATGAAAAATCCTGAATTTGTTATGAAAAGCGATCGGCTCGAAGCTCGGTTCAGGAGGTTTGATAAGAATAATAAAAAAGGAAAAGGTGCAGGGGATTTGCGTAATACTGGAGGAGGCCGTTTGGAGTTAGCTGAAGCAACTGGTAGAGAAGTGATAGTTACAAGGGCTTTATCTGAGAATGAAGTGCAAGTCGCAAAAGCGGGCAAAGTGACATACAGGGCCAAGGATGATCAGGATACGAAGAGTTTTGATGAAGTGATATTGGAAATTTATCCTAGNGTTCAGCGAGGTCAGAATCGAGTCATAGCAAAATCAATTGGAACTCGAATTATTTTAAAAGGAGATGAAATGATTGTCGAGGGGCCTGTCAGGACCCAAATAGTTGGAAGTGGTTTTTCTGATTCTGAGGAAGATTCAGATAGCGAATTGGAATCTAAATCTAAAGGGGCCAATAANCAGACAATTATTGATGCTGAGAAGGGGGCCGTATTTAACCGGATGAAGTCAGGCACGAAAANTCGTGAACTTTTCTTTGAAGGTAATGTTTTAGTGACAGATGCAGGATTTGATCTTTCTTCTGAGAAATTGACAGCATATATGAGTCCTTTTACTAATAAAGGAGTGATTGATAAAGCAGTGGCAGTAGGGGATGAGGATGGAAAAGTTCAAGTGCAACGCCGATCTGTGAATGGTGATGTTCAATTAGGTAAAGCCGGGAAAGTTACATTCATTGGTGATACTGAAGATATGGTCTTGGATGATTGGCCAGAAATTAGACTTAATGAACATTCCAGTATCGCAACGCGTCAAGATGCTCAAATCATTCTTAAAAGAGATGGCAGTGTGGTTTCAAGGGGCGTCGGCACAAAAATNATTAGAGAAAAAGCAGAGGAGTAGGATTGTTACTGCTGAATATAAGTATCAAGGAAATTGAAGATTAATTAAGTTTAGGTGGTAATAAGAGTATGTCTGCAGATGAAGACAATATNGCTAAGAGAANACCAGTTGCGGCTCGAGACATTATTCGCAACTCTAACGTTCCGAGTGTGGACGATTTACTTACTGAAGAAATTGGCAGTTCAGTTTCCAGATTTGATGAGCGGAACCATAAATCTAAATTGGTTGACCGGCTNATGGAGACTGAAGGTCTGATTAAAATTTATGATGATCGGCGGGTNGTTGATGGTGTTGATATTCATGTAAAAGAAAAAGAAATTGTGGGACTTCTCGGTCCTAANGGTGCGGGTAAGACGACTTCGTTTTATATGATAGTTGGCCTTGTNCGGCCTGACCATGGCCAGGTTTTATTTGATGGTATTGATGCAACTAGGCTTCCGATGCATCAGAGGGCGCGCTTAGGGATGGGATATTTACCGCAAGAAGAATCAATTTTTCGTAAGCTTACAGTTTATGAGAATTTAATGGCTGTTCTTGAGACTAGACCGCTGAGTTTTGCTGAAAGGAAAGAAAATTGTTATTCTTTAATGAAACGTTTTGGCATCGAGAAATTAGCCGATAATCTGGCAATTACTTTGTCGGGTGGTGAAAAGAGGAGGCTAACTATAGCACGGTCTCTAATTACAAATCCGAAGCTTTTAATGCTTGATGAGCCTTTCTCTGGAGTTGACCCAATTGCGGTAGGTGAAATACAGGAGATTGTTTGCCAACTAAAAGAGGAGGGATTGTCTATTCTTGTTACTGATCACAATGTGCGTGAGACATTGGGAATTGTTGANCGAGCTTATATGATTTATGAAGGTAGAGTTTTAATGGAAGGTTCACGCGATGATTTAGTCAATGACCCTGAGGCAAGAAAATTATATTTAGGGGAACGCTTTAAAATGTGAGAATCTATTTTTCTTTTTTTATTATTACGAGCATTCAATCATGGGTTAAATAGTCTATTGATTTAATATGGCTGACAAAAAAAAATCAAATAAGAGGCGTCATGAACTTTCGGTCGGAGAGTTTTATGAGCGTTATGGGAANGAGTTGGGATTATCACTACAAGGTTCTGATGTGGGCTTTGGCCGTCTCATCAAGNAGCCTNCAATTAATCGGCCGGGTTTAGTCTTGGCGGGCTTTTATACCTATTTTGCATTTAAAAGAATTCAAGTAATTGGCAATTCTGAAAATTCGTATTTAAAAAGTCTAACGCCCGTACAAAGAAAAAAGCAATTCACCGATCTTTGTAGTCGGAAAATTCCCTGCATTGTTATTTCAAGAGGTTATGAAGTTGNTCCGGAATTGTTGGAGATAGCGGAGAGCAAAGGNATATCCATTTTGAAAACAAAAATGATATCGATGAAGTTTATTAATGCCGCAACTATTCGCTTAGAATGGGATTTTGCTCCCATGACCAGTGAGCACGGGTGCATGGTCGATGTTCAAGGCATAGGTGTTATGGTTAGGGGAGATAGTGGNACNGGTAAGAGTGAATGTGTTCTCGGATTGATTGAGAGGGGTGCGAGTTTAGTAGCTGATGACATTGTTCGATATCGTTCTATTGAGGGGAGAGAACTTATAGGCACATCTCCGAGTATGGGTAGATTTCATATGGAAGTGAGAGGTTTGGGTATAATTAATGTTCCAAGAATTTTTGGGGTAGCCTCCATGAGGGTGGAAAAGCGATTGGATTTAGTGATTACTCTTAGATCTGTCGAAAAGACACAAGAAATAGAAAGGGTGGGGATTCGGAAAAAGAATTATGAAATTTTAAACATCAAAGTGCCCCATATCGAATTACCAGTTGCTCCGGGGCGTGATATGGCGAGCCTGGTGGAAGTGGCGGCCCTTGACCAGAAACTTAAAACTTTCGGCCATGATAGCGCCATTGAGTTTGATAAGAAATTGTTGAAAACTATTGCGGAAAAGAGGATAGGTTAATTTAGTTANTTAATGGGAATTTTATATTAATTAATNCCCTGTTTATCTGATGGCTGGAAATANAAATTCTAATAAGCAAAAGTTCATTATCAGGAACAAGCTTGGATTGCATGCACGTCCAGCTGCTATGTTTGTTAAATTAGCTAACACTTTTCAATCTGAGATATGGGTGGAATTNGAAGAGGATGAAGTTAACGGGAAAAGCATTATGGGGCTAATGATGTTGGCAGCTCCATCAGGAAGTGAAATTTACGTCAGTGCAAAAGGGGAAGATGCTGAGGNTGCATTGTTAGCTCTTGGGAATCTTGTCGAGGGAGGGTTTGAGGAAAGTTAAATATTCTAATGGTATATGGTCCATAAATATATGGATTTTGATTAATTTCGATATAATTGATGGTTCCAGAAGATCACGATGGGTTAGAAAATGCTGAAAAAAGATTTTCAGGTATAGGGGTTTCGTCTGGAATTGCTTTAGCTCATGCTCATGTAAGGAATAATTATTTCGTAGAGCCTGACAAATATATAATTGATGATGAGGCAAAAGATGAAGAGATCTCACGATTGGAAAAAGCAATTGCAGGAACAAAGGAGCAGATAGGTTCACTCAAGGATCAAGTTCGCGAAGCTGCTGGTAGTGAGGGAGAGGAAAATATTTTCGATGCTCATTTGCTAGTGCTTGAAGATAAGGTTGTTCTTGATGAGGTCCGGAAAAACGTACGAGAAGATAACTTCAATATCGAATATGCTTTTTATAAGACAATGAGTCACTACATTGAGGCTCTCAGAAAAATCGGTGATCGTTATTTGCGTGAAAGAGTTGTTGATGTAGAGGATGTGATGAGACGAGTTCTTCGTAATTTGGCATCAGGTGAGAAGGCCGAATATAGTGCTCGACACGATCACGTTTTAGTGGTTCCGGAATTGACTCCTTCAGATACGGCTCAGATGAATCATTCNTTGGTTCAAGGTTTTGCAACTGAGATTGGTAGCTATACATCTCACGCTGCTATTATTGCACGGTCCCTTGGATTACCTGCAGTTGTGGGGATTAACAGGTTNTGCGAGGAGGTGCATACTGGNGATCAATTATTAATTGATGGTTATAATGGTGTTGTTGTCATTAATCCTTCTNCAAGCACACTTTCAGAATATGAAATTCTGAAGAAGGAAAAAGATAAGCTCAGAGAAGGGTTGGAGGAATTTATCAATAAAGATGCAGAGACAAAGGATGGTCGGGAAATTATATTATCGGCAAATATTGAATTTGCTTATGAATCCGATCTGGCCAAAAAGAATGGTGCTAAAGGAATCGGATTGTTTCGGACGGAATTCTTTTATATGAATACTTCCGGTGCTCCGGATGAGGAAGAACAGTTCCAAACTTACTCAGAAGTTGCTGGCACTGTAGATCCCAATACAGTCATAATAAGAACACTTGATATTGGCGGAGACAAGCTCCAGAACAATTCAATCAAACCTGAACTGAATCCCTTTTTNGGTTGGNGGGGAGTTCGGGTGAGTCTTGATCGNCCTGAATTATTTAAGGTCCAATTACGAGCAATATTACGGGCTGCGGCTNTTTCAANGGTCGGAATAATGTTTCCAATGATTTCAACATTGAAGGAATTGAAACAAGCGAAAGAACTGCTTAATGAGGCTGAAAATGAGTTGATAGATGCGGGAGTTACTTATGAAAGGCCAGCTGAGATTGGAGCTATGATTGAAGTTCCTAGTGCAGCCCTTATTGCGGATCAGTTNGCCAAGGAAGTTGATTTTTTTAGCGTTGGGACTAATGACCTCATTCAGTACACTATGGCAGTTGATCGCATTAATGAAAGAGTTTCGGACCTATACCAACCTCTAAATCCTGCTGTTGTGAGGTTGCTCAAGGAAACTATTAATGCTGGACATGATGCGGGTATATGGGTCGGTGTTTGTGGTGAGATGGCCTCGGATCTATTTTTCACACCACTTCTTATTGGATTGGGATTTGATGAGTTAAGTGTGGGGGCTCCACGAGTCCCTGCAATTAAGCATGCGATTCGGAGTCTTGATTACGAAGTTTGTAAATCTATGGCCGAAGCCGCTCTTTGTGATGCAAGTCCGGATCAGATTTTTAGAAGATGTGAGAAGATTGCACTTGAGAGTTATCCTGAAATGCTTGGTTGATGATTAATTATAGAATTATATTTTTATTGCTATGTTTAATTATTAGCTCCTCCGGCGCTGATGCTCAATTATTTGGTAGAGGAGGTGGAATAAGTTTGACTGAGGTTGCCAAATTGACTCATAGCCCGGGAGGAATGACTATAACCCCAAAAGGGAGTATTATATTGAGCTTGCATCAGTATCAGAATACTGATGAACGTGTAGTGGAAATTACTACTAGTGGTGATGTCCTTTCATTTCCTAATAGCGATATTAGTCAGGGAAAGAAAGGATCCCCATTTGCTCTTGATGCCGTTCTTGGTTTGCAATGTGATGAGCGAGGCGTTGTATGGATGTTAGATAATGGCCGGCGAGGTGAGAGTATCCCGAAAATTGTTGGTTGGGATACAGATGATAATAAGTTGGCAAAAATCATTTATATTCCTCCCCCTGCGACAACTGATTCTTCTTTTCTAAATGATTTGGCTGTTGATCCTGAAGAGCCGTATATTTATCTTACTGACCCNGCTTCTGGTAAGGATGCGGCTCTTATTATTGTTAATATAGAAACGGGATCTTCTAGGCGTGTTTTGGAAGGTCACTTCACTGTAATTCCTGAAGAATTAGATATTGCTGTTGATGACACTTCATTAGTGGTTAAGAGAGCGGATGGTAGTTTTTTAAAGCCACAATATGGTGCCGGCCCTATAGCTATTGATAGGAAAGGGCAATGGTTATATTACGGTCCATCAGCGNGTAAGACTTTGTATAGAATTAGTACCGATCATTTGCGCGATCTTACCTTGACCAAGAATGAACTGAATTCTCGGTTTCAAGCTTATGCTCCTAGGCCCCCATGTGATGGAATTTCAATAGATTCTAAAGATAACATTTACATATCGGATGTTATGAAAAAAGCCATTGGTGTAATAAAATCTTCCACTAAAAAATATGAAGTGTATGAAACTGATGATAGGTTTCTTTGGCCTGACGGATTATGTTTTGGTAATGATGGCAAATTATATTTTTATGCTAGCCAACTACATTTGACAGCCCCTTATAATGAGGGGAAGAATTTAACCAAATCCCCATTTCATATATATAAACTTAAGGCATTGGCATCCGGTACCGTAGGGAAATAATATGACATATTTCTCCTAGAGCCGGCTAATAACTGTTTGCCGAGAAACGAAGGGCAGTTTTATTATGGTTTAATGAAAACTGTAATAGCCATTCTTTTTTGCATCAGTTTCCCCCTCATGGGCGCAGATGATGGACGATGGATTGACCCTGCCGATCCGACAATTCCAATCGACTTCACGCTTCAGGGTGAATACACAGGTACATTTGGGAATGGTGGTAGGTTGGGTTGCCAGGTCGTTTCATTGGGATCTGGTATTTTCCAGGCCGTGATTTACTTAGGTGGGCTACCAGGGGCTGGATGGGACAGGAAAGACCGAAGCATTATGGACGGTAAGCTCATTTCTGAGGGCATCCTTTTCACTGCGGCTTCCGGCAAGCGTGCGCATGTTGCGGCAACTCGCGGTCGTGAAAAGAACCCCTGCTCTACGCGCGTTTCACTTCTCAAGGAATTTCCACCTAAAGGGCACAAGCGATGCAGTGCGAGGGTATCCGGCAACATCATGACGGGGGAGATGAATGGTGAACCTTTCAGCCTGAAGAAAACTACCCGAAAAAGTCCCACCCTAGGGCAGAAGCCACCAGCCNGGGCAATTGTTCTGTTTGATGGCAAGCACATGAAGGAATGGACAGGGGGTAGCATCCACAAAAAATTTGCCACCCTAATGCCGATACCCGGTAACCTAATGTCGCGTCGTAATTTCCATAACTATACGGCACACCTTGAGCTTCTGTTGCCATATCAGCCGGCTTATCGTAGCCAGGACCGAGGCAATAGTGGATTTTACCAAGTNCATGACTACGAAATCCAAATTCTTGACTCCTTTGGTATGGATGGTAATCACAATGAATGNGGTGGTATTTACAGTCACAAGGGGCCGGACGTGAACATGTGCCTGCCACCGCTTGTGTGGCAAACCATTGATGTGGAATTCACCAATGCCGTGGTAAAGAACGGAAAAAAAATCAAGGATGCGGTTATTACGGTGCGCCACAACGGTGTGATNATCCACGACCGTTTTGAGATTCCCGGTAAATCTAAGTATGGCGTACGGCGCACTCCGCAGGGATTGGCTGGACCATTGATTCTGCAAAACCACAAGGAGCCACTACAGTTTCGAAACATTTGGGTGTTGCCCCATGGAGAGACTCCGGCTTTGTCTGTGAATAATTTATCAAAGTCGAAGCCNGCCAAGAAGCCATTGCCCTCAANGACTGCNGANGCTAAGGCGATGCTAGGCAAATGGCACATTCGTTTTAGTAATAATGACAATAAATACGTGTTGAACCTGAGCCCAGATGGGCGGAGTCACTTGGCGCGTNCGGGCGCAGCATGGGACGGCATTTGGAGCATCAAGNGCGACATGCTGACAGTGACTAATCCACACGATGTCATACGCATAAATTTGACGCCAAAGGAAAGCGTATATACTGGAAAGAACAATTTCGGCTCTGCGCGTCTCTCAAGGCGGGAAGTTCCCGCTTTCTAGGTCCANGCTGGTTTCACCATTTTTTGTTCTGGAAAACATAGAGAAGATTGTTAAACTTTATCTGCACAGAGTTGAAATCCTGAACTCTTTAAAATGCTCACGTGGCGGAATTGGTAGACGCGCTAGATTCAGGTTCTAGTGGGGGCAACCCCGTGGATGTTCGAGTCATCTCGTGAGCATACTGTGTATATAGTGTTAAATGAGTTTATAACAATTAACATTTTAGTTATCAAATTCATTACCTCCTACTGGTCCAGCATCCACATCACTNAGAGCGGCNCTATTTAAAATTTNACTTTGTTTGGGAGTAGTTACTGCATATTGGAAACCGTTTCCTGTTCCAGCTGCTCCGTATCTACCTTTTTTGTCTAGAGCGATAAAAAAGATATTAAGATCGATTCCCTTAGGATCAATTTTTGCAGCCCTTTTGATAGCTTGTATGCAGGCCTCTTCTGGGGGTAATCCTTGCCGCATAAATTCTACAATCATAAAAGAGCAACAATGGCGAAGAACATTTTCACCTACTCCAGTGGCACCCGCTGCTCCTATTTCGTTGTCGACATATAGCCCGCCCCCAATGATTGGCGAATCCCCTACACGTCCAGGGAGTTTGAACGCCAAACCACTTGTAGAGCACCCACCAGTAAGATTGCCGTTTTCATCGAGTATAAGTAATGCGATTGTATCATGATTGTCTATGGAGCCTTCTGGCTTCTTCTTTTGATTATTTTTTTTCCATTCGAGCCATTTCAATTTGCTTTTTTCTGTTAAAAGATCCTCTTCTTTAAACCCTTGTGAAACAGCGAATTCTTGTGCCCCCTTACCTACTAATTGAACATGGGGAGTATGTTCCATTACTTTTCTGGCCACAGATATAGGATTACGGATCTTTTCGATTCCCATAACGCTCCCAGCTTTGTGTCCAGGTCCATGCATGATACATGCATCTAATTGTACTATACCTTCTGAATTGGGTAATCCACCAATGCCAACTGATGTGTTCTCTTTGTCATTCTCTGTCACATTGACTCCCTTTTCGACAGCATCAAGAGAAGAGCCTCCGGACTCAATGATTTCCATAGCTTTTTTATTGGCTGCTTCTCCGAATGGCCAAGTAGAAATAATTAACGGACGAGACATAGTCTTACGAATGTTGGGATTAGAAAATGCTTTAGGCCTATTGTATAATGCACCGCTAAAAATAGCGGCACCTTTTGCGAGAAATCCTCGTCTATATAGCTTCATGAATTAAATTATGTTATTTGTCTATGGTAACTGCAATTTCTTAAGATCAAGTTAGATAGGAATCAGTTACTATCCGGTAAAACATTCGTATCTTTAATTTTCTCATGATTGCTTAAATCTAGATCTGATATTTTTTCACTTCTATTTCCAATTTTATTGGTGGATTTCTCAATTAAATCTATATCCTTACTGGCTTGATCGAAATGAGATCTAAGTTTGCCAACGCGATTCATTAAGCGGTTAATATCAATGAGAAGTGTTTCTACTTCTTTTTGAATTAGATCTGCTTGTTCTCTCATCTGAACGTCACGCATGATTGCTCTGACCGTATTAAGAGTCAGTGACATTGTGTTTGGAGATACAGGATAGACTCGCAANGANCGACATTTTTCAATTACTTGNGGTAGGCGTAAATGAATTTCTGAAAAAATACTTTCTGAAGGCAGAAACATTAGCGCNGCCTCGGCTGTTTCATTCTGCAATATGTATTTTGAGGCTATGTCTTGAGCATGTTTTAATGTGTCACTNTGCATTTGCTTGAGCGCCAATTGAGCTTCTTTTTCATCTTTTGATCTTCGAAAACTTTGATAAGCTTCGAGAGGAAATTTACTGTCTATTACTACTGGTCCAGGAGGTTTGGGAAGGCGGATAATGCAATCCGCCCTTTTGCCGTTAGATAAAGTAAATTGGAAGTCGTATGCACTTTCTGGTAGGCCATCTTTCACAATATCTGCTAATTGTGTTTCTCCGAATGCGCCACGTGCTTGCTTATTATCAAGAACTTGTTGCAGTTCGACTACTTGTCCTGAAAGCGTTGCAATTTGTTGTTGGGCTTTATCGATTGTAGAAAGCCTCTCCCCAATATTAGTGAGTGTTTTAGAAGTTTTTTCGCCTGATTCTTTTAAATTGTCTGTGACAGTTTTGGATACGTTGTCTAGTCGTTCAGCTAAATTTCGATTAAGTTGACCTCGAGCATCTTCTTGCGCTTGGGTGAAACTTTTTAGTCGACCAGTCAATTCAGCATGTTGGCGTCCGATTTCTGTAATTTGTTTTTCAATATTATCAGAATTCTGNTGTCCTGATTTGCGTATTACTANACCAATTACTATTCCCAGGAATCCAGCGAGNAANGGGATTATGATTNCAGTTTCTATCATATAATTAACTTTATCATTGGCATTTTTTCTATGACTAGATTAATAGAGTTTGAATATTTTTGCACTAAGAACAATCCGGCTGAATATCCTCTAAAATGCAAGATCCTAAATATGTGAAAGATGCTTTTACTGATATAGCGGATAAATATGTATTTACTAACCATGTCTTAAGTTTTGGTATAGATATTCTCTGGCGGCGTAAAGTTGCAAAAATGATTAAACATCGAGATCCCATCAATGTCCTTGATATTGCTACTGGTAGTGGGGATTTGGCTTTAGAAATACAAAAAAAATGCCCAAATGCTGAGGTGATAGGGAGCGATTTTTGCGAACCTATGCTCCAGCAAGCAGAGAAGAGGGGGTTAAAGAAGACTGTGTTAGCGGATGCATTAAATCTTCCGTTTTCTGACAATTTTTTTAATGCAGTAACTGTTGGTTTTGGTTTGCGTAATATGGCTGATTGGTCTGTAGCCCTTAATGAAATGTTCAGGGTATTATCTTCTAATGGATATTTAATAATTTTGGATTTTTCATTACCAAAAGGTTCGCTGGGCCGCAAAATGTATCGTTCATATTTGCATAATGTACTTCCTGCAGTTGCTGGTCTAATTACTGGAAAGCGATCTGCTTATAGGTATCTTGGAGGAACAATCGAATCGTTTCCATCAGGAAAAGAAATGTGCTCTTTGATTGAATCTAGAGGCTTTAGTAATTCTAAATTTCATCCTCTTAGTGGAGGAATTGCGACTATATATTCTGCAGAAAAATATTAGGGGTAATCATAGATCAGATTATTCTTCCGAGGATTCTCTGATGATCGGCATGTCCATAATATCAAAATTTTCGCGGTCAATTAAGCAGATTTCTGGATTGTTATTAATGCGGGCATAATACAGAAGATTAGAGGATTGTTCATTTATAGGTGCTATTCGTATTGTGAANGGGTGAACGTTTTTATTTATATCAACTAAAGTAAATTCTATTTTTCTGCATGGATTTAAAAGTGCAATTTCTGCTTCACTTGTGTTATTAGATAGCCATCTAGTTGCTCTTATTGGAAGGCTCAAATGCTGGGCTAGCTTCAATGCTTGAGCGGTATCAATTTGATTAGATATGTTTTCATTTGCAAGGCTTGCAGACCATTCATTTGATTGGTATTTATATTGAAGTTCCAAAGGTGTCTGGGGAGGTTTGGAAGTTTTAATGGATTGTAAATTGGCCAGATCAAAGGTGGGCCAAAGATAAAGTTCCTTATAATCAAGTAGCCGAATAGGCAATATTGAAGGGAATGCAGGGCTAAGCTGAACAACAGTTCCGCTTCCTTCGACCGTTGCATAGTACTCAATNACTTCTTGATCCTTAGCTAATTGTCCTTTTACGAGTAGTTTTTTAGTTACATCGATTAGATTTGGAGAGCCGTTTTCCTTAGTTGGATTTATTGGATCTAATGCCACAGACTTGATTGTGATGTTGAGAGTTGGCTTATCNAGGCCCCATGGCTTTAAGTCACCGGCTGCATCTGCAACAAATTTTTCGACCTGTTCTGAGGAAAGAGACGTAAGTATTTTGTATATCCTTTGGTCATCAGCTTTAATCTTCTGAGTTTTATCTATTATCTGCCACCCATTGTTATCCTGTAATAGGTNTACTTTGTTGCTGGGCAAAGCAAAAACATTAAANGCTACNACAGATTTCGGATTGAAAGGGAGCAATCGTTGATCTCTTATCGCATTTGGATTTAAATTAATAGCATCCAATGATTTTTTTTCCATTCGGAAAAACACTCCTGGCCTATCAGAAGTTNTTGCGAATATGCTGNTTTCACTGTCCGATTTTGCGAACTCTANAACAGTTAANTTTTTTGTTTCATTTGAGTGAATCGATATGGTCTTAATTATTGTTGTAAAAGCCGTTGCAATNTCACTGTTTGCTTTATCTATAAATGATTGTGAATTGAGGCTTGTAATTGNNGACANCCAGTTGCTGAANTTCTCATCATCTGTGTTTGTTTTTAGAGGCTTTGTTATCGCCCAGGATTCNCCATCTCTTTTTCTGTTGACGTGAAGCGCTGATCCCGATTGCTCCTCTATTTCTATTTTCCCAATATTTTTAATGGGAATATTCACTAATTTTTTTTCTCTGACTTTGTCAAAAGGAACATCAATTACTTCTTTGATATCCGCCCAGCAGAAGAAGGGATCCCCTGAACTATTTTTTTCGTTCCATTGNGCGTAAATTGTATCTACTACTCCGGTCGTGTTACCAAAAATTATTTTTCCTATTAATTCTTTTTTATTTAATAGTTTTACCGAAAGAGCACTGTCTGTTAGTCCCATTTCACTTCGGGATGGAGCATCTCTGCTTGTGATGGTGTCAAACCTTTTGAGATCAGTGAGTGATTCAAGGATATTAGCTATTTTTTCTGAGTCGGCCCTGTCTTTGACGGGATGAGTTATGGTCCATCCTATTGAAGGAGAGTTTAAGATATTCACTTTACCGCTAGCAGATGATATTTCGATTTCATCAATTTCATCGATTGTTTTAATCGGAATGGCTTTGAAATTTTGGTTAATTGTTCCTAGTTTATTTTTTTTGTTGTGATCCAAGACCGTATAAATTGCTAACAATCCTGTTAGCAGNATAAGGTATAAAGTGCTTTTATTAGGCATTTTTATTATTTATCGGATGTCTTCTTCAGCTTCGGCGGGCACTCCATATGACAATGCCAAAACAAAAGGCAATGGCAGGAAAGATGCAGACAATTAAATAGAAAAGTGTTTTATACTTTTCTGGGGACATATCGATGCGAAAACTTATNACGTTTGTAGGATTTATTCCTAAACGCTCTTCACGATCGAGTGTCCAGTTGATAGCATTCATTACCAATTCTACATTCAATCTTGTAGGTATTGGATCCAATAAGGTTGAATTGCCTATGACTACCATTCTGGAGCTTTCTATTTTAACTGCAGAATCTTCTGANCCGCCTTTTTCAACCATTGCAGCAACATATATTGGATTTGGATCAGGTATCATATCGGTGTCGCTTCTCTTTGGATATGGTTCAGTATGCTCGAGATCACCCCAAAATTTNGGGTCTGCAGCTAGGAGTGGAACTGCTGTTATTCCTTTTGAGNCTAAATTTTCATTATTTTCAGCAACACTGATTGGGCAGGTTTGTCCAGCAAAAGTAGTTATAGCGCCTTCATCTGATGATGTGACAGGATTTCCGCCCAGTAATTTACTTTGTACAGAATAAACTTTTTGGGTTCCTCCAATACCGGTTGTTTCAGAAAATAAAACGCGATATTTGTTATCAACCCTAATGCCGAGAGAGCGAAGAAAAGGATAAAAATTAGGCATTTTGGTTGCCGGATTTAATAGTAGGACCATAGACCCTCGCTGTTGCTCCCAATATTTTGTGAGAACAGTAACTTCTGAAAGTGTAAAGTCTGTTTCAGGATTAATAAGGATAAGAGAGTCAGCATCTTCAGGTATTTTAGTTATGTTCCCGAGAGTTAGCTCTTTTAGCTCAAAGAAATGTCTAGTACTGAGGCCAAGTATTTCTTTGTCAGCAGACCTTCCGTTTACTTCTTTAAGCTTACCTTTGCCTGCAATGAGATAAACTGTTTTAGGTTTGCTTTCTGTCGCTGCCAACATTGCTGAAGTTATTGCGTCCTCCCCAGTGAAAGTGCGTCCTTTATCGTCCAGTAAATCGTTCTCAGTGAGTTTTTTAATGCGGCCTCCTACTTCGATAAATAGGCAACTCTGATCAATAGTAGTTTGGTAGCGATCTGATATTTCTAATGATTTATTTTTATTTATTATTGGATCGAATTCTTCAAATATAATCTTCCCTTTGGATATATTTTCATATTCTTCAAGAAGGACCTTTAGTTGGTTTCGGATNTTTGAGCTTTTTAAAAAAGCCATAGTTAGAGTTACCTTGTCATCGAGTTGATCTTGTAGGTAAGCTTCGGTGTCTTCCGATACACTGTATTTTTTTGTAGAGCTAAGGTCCCATCGCTGGTAGTTGCCATATGAAATGTAATTGATTAGGACAAATATTAGAATTGCAAAGAACATCTGCATTAAAACATTTAATGCAATTTTCCTCCTCTCAATTCTACCCCGACTAGATTCCGTGTCAGGTTTTACGGGATCGTCTGAAGAAGTTTGAAATTGTTTTTTATCAGTAATTTCTGACATTGTTAGGTCTTCCACTTTCTGTACTCAAGCACATTGTATGTGAACGATAGAATAATAATAGTGAAACTGAGATAATAAATAAATTGGCGACTATCAATTAATCCACTTATAAAGATTTGAACGTGTTTGACTGTCGAAAAATAAAACAAAGAACCTTGCCATGACTCTGGTACAGGAAGGTCTTGTAAGACAAAGCCTATTAAAAAATGTAGCATGCAAAAAGTGAAGCAGGCCATTGCTGCTACTATTTGGTTTTTGGTTAGGGCTGATGCTAGACATCCAATGGAAATATTAAAGATTCCAACAAGTAAAATGATTGCATAAGCGCCTAGAAATGAGCCTATAGCGTTCACNTTTTCTGTAGAACTAATACGGAAAAGGAAAAAATTAACTGCGCTAGGGAGCCATATAATAAAATAAAAGATTAAAGCCGCTAGGTATTTTGCTAGGAGTACATGTATTGTTTGTACTGGTGCTGTTAGGAGTGTTTCTATGGTGCCTAATTTTTTTTCTTCAGAAAAAAGCCTCATAGTGATGACCGGGAAAATAAAAAAATAGGTCAGCCAAAATGATGTGGAGCTAAATGTATATCCAATTAAGGTTTCATCTACATCGGCTTTACGCAGAATTTCCAAAGCGGCAGTAAATGAGAATCCATTCAGCAACATGACCAAAGCCATTACTACCCAAGCTATGGGTGAATAGAATATTGATTTTAACTCTTTCTTTAATATAACGATTCCAGTTCCTCCAGATAAGAACTTTTTTATTGAGAGAATNATAATAGCAAAGAGAATGACCGTTATTACAATCAGCGGAGTATTCATGTTTATTTGCCTACGAGTTGGATGTATTTGATTGAGTTATTTCAACAAATGCATCCTCTAGAGTTGCATGTTGTGTTCGTATTTCACGGAGTGGCCATTTTTGAGTATTAGCAAGATGCACTATAGATTCACGGACATCAGTATCTGGTTCAGTGCGTATATTGAAGTGTGTCCANTCTCCTGATTGGTGTTCCTTATTTACCTTTTTTATTCCGGGAATGGCAGAGATTAAATCTTTTGCAATTTCTTCAGATGTTTTTAATTCGATTGATATTGTATGAGCAGAACGTAGTTCGCTAGAGAGATCATTAGGGTTTCCATTAGCAATGATTTTTCCTTCATTGAGAATAATGACGCGATTGCATGTCATCTCGACTTCACTCAGGATATGAGTAGAAATTAAAATTGTGTGTCTTATGCCCAATTGCTTTATCAACTCCCGGAATCGTCGAATTTGATTCGGATCAAGTCCATTTGTTGGTTCGTCCAGAATAAGAAGTTCTGGATTGTTTACTAATGCATCAGCTAGACCCACTCGCTGTCTGTAACCTTTTGAGAGGGAGCTAATCATTTGCCTTCTTATTTGTTTTAAACCGCAAAGTTCGACTGCCTCATTAACTCCTTGCCTTGCTTCTTGGCCCCGAAGTCCTTTCAATTCTGCCCTAAATCGCAGATATTCCCTAACGCGCATGTCATCATATAAAGGGACATTTTCGGGCATGTATCCGATCTTTTGTCTGGCTTTTATGGATTCTGAAAAAACATCATGACCTCCGATGCTCGCTGTGCCGGACGTTGGTGGTATGTAACCAGTTAACATTCTTATAGTTGTGGTTTTTCCTGCTCCATTAGGTCCAAGAAAACCAACTATTTCACCGGATTCCACTTCAAAGGAAATATTGTTTACTGCAGTCCTTTCGACATATTGCTTGGAAAGTTTTGAGACTTTTATCATTGGAAATCTATTTCCTAATTTACTGCATATTAAGAGGGGTTCGGAAGGCTTATTAGTTTAACCGAAAACGTCATTATTGCCTTAAATTTTTTATTAGAGTTTGACTTTCTATGATGAAATTTCTTTACCAGCTGGATTCCTGCATTTTTATTACTAAACAAATATAATGAACAGCAGTATTGCCTCGCGATTTAACGCAAATTTATTGGATGAGAAATTTGCTCTTTGGCGTGATAACCCAAGGTCAGTAGATTCTGATTGGGCTGCATTTTTTGAGGGGTTTTCTCTTGGCATGGCGCAAATCGAGAGAGATATAAAATCTTTAGATTCTTCTGCTGAAAGTGGAAAAGTAGTCAGTCATCCGCAAAACGATTCATTGAGAGTTACTCTGACTGATCCTGTTTTTCGGGCCAGAGTCGTTAGTTTGTTATACAATTATAGGGCTCTTGGGCATACTGAAGCATGGGTCGATCCATTGAGTCTTTCTCCTCCTGATAATTCTAGACTTAATTATAATCAATTTGGATTTAATGAGGCAGATTTAGAGGAACAAGTGGCGAGTCAATTTTTTGCCGATGGCGAGCCCATGTCTCTTTCTGCAATGATTGGAAGATTGCAGGAAATTTATTGTGGAAAGATAGGTTTTGAATATATGGGAATCCATAATTCTGAGATCAGACATTGGTTAAGAGATCGCATTGAAAATAGGCCGCTGACAACATCTCTTAAATGTCCAGACGGAAAAACGATTTTGAATTGGCTTGTCGAAGCTGAGGAATTCGAGAATTACCTTCATCAAAAATTTGTCGCACAGAAAAGGTTTGGTCTTGAAGGAGGCGAGTCTACCTTGGTGTCTTTAAATACCCTGCTCTATAAGGGAGTTGATTTTGGAGTAGAAGAAATTGTGATGGGAATGGCTCATCGTGGCCGTTTGAATGTATTGGCGAATTTTCTTCAAAAGCCATTATCTGTTTTATTTAATGAATTCTCAGAAAATTATGTTCCTGATTTAGTATGTGGAGATGGCGATGTGAAATATCATCTTGGCTATGAGACTTGCCGTGAGATTGATGGGAAGTCAGTTAATATCTTTCTGGCTCCAAACCCGAGTCATTTGGAGGCTGTAAATTCGGTAGTGGAGGGTATGGCTCGGGCTCGACAGAGATTAATTGATGATACCGAGAAGCGGGGTCGTGTTTTGCCTATACTTTTACATGGTGATGCCGCTTTTGCTGGACAGGGTTCAGTTGCTGAAGTGCTGAATTTTTCGCAATTACCAGGATATAGGACAGGTGGAACAATTCATATAGTCATTAATAATCAGATTGGGTTTACTACAATGCCTTCTGATGCTCGTTCATCAGTTTATTGTACGGACGTTGCAAAGATGATTGAGGCTCCTATTTTTCATGTTAATGGAGATAGTCCACTAGAAGTTGCATATGTGACAGAGCTTGCTCTCGAATATCGTCAGAAGTTTGGACGAGATGTAGTGATCGATATTGTTTGTTATCGGCGTCATGGCCATAATGAGGCGGATGAGCCAGCTTTTACCCAGCCAAAAATCTACCGCACTATTCGAAGTAAAAAATCCACTACTGAACTCTACAAGGATTATTTGTTGAGCGAAGGGCAAATCTCAGATAATGAAATATCTGAAATCAGTGATGCATATAAGGCTCGATTAAATTCTGAGTTTCAATTGGTTGACGGAAAAGAAAATGATGCGCAGATATCTTTTAGAGGAGCAGCCACGGAAGTCCAAGAAGATGCATATTCTTATGAAATAATACCTACTGGTATACCCACTAATGTAATACGTCGATTAGGTAGAAAGTTAACTGAAATTCCTGATGATTTTTCTATTAATGCTAAAATAAAAAAACTGTTTTTAGCTAAGCGGGCAAGGGCAACTGAAGAAGGAAGTCCTTATGATTGGGCTCATGCAGAAGCTTTGGCATTCGCTTCATTATTGGATTCAGGTTATCCTGTAAGACTTTCGGGTCAGGATGTCCGTCGCGGTACATTCAGTCATCGACATTGTGTATTGTATGATTCTAAAAACAGAAACAGATATGTGCCGTTGAAGAATCTTAGCCCGAACCAGGCCAGTTTTTGTGCATATAATAGTTTATTATCAGAAGCTGGTGTTTTGGGTTTTGATTATGGCTATAATTTAATGGTTCCTCAAATGTTGATTTGCTGGGAGGCTCAATTTGGTGATTTTGTTAATGGCGCACAGGTCATAATAGATCAGTTCATTAGCTCGGCTGAGTCAAAATGGGGGAAGCCTTCAAATTTGGTGATGCTTCTTCCTCACGGCTATGAAGGTCAGGGCCCTGAGCATTCAAGTGCTAGGCTAGAAAGATTTTTGCAGTTATGTGCAGGAGGTAATTTGCAAGTTTGCAACCTCACTACTCCGGCACAATATTTTCATGTTTTAAGAAGGCAGATCATAAGAAAGTTACGCAAGCCTTTGATTTTGATGTCTCCAAAGAGTCTGTTAAGGCATCCGGAATGCATTTCTAAGGAAAGTGATTTTTCTGATGGATCGCACTTTCACGAAATGCTTGATGACGACCAATTGATCGACCGTCCCGAGCGAGTGACCCGCATTGTTTATTGTTCGGGCAAAGTTTATTACGATTTATTAAAATATAGAAACGAAAATGAAATCAGAAACACTGCTATAATTCGCATAGAACAGCTATATCCATTCCATTGGAAGATGCTTAGAAAAATTATAGAACGCTATCCAAGAGCATATAAAAAATGGGTTTGGTGTCAGGAAGAACCTCTCAATATGGGGGCTTGGAGTTACATTAGTCCACGACTGAATGAAGCAGGAAGAGGCAATGTCCGGTATGCTGGCAGGGAAAGAAGTGCAAGTACAGCTACTGGGTCCAAGGCAATTCATAAGGAGGAGCAACGCAGACTAATTGAGCAGGCTTTCAGTGTTTAAATTATTGATGATGGTTAATTATTCAGATTATTTGTAAATTCATGCCAGAATGGACTTGTCTAAATAAATGCTAAAATGATTCAAAAGAGTGGTATTTGATTTAAAATGGTTTAATTATCAAAAAGAATTTTAAGACAACTTGGTGTATCTATTTTTATAATTAATGAGTGATGATATTAGGATTCCATCTGTGGGAGAGTCTGTATCGAGCGGATTGATCACTCAGTGGCATAAAAATAATGGTGATACTGTTAATGTCGGTGACTTGTTGCTTACTTTGGACACAGATAAGATTTCAACTGAGATCACTGCTGATTCTTCAGGAACATTACAAATATTAGCGTCTGAAGGAGAAGAGGTTTCTATCGGATCTGTAGTCGGTCGAATTACGACTGGAGATTTATCTCAGTCTGCTTCATCGACAGAGGTGCAGCCCACGCTTGCTCGGGACTCATCAAATGAAGATGATGGGAATCAAGAAGAAACGGATCCTATTTCTTTTACCAAGAGACAAGAATCACGGGATAATCACAGACAGGATATACCTGTTGAGGCTGGAAACATCGCTTCGGATCCAGAGCCTCCTAAAAATATTAAAAGAGACCTTAGATTGGATCGCAAGGCTCCCGTTTCTCCCGTAGTTAATAGACTTGCAAAGGAAAATGGTGTGGATTTATCGCTGATTACTGGTAGTGGAAAGAAAGGGGCCATATTAAAAAAAGATGTACAAGCTTATATTGATAGCGGAGGTAAGTTGCGTTCTTCAAAACAAGTTGATCCCCCAAACAAACAAACAATTGTTTCTCAGGACACTCAAAGAAAAGAGGTTTTGCCTGACTTAAATGTTAAGCCAATATCACATCATAATTCTTCTGGACCTATTACAGAAGAAGGAGGGCGCATAACCAGAGAGCCGCTTTCCCCTATCAGGCGAAAGATTGCCGATCATCTTGTATCTGCGCAACAAAATGCGGCACTTCTGACTACCTTCAATGAGTGTGACATGTCTTCTGTTATGCAATTGCGTAAAGAGTTGCAGGAAGATTTCGTTGCAAAGTACGGAGTGAAAATCGGTTTTATGTCAATTTTCATTAAAGCTGTTGTCGATGCTCTCAAGGAGGTGGATCAGATTAATGCGCGTATTGATGGTAATGATCTTATTCAGAACCATTTTTTTGATATAGGAGTAGCTGTTGGGAGTGAAAAGGGGTTGGTAGTACCGGTTATTCGAGATTGTGACCAAAAGAGTTTTGCTCAAATTGAGAAGGATATTGCAGAATACGCATATCGAGCGAATCAAGGAAAGTTACAGATTGCTGATTTGCAGGGTGGCGTATTTACGATTTCTAATGGTGGGATATATGGTTCGATGCTTTCTACTCCGATTATAAATCCACCCCAATCAGCCATTCTTGGGATGCATAATATTATTGAGCGGCCTGTGGCAGTTGAGGGGAAGGTGGTTATTAGACCAATGATGTATCTCGCACTCAGCTATGATCACCGCATAGTTGATGGTAAAGAAGCAGTTACTTTTTTGAAACGAGTTAAGGATTGCGTGGAAAATCCAGCCAGGTTGCTGGTCGGAGCCTGATTTTATTGCACAAGTTAAGGGATGGTGGTCTTTTTGTTTTATTCCCAAGTTTTTGTAACAAATAATTGATATTGGAATTTAAAACCCAATGACTCAGTTCATTGGGTTTTGGTGGGTTATATAAGGCAATAAAAAAATGAAAGGCTTTCTGGTTAGCTTTTTTTTATTTCTTTTCTTTTGTAAGAACCTCTCTTGCACTATTTAGGAATGATAGCACACTTGCTCTTTTAAAAAATAATGCCTTTTACCGAACCTAGTCAAATTGGCGATTTCTATTTTGCCTTCCTTGGAATTCTTTTTGAAGGTGCTCCATACATTCTTTTGGGCACAATTATTTCGGGGTTCATTGATGCTTATCTTCCATCCAATATGATGGATCGGTTCTTGCCTAAGAATAGATATGCAGCCATAGCGCTTGCTGGCCTCTTGGGGGCAATATTCCCAGTTTGTGAATGTGCAATAGTGCCTGTAATTAGACGTCTAGTTCAGAAAGGGCTTCCTGTTTCTTGTGCCATTACATATATGCTCTCGGCTCCAATTGTTAACCCGATAGTGGCATTAAGTACCTATTCTGCGTTTGCGGGTAATGATCCGTTATTCATGACATTATCACGTATAGGTGTTGCTTATATGGTGACAGTTCTTGTTGGAATTGTGGTTCATCAGTTTTCAATAAAGAGCATCCTTCGTAATGGGCTATTAAAGAAAATAGAAACAGACACAAAAAACATTCGATCTACTGAGGTTGTTCTAAAGGAAGAGAAAGAAGTGCCGGACAGGTTGTTGATCGCATTAAGAACCGCTGCTCGCGATTTCTTAGATGTCGGCATGTACTTTGTTATCGGTGTTATGATAACGGCCCTTTATAGAACACAGATTGATCAGGGTTTAGTAGATCAGTTTGGCTCTTCAGATGCAATTGGGATTCCAGCCATGATGTTCCTTTCATTTGTTTTGTCATTATGTAGTACTTCAGATGCATTCATAGCAGCGCAGATGCTTAGTTTTTCATCAGCAGCTAAGCTTGCATTCTTAACTTATGGTCCAATGATGGATGTTAAATTGGTTTTTATGTACAGTTCCGTTTTTAAACCGAGATTTGTTCTTAGTTTGGCAATTGGGCTTTTCATTGTTATAGCAATTTTATTTTATCAATGGGGCAATCTTCCCGTTCCAGGAACTTAGATAATTATAAGCGCATGTCTCAACGTCTAATCATTATATTCCAGTCTATAGTCCTGTTTGCTTTTGGATTGATTTTTATTTGGTTTTATATCGTTGGCCGAATTGAAAAATATTTAACTAGTGCAGGAAGCTTCCAAATACAGGCTTTACTGGCAGGTTTGTTTTTGACTGTTCTTAGTGCGTTTCTGTTACTGACATCTTCTAAGAAGGTTTCTTGTGCTCA
>PAPL01000088.1 GCA_002708885.1 Verrucomicrobiales bacterium | reverse complement strand
ATTTGGATCATATGCCCATAATAATATTGAAAGTTGGCCTGCCGATAAGCCACTACATATTAATGTTGGGTTAGAAGAACCCACACTGAAGTCCACTGCTGATATACAAATCAAAGTGCCTGAAGTTCAATTTTCACCTAAAAATCAATGCCCAAAGAAAAGCATTGCCGCAAATACTTCCGCACTTCAGGACTTCCTATATGTAGCCGATGATATCTTTGTAATCTTAGGCAAAATAGATGAGACAATTCAGAGCGATGTTTTCAAATTTATCACTAATTACAACTTATCAGTGTATGCAGAATCCACGTCCGGACTTAGGGAGAAATTAACATCTGCATTGCCATCTGACATAAAGGCAAAATATATTCTCAGGATCGGTTCTGTACCATCATGTAGATATTGGAGGGATTTGGAAAATGAAGAGAACATCGAAGTCTTCTCTGTAGCACAAAATGCTTTAACTGGCCTAGCAAGAAGCTCCAGCATCGTCAGCGAAGTTAATTGGAATGAACTGGATTATCATTTCGAGAAAGAGAAAATATGCGAATACGCTTCACATGACGCTCTTGAAGGACTGATTTCAAATTACCCTAATGCCGAAATTTCCTGGTTTAGGCACATTTCCGAATCTATACCTGACAATTCTCTAGTCTTTCTCGGAAACAGTCTACCGACCAGAGAATGGGAAATAGCCGCTACGCGAATCGACAAGAATTTGAAGTGTTACTCAAACCGTGGTGCCAATGGCATTGACGGCAACATATCAACTTTTCTTGGAGCCGCATACAATAACGATGACAATGAATCATGGGGCATCTTTGGAGATCTGACTGCCATGTATGATCTTTTCGCTCCCTGGACATTACAAGGAGTCGATAGCAATATACGCATTGTAGTAATTAACAATGGTGGGGGAAGAATCTTTTCCAGGATAGATGCAGTCAATTCATCATCAACTCAAGCCAAAGAGTCCATAATAAATAATCACCAAATAGGATTTAAATCATGGGCTGCTATGTGGGAAATTCAATACATCAAAGCTCTTGCCCCCAATGATTTAAATTCAATCCCTCAAGGTCCTGTCATTATTGAAGTGATCCCCGATCAGGAATCAAGTGAGGCCATTTGGGCCCAGTTGTAAGACAAGATGATTTACTTACTTCATGGATCAGTGGGGCACTCGTCTGATTGGGATTTTATAATAAATAGTCTTAAGCCTTTTGAATGCTGCGCATTGGATCTTTATGAATATTCATCGGAGAGTATAGCTACAGCCGCAGAAGAGATAAACACATTAGCCCATCCAGGTGACATTATTATTGGATATTCACTAGGCGCAAGAATCGCTCTACAGGCAACAGTGGCAGCTGACTCTTTATGGTCAAAAGCCGTCATCATATCTGGACACACAGGCATCATAGATATCGAGGAACGAACCGCACGCGTTAAGCATGATAAGAATTGGTCTGATTTATGCATGAAAGATTGGAATCAATTCATTACTGAATGGGAGAATCAACCCGTCTTTGATGATTCCGACCCCATAAGAAACAGAAATCATTTGAGACCGGCGCGTAACAAAATTGCAGAAACATTCATTAATTGGTCAACAGGCAAACAATTACCTGTCATAAAAGAATTATCCAAAATCGATATTCCTACACTTTGGCTTGCAGGTGAAAAGGATATAAAATATAAAAAAATAGCAGAGCACGCGTCCAGCGTTCTGTCTAAAGCAGAAGCCAAGATAATAACAAAATCCGGTCACAGAGTTCCTTGGGACAATCCAAAAGACACTGCAGACGCGATCAATGTTTTCATTTCTTAATTAATCGTGTATCGGTAGGGACTATGTGGAATAAAATTCGAGATTTTGAGGATATTATTTTTGAAAAAACTGACGACGGAGTTGCCAAAATAACCATTAACAGACCAGAGGTTAGAAATGCATTTCGGCCTGAAACTGTTAATGAAATCATTGAGGCTCTGGATCTGGTTCAAAATGATGAAACTGTCGGAGTTTTAGTTATTACCGGAGCAGGGGATAAAGCATTCTGTTCGGGAGGCGATCAAAAGGTCAGGGGAGACGCTGGCTACATCGGCAAGGACGGCGTACCCAGACTTAATATTCTTGAAGTTCAGAAAAAAATCCGCTCACTTCCCAAGCCAGTCATAGCAATGGTCGCTGGCTATGCAATTGGAGGCGGACACGTTCTCCACGTTGTATGCGATCTGACAATTGCAGCTGACAATGCAATTTTCGGTCAGACCGGCCCCAAAGTTGGGTCATTTGACGGCGGACTAGGATCTAGTTATCTGGCTAGAATCGTTGGCCAAAAAAAAGCACGCGAGATCTGGTACCTTTGCCGTCAATACAATGCGTCGGAGGCTTTAGAAATGGGACTCATCAATACAGTCGTACCACTAGAGCAACTTGAAGATGAAACACTCAAGTGGTCCAGAGAAATACTGCAACACTCTCCGCTCGCTCTAAGATGCATAAAGTCTGCCATGAATGCTGATTGTGATGGTCAGATCGGCTTACAGGAACTCGCAGGCAACGCGACACTTCTTTATTATATGTCAGAGGAAGCGAAGGAGGGAAAAACCGCTTTCAATGAAAAAAGAAAGCCCGACTTCTCCAAATACCCAAGACTCCCCTGACATGAATGATGAGAGTCTGTTCTTTCCCTCGCTCTTAGCTGCATCTAGGCCAAAAACATTACTGGCAGCAGTACTGCCAGTGTCCCTTGGCAGTTTTCTTGCTTATTCCATTAACGAATCATTTAACTACATTTTATTCACATCACTCATTCTAAGTACACTCTGCATACAGATAGCGACTAATTTATTTAATGATGTAATTGATGCCAGAAAGGGCGCTGATACGGATCAGAGGCTCGGCCCGAAAAGAATGACCTCATCCGGCGCTATTGCTCCGGAAAGCCTTCTCATAGCCGGTTTAACATTCTGTTTCATGGCAATCACATTTTCTTTGCCTATGATCGTTGTGAGAGGAATACCCATAGTCATAATCGGTATCATCTCTCTCTTGCTAACTTATGGATATACCGGAGGTCCCTGGCCCCTGGCTTATAAAGGACTAGGAGAGATCTTCGTATTTATATTTTTCGGACTAGTTGCAGTTAACGGGACATTTTATGTTTTTACTGGCCAAATTTCACCAGAATCATTTTTGCTCGGCGCCCAGTCTGGCCTGTTGTGTGCAATCATAATAGCCATCAACAATGTGAGGGACATGAACGAAGATAAAAATTGCGGGAAAATGACCCTCGCTGCCAGGTACGGAATAAATTTTGCAAGGATGAAAATATTAATTCTAAGCATATCGCCTTACGTTCTGGGTCTTATTTGGATTCCTTTAGGTCATAGTCTCACAGCCCTAGTTCCGCTAATGGGAATGCCGCTTTCAGTCATAATTGCTTTTTTAATCATCAGAAATGAACCGAGTCCATCGTACAATAATTACCTTGGCCTCTCGGTCATTGCTTATCTTAATTTTTCGTTGCTTGTTTACTTTGGGCTTACTCTAAAATGAAAGATAAAGTCCAAATTCACAGATATACGATTAATTTTGAATCGTCCCCTAATGCCTTGACAACAGAAAGCAGTATTGCTGGCGCTCTGATCAAATATAAAGGCGGGCACGGTTGCCTTCAGCCATGGCCAAGCCTCGGCGATGACGATCTAAATTTCCACTTGTTGTCAATCATCGAAAACAGGCCCACAGAACAGGCCTTAGCCTGTCTCAAATGCTGCGAAATTGACTCGAATGCACGTGACATGGGAATTGATCTTTTCAGGAACCTCAGCATTCCTAAAAGCCATTTAACTGTTCCTTTTTCTTGCGATCATAATATCAGCACAGACATATATGAACAATGGATCAGTCATTCTCACATCAAAGTTAAAGGGGGAAATGACATTGAGACGCTCGTGAACTATCTTGAAAAATTGCCCCAACATCTATCCATTAGAGTCGATTTTAATTCATCACTTGAACCAAACCAATTGGTTAAGTTTACTCAGAATTTAAGCCACGACTGTTTGCAAAGAATAGATTTCATTGAGGACCCTTTTCCTTATGATCCTGAAGCGTGGAAAAGATTTTCCGAACTTACACGAGTCAATTTCGCTTTGGACAGAGGACCCTTTGATGCATCCATAGGTTTTGCAGTCAGGATATGGAAACCATCGATTTTTCCTGCAGAACCAATTAATGCGCCTGTTTGCATTACTCATAACATGGATCATGAGCTCGGCAGGCGATACGCCGCTTATCAAGCAGGAATCATAAAGAGTGAAGTGACTGTTCACGGGACTGGTAATTTTGAGAGTTCAAAAAACGGCACTGGATTTGGAATGGACGATTACCTTGAATCAATTGTGTGGGGAGATCTAACATGAATGACTTTAACAAAAGTTATTGGGATTCATCTGACAATTCCATTCTTACTAGTCAATCATCTGAAGGGATTGATAAATCTTTGCAGAGTGCAATTTCTGATCTCGGCATTAAGGGAAGCATTATGATTCCTACCTCTGGGACCATCTCATCACCAAGACTCTCAATCATTTCAAAAAGGGCGATGCTTCGTTCTGCAAAGTCAGTCAATGATCATCTTAATATTTGCGCAAAGGATAAATGGCTATGCTGCTTACCGACGACCCATGTGAGCGGTCTCTCAATACATGCCAGAGCCGCATTAAGTGGCTCTAGCATAATCGAATTTAGAAGCAAATGGTCTCCTGAAGATTTCGTAAACACACTCAATCAGGATCAAATATCATTGTGCTCATTAGTTCCTTCACAACTGCATGATCTGATAAAGTTAAATCTCAGGCCAAATACTCAAATGAGAGCATTAATCATTGGAGGGGATAAGCTCCGGGAAGACACACGGACCAAAGCCTTAGAGCTCGGTTGGCCGGCACTTGCCACTTACGGCATGACTGAAACTTGTTCACAGATTGCTACCGAGGTTCGTCCTGGAGACGGAATGAAAACTTTGCAAATATGGAACATACGAATCAGTGAGGTTAATGAACTTGAAGTAAAAGGGGATGCGCTGTTCGACGGATACATCGAAAATGCAGACGGTAATTGGGAATTTAATGCACCTTTCACCGATGATGGATGGTTCCTGACTGGAGACACCGGTGTTTTTAACAATGACAAAATTTCCATTACCGGGAGAAAGGATGAGCAGATTAAAATTCTCGGTGAAAAAATAGACATTGAGCGTCTCCGCTCATTGGTGACCAATTTATATGATCATTCAGCAACTCTTATAGCAACACCTGATCTAAGGAAAGGAAATAGAATTGTAATGGTTGCGGAGAGCTCCTCTGATGCCCAGAGGGCCTTTGAACGCTTTAATGACTCCGTAAACAGCATAGAAAGAGCGGAAGAGTTGTTAATAATCGACAAGCTGCCACGCACATCATTGGGTAAAATACGCATAGGGAAACTTTACGAAATACTCGAAAATAGAAGTGAGGCATGATTGCCCCAGAACCCAAGAGACGTTGAGAGCACATTACTCTTATTCATTCTTTGCGGAACATCCTTTAGTAAATTTAAATTTATCTGAGGATCAATGCGCCGAAGGTTCGTTGTGTGAGGCATTTCTCCTTCTTTGAGGGTCATGATTGAGAGCACCGCTTCGAGCGCAGGCGAAGCTCCAAGGCAATGGCCAGTTATAGGCTTAATTGAACTTAATGGAACTTTCGACAAATCACTGACCTCGTTGATCGCTTTGCATTCACATAAGTCATTGAGCAATGTCCCTGTCCCGTGAGCGTTGATATAATTTATTTCAGCAGGATTAATTTCCGCCATGGCAATCGTCTCATTAATTGTCTTGGCGAGACCCTTGCCACTCTCTTCAACGCCTACCTTGCCGCTAAGACTGAGACCGCCTGACCAGCCTGATAGTCGAGCAATGGGCGTCCCGTTTCTTTTTTCCACATGGTCTGATGATTCGATGATTAAAAACCCCGCACCTTCCCCAACGACTAAACCATTCCGTCCCACATCGAAAGGTTTGCATGTCTTTTCATATTCAGGATCTTGTCCTAATAGCCCTGCTGACTTCATCACACTGATAATGGCCTCATTTATGACTGATTCAGACCCGCCCACTACTGAGACATCACTAATGCCGCCTTTGATGAGCGTCGCCCCCATGCCAACGGCTGAAGCTCCGGACGAACAAGTCGATGAAAGAGTGAGAGAAGTTCCTGTGACACCAAGGCACTGAGATAGGGAACCACTTAGTGAAGCCATCGTGCCCGTAGCAGCTAGTGATGGCAGTTGTGACTTGCCTGATATTTGTCTTTCATAAGTTTCCTGCCATTTACCTACCGGACCCCTTGATGTTCCTGCTATGACTGAGACCCTGCTAGGGTCATGATTAGATTGATTTAATCCTGATTGAATCCACGCTTCATTGGCAGCCACAAATGCTAATTGAGACGTCCTGTCTAGTTTGCTGGCTCCTTTTAGCTTTGCTATATCCAATGCATTGTCAGCTACTGAACATACAGGTATATCAGATTTTACTTTCCCAGAACGAACTTTAATGGTCCTAATATTAATTGATGACTTGAGGGAGGCCTCATATAACACATTTGAACCCGCTCCAGCTGAACATATCGATCCAATTCCTGTTATCCAAATATCCATCAATTACTGTATTGATAATGGCTTATCGTGTATAACATCGCAAACCCTGTATAATAGCTTAACTCCTTAATGTTAAATATTAACCACATATCTTCAAAAGATGTACATCTCTCTGACTATGATGACATTATAGATGTTCGATCCCCGTCAGAGTTTGGCGAGGACCATCTTCCTGATGCAATTAACTTGCCTGTACTTTCAAATTCAGAACGCGAAGAGGTCGGCACCATCTATAAGCAGGTCAATCCATTTGAGGCAAGGAGACGCGGCGCTGCTTTAGTTTCGTATAATATTTCTGAGCATCTTAAGGATTACTTTGTTGATAAGAAGAAAGATTATTCTCCACTCATATATTGCTGGCGCGGCGGCGAAAGGTCCCGGTCCTTGGCTACTATTTTGGAATCTGTCGGCTGGCGACCATCATTACTTGAGGGTGGATATCAGGGCTACAGAAAGCATGTTATTGAATCATTCAATGACATTCTAAAAAATGATCTTTCTTTTAAGATTATTTCAGGACTGACGGGATCAGGAAAAACAAAGCTCCTAATGCATCTCGAATCTTTAGGGTGCCAAACAATCGACCTTGAAGGCTTGGCTTCTCACAGAGGATCGGCACTTGGTGAAGAGAGCAACAATGATCAGCCAAGTCAAAAAATGTTTGAGCGATTGTTATATGAAAAATTCCTAACGCTAAATGACAAAATACCTGTCTTTTTGGAATCTGAAAGTTCCCGAATCGGCGACCTTCAGATACCATCAAATTTTTGGACCATGATGAAAAATTCAGATGTCTGGGAAATTGAAACTGAGAGAAAATTCAGAGTCGATTTTCTACTCAATGAATACATTCACTTCATTGAGGATAAAGAACTGTTGAAAACTAAACTTTCAAAGATCAGGCACCTCAAAAGTGATAGAGTCTATGACAAATGGATTAGCATGATCGATGATGGTGATTATAAAGCATTCGTGAGATCAATACTCGAGGACCATTATGACGCCGCATACATCAGTTCTCGACAAAAGACCTATTCCAGTGCGGCAGTAAAAGTCTTTAACATCAATGAAATCAATGACGTTTCGCTTCGCAATTTGGCTGAACAAATAAAAGCTTCAGTGCCCTCATGAGCCTTCGCCTAATAAATCAAACCTTAGTTTGGCCATTACCCGTGATGAGGTACTTGTAAGAGGTAAGTTCTCGCAATGCCATTGGACCCCTAGCATGCAACTTATCAGTGCTAATCCCAATCTCTGCTCCGAAACCAAACTCTTCACCATCACTGAATCTTGTAGAAACGTTCCAGAACACCGTCGCTGAATCTATTTCACTCATGAACTGATCAGCTTTTGACTCGGAAACAGTGACAATACAATCACTGTGATGAGAGCCATATTCATTAATATGGCGGACAGCCTCATCAATACCCTCAACTACCTTAATTGACAAAATCAGGTCCAGATATTCAGCTCTCCAATCATCATCAGTTGCAGGAACTGCTGAACTTCCAATTAAGGCCAGCGATCTCTCATCACAGCGGAGTTCAACGTTCCTCTCAGTCAAATCAGACGCAATGAGTGGAAGCAATGTCTCGGCGACCTGCTCTGATATTAAAAGCGTCTCAAGAGCATTACATACACTCGGTTTCTGGGTCTTGGAATCAATTACCAGCTTCCTCGCCATCTCGGGATCACATTCATCGTCAATGTACAGATGACAAATCCCGTCGTAATGCTTTATGACAGGCATCCTGGCCATGGAGACAACTGCCTCAATGAGACCAGCTCCACCTCTGGGTATGATCAGATCCAGATACTGATCCATTTGAGCTAAATGCTTAACACTTTCCCTCTCCGTAAAGGGAATCAGTTGGATACTATTCTTTGGTAGCCCCTCAAGTTCACCTCCGCTCTGAAGAGAAGCAGCAATGGCCTTGTTCGAATGGATCGATTCTTTGCCGCCGCGTAATATCGTTGCATTTCCGGTCTTCAAACACAAAACAGCAGCATCACTCGTCACATTTGGCCTTGATTCATAAATAATACCAATGACTCCGATCGGAACCCTCAATTGCCTTATTCTCATCCCATTAGGCCTTTCCCAGTCATCCATTATCTGACCAACAGGATCAGGCAATGATGCAACTTGACGGATGCCATCAGCAATCGATTCGACTCTCGACTCATCGAGCCTGAGTCTGTCAATCATGGCACTCGTTAACCCGTTCTGTTCAGCCGCTGAAATATCAACCCCATTAGCTTCAATTATCGTATCCGCGTCAGCCATCAGCTGATCAGCCATGGCCATGAGTATTTGATTCTTTTTTTCAGTTTCCAGAGTAGAAAGCTCTCTGGACGCGGAAAGAGCAGCCGCGCCCATCGTTTCTATTTTACCTTTAATGTCCTCATTCATAATTAAATCGTAATTCTACTGCATAAGCCTTCTCCATTTATCAGTTCGGGCAATTGTTCAAATTTTCTTCCATTAGCAATGAGGCCAGGGATTCCAGAGAGGGACGCCATGGCCAGCGCTTCAAGTTTAGTCGACATACCTCCTACAGAATATGCTCCAGTGTCACTTCTAACGTGCTGAGTCACACCATCGATATCACTAATGTCAGCAATAACATTCCCCTCCGAATCCATTAACCCGTCAACTTCAGTTAAAATCATTAATAGTGAGGCCTTAATTAAAATAGACAATGAAGCCGAGAGGGAATCGTTATCTCCAAACTTCAGCTCTTCTGTGGCAACAGAATCATTTTCATTAACTATAGGGATCACATCGTCGTGCTGTAACAGATTTTCGAAAGTATTGTTAACGTTTAAGATCCGGTTAGGAGTCGAGAAATCTTCGTTCGTCAGCAACAGTTGAGCAACATTCAACCCGTATTGACGGAAAAGAGTCTCATAGAAGTGCATTAGTCGGGTCTGACCCACAGCACAACAGGCCTGAAGTTCAGACAAATCGTCCGGACGCTCCTTTATCCCGAAAGCCATCATTCCGGCGGCCGCGGCTCCACTGGACACAATGACCGGCTGTTTTCCCAATGAATGCACATTGGAAACCGCATTAACAAGTCCATCGAATTGAAAATCATCCAAGGCAATTCCATCTGGACGAGTTAGAATGCCGGAACCAAACTTAATTACTATTATGTCCTTAGTTTTAGACATATTGAGGGATCGGAACTAAATCTCTTCTTTTAGATTGTGTAAAGCTATTGTTTTATACCTATGTCTGTATCTTGATTTGAAGTGTTTTGTAGTTTATCTACCTATATCATATGCACCCATAGTATAATGGATAGTACAGCGGTTTCCGGAGCCGCGGGTTCAGGTTCGATTCCTGATGGGTGTACTGCTAAAATTCCAGCAAATTAGCAAACCTTTGCCTAACTAGATTCATGTATGTGCAAAGCCTGTTCAACGGTTTAGGACTGATCTGATATTCGAACCTGACCCACTTGTTGTTCGGGTATCACTTATCCAAAGCAAATCGATAGAACTCGGATCTACGTAGGCGCTGCAATAGCATCAATTCATATACTAATTTACTTTTTTATCTTAATAAGTTTTAAAGAAATTTCATACCATTGATGCGTTCAACATTACGACGGCTTCAAGTCCAAGTATCCCTATAAATTGACGCTGGGGGCATTTACGTTTTATTAAATTACCGCTATGCCACTAGCTGAACGAGTAATCTATGCATCGATTGTAATTATAATATCGGTCGGTGTCCTTTTGGCTCAAACGTCACCTGAATTCTTAGAAAACTATTATTTGGCCGAGGATGGAATCCTTGAATGGCTGACAGTTTCAATACTTTTATTTTGTGCGTATCTGTGCTTCCANCGACTTTATATCCTAAAACCTGTCCGGTCCGCTCATTTTCTACTCTCTCTTATTATCATTGGCCTTGGTTTTATTTTCTGTGCCGGTGAAGAGCTGTCATGGGGACAAAGGATTTTTTCCATTGAAACACCTGACTGGCTNAAAGAAAAAAATCAGCAACATGAAATTAATGTCCATAACCTGATGGTCGGTGACGTCAGTATCAATAAAGTCATTTTCGGTAAAATTCTTTCCGTCTCGCTGGCAATTTATTTATTTGTCCTTCCATTTTTGTGCAACCGTTTTTCCCGTCTAAACAATACAGTGGAGGGCTTTGGATTACCTTTGCCGACACGTACTCAAGCCTTAGCTTTTTTGCCCGCGTTAATCTTGCCTGATTTGCTTATTTCNTCTNGTGAATCCGACGAATTGCGTGAAATNTGTGGATGTCTAATGATCGTAATAATGTTCTGTTTCCCAAAAAATGCCCACATTTACTCATTAAATTGGAAAAATCAAAGCACATCTATTAATCGATAATTAATAAATATCATCCACAATGGAAGAGTTGAGAGACGGCCCTAATAACGATAGTGTTTATTATAAATGACTGTGTTATCCCGGCTCAATCATACACTATTGACTTGTTCGGTAATCTTTTTGCTAATCCTGCAATGTTCGTTGCGCTCCCAGATTATCATCACCGAGCTGATGGCATCAGCTGATGAGAATTACCGTGATTCGGACGGCGCTCCCTCGGACTGGATCGAGATTACAAATAGCGGCAATAATGAAGCGTCATTGGAGGGTTGTTATTTAACAAATAATAATGCCGACCCCACGCGATGGATTTTTCCANAAACTAAAATACCNGCTGGCAATTCAATCGTAGTNTTTGCCTCAGGCAAAGACAGAAAAGACGCCAATGAACTACACACAAGTTTTACCCTGGACCGCGGAGGCGATTACCTTGGCCTCATCGGACCTGATGGATTCACGGTCCTGAGTGAAGTGNCACCGAATTATCCACAGCAGTATGAAAATATTTCATACGGAATTGGTATGGCCAATGGCGCTAGAAGTTTATCTCTGGTTAAATTTGGATCAAATGTGAAGTANTTTATAGCCGATACTGACGCACTTGGTAATGACTGGAAAAAGGACCCATCACTTTTCAACGACTCTTCCTGGTCTGAGGCATTGAGTCCACTCGGATTCGAATCATCAGGCGGAATTTTAGAAGATTCTATATTAAGCAATATAAAGGATGAAATGCGCGGAACCAATGCCAGCGGTTTTTTCCGTTATCCATTCACCTTTGACTCAGATTCAAAACAGATCACCTCATTAGAACTTAAAGTTATCATAGACGATGGTTTTGTTGCTTATCTTAATGGCGTTGAGGTCGGTAGTTTCGGTAAGCCGTCACCATTTCTTTGGAACTCATCCTCCACTAAGAGTAGGAGTGATAATATCGTCAAATCCACGCCAATCGTAATTGACCTTACATCACACCGCAGTGCACTCATTGACGGNAATAATGTCCTGGCAATTCAGGGAATGAACCAAAGCCGCTCAAGTTCAGACTTTATCATCGACGCTGAATTATCAGCTCAGTTCCGTGACACATCAGCAGGNATCCAGTACGGATACTTTATTAATCCTACCCCAGGCAAGCCCAACGATTCCGTCCTGAACGGACCTCCCCAAGAAATAACATTCTCTAAACAGAGCTGCATGTTCACCCAGANCTTCGAACTTAGCCTCAGCACAACAACGCCCGGTGCAATCATTCGCTACACCACTGACCTTAGCGTTCCAAGCAATGACAGAAAANACCCATCACCTCAATTCACTAATCCCATTATAATAAACGAAAGNACACAGATCAGGGCCCANGCCTTTCTGCCANGCTCCATTGACGGGCAGGTCCGCACAGAAAGTTATCTTAAAATGTCACAGAGCATACCTGACTTCTCCTCTGACTTGCCAATAATTGTAATTTCTACACTAGGCAAAGGTTCACCTCCAGGCACAAGCTCAACGACACGACGCGAGGCTTACATGTTCTTCTTCGAGCCTGACCCNGAAACGGGACGAACTGTTCTTAGCGGGAGCCCTCAGCTCACTACCCGNGCCGGGATTCGAAGGCGCGGATCAAGTTCCGGCTACTGGCCTAAATATTCCTTATCTATTGAGACATGGAAAGACGGAAATGATNATGATCGGAACATAGAACCTCTTGGCATGTCCAGAGAAGCGGACTGGATACTCAATGCAAGGTATGANTGGGACCTTGCTCTNATGAGGAACCCTTTCGTGTATGAAGTCAGCCGTCAAATTGGCCGCTATGCTCCGCACACACAATTCGTTGAAGTCTTCAGTGACACTTCTGGAAACAGTGTCACAGACAATGATTATTTTGGAGTCTATTCACTCATTGAGAGAATAGAAATGGATCCTAATAGGGTAGACATTGAACATCTTCAGCCCTGGGAAAACAGCGTACCCGAAATTACTGGAGGTTACATTTTCAAAAATGACAGACCCGATCCCGGAGAACCCACGATGTACGTGAACGGTATGGGTCAGCTCACTTATGTTGATCCGGGAGGACTTCAACTCTCATCACAGCAAAGGTCATGGATAACAAGACACCTCAATGAGCTTAACTCAGCATTGATTAACAAACCATCAGGAATTAACCGTTCAACTGGACTTCACTTCTCTGACTACATCGACGTTGATTCATGGATCGATCATCACTGGTTAAATATTCTCGTCATGAACATTGACTGGGGAAGACACAGTGCATTCTTTCATAAGGACCGTGGAGGAAAGATCGTTTCGGGTCCGGTCTGGGACTTTGACAGGGCACTCGGCTGCGAGGACGTGCGGGACAACAATCCCTTAGCGTGGGAAGGGGTTGTCAACAGTGTAGGCACTGTATCCAGTAAAACATGGTACGACTCTAGATTTCCCTGGTACGGGAATCTTCTTGGACCCTCGTCTGATCCTGCAAAGGCCAATTATCCCGACATACGCCAGAGGCACACTGATCGTTGGTTTGAATTACGGAAAGACGTATTCTCAATATCCAATCTACATTCAATCATCGATTCAATGGCTGATAAGATTCGCGAATCTCAGACCAGAAACTTTCAAAGATGGAGACAAATACCACCGAACGGTGGAAATTTTGCAGACCCACAATTGACGGGCTGGGAGGCTGAAATTTCGCACATGAAAAATTGGCTAGAAGCACGAGCGTCATGGGTCGATGAGCAATATCCAAAGCCGCCAACCTTTAATGCCTCCAGCGGCAACGTCGTCCCCGGATTCGGCCTCACCATGAACTCGCCAGATGGCCAGGTCATCTACACCACTGATGGGTCCGATCCAAGGTCCAGCGGAGGAGACCCCTCAACTATATCGCAGGTCTTTCCTGGCGGCCCCATCAAAGAAACTATATTTGGACCTGGCTCGTCTTGTAGTTACATCATTCCAAAAAACGAACAACTAGGACTCGACTGGACAAAAAATCCTGACGAATTTGATGATTCTGAATGGACTAACGCCATTAACGGGATCGGTTTCGAGTCGGTAGGAGGAATCAGTGAATTCATTAACACTGACATCAAAGACCTAATGAAGGGCATCAATGCTAGTTGTTACGTTAGATATGAATTC
>PAPL01000087.1 GCA_002708885.1 Verrucomicrobiales bacterium | reverse complement strand
GATGAATTGAATCACGTGATACCGCTGCTGATTCACCACTCGCACTCGATATGAAAATGTGTCTTGGCTTGTGTTGGTGTCTGTATAAGTAAATGAAGAATTGGTTACTTCTGTCCGATTACAGACACGGCCGCTGGGGTCATTAGATATTTCAGGCTCATGTAGCTCACGGTATGTTAGTTCCCCCGTGACTTCATGCGATTGGACTTGCGTCCATCCACCGCCACCTAAGGCGCGTTCAAGAATGATGGTGCAACTCGGTACAAAAGTTTCACCAGTTGGGCAATAACCGTCTTCTTGACTAAAACCTCGCCAAGAAATGCCATAGTTCACTTGTTTGGGGTTGCCATTGGTGGTGAAAGGGCCGACGACGACAGAAGGGTTCTCTGTAAGCAACGTGGTGTCACCACCATTAATTAGTTGCCCCGTTGTTACTGAGCCACCGAAGTATTCATTAGCATTTAAGTCACGCCAGCCTAACGAAGCATTTTGTTTGGTTAAGGCGCCGTAGTCAGGCTCTCCATTTTGGTCGAGTATCGGGCTACCTTTCCATATCCACAAATTGTCTGGTCCAAACCCATCAGGATCCTTCACTTCCATAACGTTAGCTCGAACAGTTACTTCACGAGCTGCTCTAATAGTTCCCGTAAACTCAGTATTTGCACCAATTTCTAACTTGCCAGTAATAGTATTAAGGTTAAAAAACACCACGCCAGCCTGGCTAGCGAACTTAAGGTTGTCCATGTAAAGGTGAATTGATGAATTATTGTTCCCGCCCTGAATGCTTAAGCCTGTGAACTCTTCGTTTTCGTCTACCACGCCTAAGTAGTAAGTGCCGCCAAGCTCACCAAGCTGGTCTTCCAACGCCTGCATGAAGTTAATAACAGAAAGTTCTTCACCCGCACTGTTTGTCACTTTTACTTCTTCAAACGACCGAACCAGAGGTGCGCCGGCAATCCAATCGCCGTTCTCATCTTCATAGCCGATATTTACCTGCTTAAAGTCTGCAAATTGCGCCTCAACTGTCTTGGTGCCTACTTTCTGCTTAAGCCCAATTATCTCTGTGCTGTTGATTTGATTAGCGCTAACCGCTTGGGTTACGTTGTAAATAAGCTGCTGGTACTGGTCGCCCTGCTCACTGGTTTGGGTACTCCAATAAGACACATCATTAGTAATCGCTTCAATGTGATCACCCAGTGCTGCGGGTAAGCCAGGCCACTGCACCAAAGCAAAGGTTTCGGGCACAAAATCTTGCGCATCAATACCAATCAGGTTGGGAATAGTCACCGATAACCAATTAGGGTCTGCAGCTGTGTCGTTTACCAGTCGGTACCAAACCGTTACCGTGCCGTTGTGCGGCGTGTTGGTTATAGTAATTGTGAGGTTACGGCCAGCATTAATGGCGGCGTCAAAGTTCTCTTGTGTACTACCTTCAAATGAGTACTTCCATTCGTAAGTTGCTCGGCCATTCGGTGGAGTTGGGCCATTCACTATTACGCGCCCTGGCAAAATATTAATGCCAATGTCATCGGTCGGGGTTGATGTCGCTCCTACGTTAAACGCCCTTTGTGTAGCCACACTGTTTTTTTCAAAGCGGTTCTGAGCAGAAATTGCAACGCTATAGTCGCCTAATGCTAAATTATTAATATCCAGTGCAGGTTGTGTCGGGTAATAGACCTGACTAAAACTATCTGCTGGTTGCTTGGTGATAAGCACGACGTAACGGCGAACGCTATCTGGTGCGCTATGCTCCCACGTTAGTAGACCTTGCCGATAAGCATCGTTTGGTGTTGGCGAATAATTAATATTCTGTGGCGCTGACACGTACGTATTGTCTATGTCAGTGTTTGGCGTTAGGTCGCGCTCTGAAGGTATAACGCTATCGCTATAAATCTCTGCAGTTGTTTCTTGTAGAACCAATGTCCAAGTAAATGATTCAGTGTCAAAGTCGAAGTCGATAACTTCGTATTCTTTACCGATAATATTGTGCTCTTTGAACTCAATGTTCACCACTTTGCCAGGCGAACACTTAATACCTTTCCAGCCGACCACGACCTTAAGCGTATCGCCAGCGGCCAATCGTTCCATGTAGACTCGATTTAAGCGCTGACACATGGTGTCTGAGTTGGTGAATGCCAATTGCCTTGCATGCTGAAGATATTTTTTATCGCGTGTATCACGGTAATATTCACTGAAGATTTCAGTGCTATTCGTTTCTTGATAAAAAGAATCAGGGTCGATGAATTTGGCAACAACAGCGTTGCAGCGGTCTTCAAGTGGTGTGTATGGCTGACGGTCTACGTCTGCTTTTAAATCATCTTCAGTTAGTGTAACGGTTGCAGGGCCTCGATAGGCTGCAGTTAAAATCCAATACTTACCGCCAGCTTCAACCCAGCGACCACCGCAGCTTTTAAGTAGCTCGTCTTCAACAATTCGTTGTCCTTGTGAAAGGTCTATTACACCGTTACAAGTCCAGCGCTTTTCAGTGTGCGTGTCGCCGTTCTTATCTTCGAAGCTAATAACTTCATCGCATAAGTTTGCCTCATAGGCCAAGTTAGCCAGGTCAAACATTTCAATGGGTAATACTTCATCACCGCCGAAGCGCTTCCAGTACAAATTGATAAGAACAGGGTTTTCGGTCCATTCCCACGTACTTTGGTCATCGGCTCTATGGTCACCATTGCCACCTACGCTACTGTCTTTTCTTGGGTCGTAGCACTTAATGCCGGCAACTAAAAATTTAACGTCCTGTACGCCGTTCGGGAAGATGTCAGGGTTCACTTCGTACTTGTGATAAGCGTACGTTATGCCGAAACCTATGCAGTCTTCATCTACATTGGTCATTTCTGTACGAGCAGTAGCGTTTGCTGTTGTTTGGTCACCTAGCGCCACTTGAATTCTGTATCCGTTACCACTTAGTGAAGACGCGTCTTTTCCATCAAGCTGGTAAAGCTCTACGCTTTCACACGGGTGTGCAGCTAATGGTGTGAAGAACAAGTTGTATTCTTTCTTATTAAGCGTGCGCTTTTGGTACTTAGTAATAGGCCCGCTTGTCACTGTTTTGCCTACAATCATAAGTCGCGGTGAATTACTTTCTGTGCGCAAGTCTTGGTGGCCTGTGCCAAGGGCGCTGGTATCTGGTATTTCTGGCTGTAGCAGTGAGCCAAACACACCGCTAATCAACCCAAAGGCAAATTTTAGACCGCCGCCGACTAAGCCAACCAATGCGCCACCAACGGCTTCAACCGCTTTACCCACTAGCCAACCCTCCAAACTTTTTTAATTAAAAGTGGAGAGAATGTTTCTATACCATATTCACCCGGGGCGAGTACTTCACCAAACATAACGCCTGCAATGTCTCTACCGTCGTTTTCAAATAAAACAACATCACCGCGACGCACCTCCAGTCTTGAAACAGTCGAACCAAAAGCATGGGTTAGTACCGCTTCTACACTATCGAAGCCCTGCTTTTTCAATTGTTTCATAGCGCCAAGTTCGCTCTTGTATTTGCCGCGAAACGTAGCTGCAGGATCAACGCCTGTAATAGTCTGTGCCATGTCAGCCACAAACAAACAGCAGTCATTCACACCCCATTCAAACGGCGTGTGCTTTTTACTTTTTACAAAATCTGTCAGGCGAACTGTCCAGTCAGTATGTCTTATCATCGCTGCCTCGTTGTTGTTGTACCGCCACCTCTACCACCGCGGCCACCACTGCTCACGGCGTTACTTCCGCTGTAACTACTTAGCGGCCCTTTGGCTACGGCTTCAACGTCATCTAGAAAACTGTCGTTAGGATAAATTGCACGCTGACTCGCTGCGCTGTACGTGGTGTAGCGTTTTGGTTGGCTCCATCGATGGGTGTAGCTAACACATTCGACAGAGATAGTCGGTGGAGCACTGTACTTGGCAGGGGTGTTGTTAACGATGCCGAGATAGATAAGCTGCTTTGCAACCAGCTGCTGGTCGTCATTAAAGACGCCAAGGTATAAGCGTACTTCGCCGCCTGCCGCATCATCTTTAAGCGCTTCAGCAAGTACCGACGTGTCAGGGGTTATCAGAGTTAGGGTTACTCGAGGAGCGCTACCCTCTTTAATTACACTTACCATTCCATTGTTAGCTACGCCCCAATAGGTTTCGCCGTCTGATTTGATTGGGCCTGCACCATTGTGAAACCGCGCCATGCCAGCAGGCCATTCGATAGTACCCATAATGCAGGCGCACTTTTCAGACTGGCTAATAATGGCTTCAACTTGCGGTTCTAAGTGATAGGTCATGCGCGAATACTCGTGTAACCGCTGATAGAAAAATCATTCAGCACCAGTTTTCGTTGCGCAAAGCTCGGCCCCTGCTGGTTGTCAGGCAACATCATTTTGTTCATTGGGTCGTTAACGACTAAACCTGTGCCGCTTATCGGAATACTGAGAAGTTGTGGCCTAAAGCGAAGCGTGCATTCACCGAGGTTATCTGCAACGGCGTCTTCTAAAAGTTTGTACAAATAGTTGTCTAGCTGGAAACGATCGCCAGCTGGCGCTATCAATGCGTTAGGAATGGCGTTTTTGATTTTTAGTACCGTGCCTGATTGGTCGTTTCCATCAACCACGATGTTACCTGCCCAGTCACCTAACTGAGTGTGGGTACTATCCCACATCATAAATTCGCCGCGGCTACCGTCTAAAGCGTCTATGAAGTTTGAAAGCTCTCGCCCTTGTGCATAACGAACCTTCGACCATGAACCGCTAAAGGTCCAATAAGCACCTGGGCGCGTCCACACTTCAGAGGTTCGCCCAGGGCCAGTCGATACACTTGAATTGGGTACAATTTTAAATTGCAGAGATGAAGGCAAAATATGCCGAGGAAAAATAGGTAAACTCATCGCGATGCCCTATAACCTGAATACACTGGTCCTGTACCCGTCTTAAATTGCTGACCGACTTTCGCTAATGTTTCTTGCTGTTGGCGTTCAAGAAGAGGTACCAACTGCGTCATTACCTCTTCAGTGGTGCCACCTGAAACATTGATTGTTCTGTTGTCGTTGAATACAACGCTGCGCCCAACTCCATCGTTGGCCGCTTGTCTGTTTAAAATGTTGGCGGTATCTACACGGCTAGTAACGGTCGCTGGGCCTTTCACGAATTCAGGGCCATATTCGCCGGCAATACCGAACTTACCTGATGGAATGTGACCGCCTTTATCGAATAAACCTGCAAACATTGCGGCAATGGCTGCACCTACTGCGGCAATGGCTGCTATTGAGCCTATTGAGTTTGTACCAGCTGTTGCCAGGGTGGTGGCCGCTGCAGCTGGGGCCATCGATGCAGTAATAGCTGCACCTGATGTTGTTGCAGCAGCGGTTGCTGATGCCGCTTCCGATGTGGCCGCCGTAGAGTTTATTGCAGCAAGTACTAAGCGCTTCGCGCCAATTTCAATTAATGTTGCTACAACATGCTTACCCATGCTTTGGAATACATTTCGTAAACCATCGCCTAAGTTTTCGCTTTCAAAAATCGCGTCTGCAGTTGCGGTGCCAATACCAGAAGCAAAGCGGTCAAACGTATCTGACCACATAGCATCAATTTCAGTTTTGGTACCCGATTGAATGGATGTCATAGCGCTAGAGTGCCGGCGCTGCTCAGCTTCAATTAGCTGGTTGATTTCTTGGCGTTTCGCCAGGTCATTTTGAGGCAGGCTGTCGCGGTACGTTTCTAGGTCTGTGATATTGCTCTTATGATTAGCCTGTTCTCGTTGTTGAGGGGTCATGGTGCCAACAGCAATGCTCTCTACGCGAGACTGCAGGGCTTTAGCCTGTGCTAAGTTGTCGAGCTCTTTAGCTTGTAGAAGTAGTTTCTTTTTCAGCTCGTCATTAACGTTTTGTAGTGCACCAAACTCAATGTCGTATTTAACTTGGGCTTCACGGCTTGTACTGCCGTAAAGGCTGATTTCTTCTTTCTGCTTAGCTAGCAGCTTGTCAACTTCATCTTTCAGTGCAGTGGCCGCATTCTTTTGTTGGGTACGTGCATCAATGTCACTCTTGTGTGAGTCGAGTTTTTTAGCGGCAAGAATGAGCGCTTCTTTTTCAGCTGCCGTTAAATCCTTAAGCGAACCGTGTGTGGTTTCATAAGAGACACGGGCTGCTTCACCCACTTGACCGTAAAGCACACGTTGACGCTCTAAGTCGGCCAGAAGCTTGGCGGCCGCTTCGCGCTGCTTTGTTATTTCAGCGGTATTTACAACAGGGTCGTTAGATGCATTGCCTTTGGCAAGAATGGCCTGCAGCTGTGCGATAACGTCTGTCAGCCTCTGTACTTCTTTTTCAGCGGCTATAACGTCTTCAGTTGTGGTCTTAAAATAAGGATTATCGAAACGCTTACGCAGTTCTTCGGCTTGCTGTTTGGCAAGTTCTAACTGGCCTGTATAGCGCTGTAGTGCACCAACGGCTTGGGTTTTGGTGTATTGGGAAAACGGATTCAACGTATTTTGAAGCGCTTTTACTTCATCGTTAAGTTGTTTGGTGCTGTTTTTAGCTTCATCAGAAGACGTCGCCCATTCATATAATGCGTAGGTACCTAATAGTACAACACCAGGTATACCCCCTATTGCTGCCCATAAACCACGTGCTACGGCTGTGGCCGTTCGTCCTACTACTGAATATTGTGCTGTAGCTACGTTCAAAGCGTTTTGGCTGGCAATAACCGCTTGGTTAGCGGTCGCTAAGCGAGTAAGTGCACCAGCACGAAGTGTGTCGTTACTGGCAACTTCTAGTGAACGTTTGGCCGCTAACTGAAGTGATAAATTATGTTCATGCTGCTTTTTGGCCGCGGCCAATGTGGCCGCTGTTGCACTTTGTTGTGCCATTGTCTTTCGGCCAAGTTCAACGCCGTAGTTGCTTAAAGCAGCTGCACCACGAACTAATGCAACGGCTGTTAATGTCTCGACTGCTGTAGTGAGTGTTTCGGCGTTGTCTCTTACAAAAATTAACGCGTCGCCTGTGGTTTCAAGCAACGTGCCGTAGGCATCACTAATAGGTTGTTCAAACGCCGCTATGGTTTGAACGCGTAAATTTTCTAGCGCGTTCTCTTGTGCGGTAATGTTGTCGATATTGGCTTTTGCAGCACCGTCGTATTCTCCCAATGCCTTAATAAGATCATCACGGAACATGGCGCTGGTTACTTCGCCTTCTAAGACCAAATCACGGTATGTTTTTCCCTGCAGGCCAGCCGCTTTCGTAATGGCCTGCATTAAACCAGGTATTGGCTCCATCACTTGGTTAAATTCAGCGGTTTGTACTGTAGGCTGTGAAAGTGCTTGCCCCAAACCATACATTAGGTTGCCCAGCTGGTCGGTGCTAACACCCAGTGCGCTTTGCGCATTACTTAAGCCCGTCATTAGCTGGTACTGTTGCTGCTGATTAATAATATCGCCTTTGCGAAGCGCTGCGAGGCTGGCATAACTCTCGCCCATAACCAGTACAGACTTGCCATGATCATCTGCTAGCTGCGTTAAGAAACTTAGTGAATTAGCATAGTCTTGGGTGTCGACGCTTAAGAAACGAAGGCGAGTGCTGAACTGCTGATAATCAGAAAGGGTGTCTTTGATATTTACCGCGGCATTCTGCGCTGCAAGCACACCAAAAGCACCGGCAATGTAACCACCAAGTGGCCGAACGGCTGCGCCCAGGCTTCGGCTTTGTACTTCAAGTTGATTAATGTTTCGCGTTGCTGCAGCTGCTGACGTATCAGTAGTACGTAAACTGCGAGATAAACTGCTTTGACTGGCAATAACGTCGCGCATTTCGCGCTGTAATTGCTCTAACACTTGCTCATAACGGTCTAGGCCATCACGGGCGGCATTCGTAGTTTGCTTAGAAAGGTTAACTTCCTTGTTAAGTGCGGCCTGTTGGCTCACTAATTCCTTTAGATGGTTATCCAACTTGCCAACCGCGTTTTCCAAAGTGGTAAAACTGCCTGCTTGGCTAGTGGCTTGCGAGGTACCACGGGTAAGCTCTTTGTTAAGGGCTACCTGTTGTGCAATGGCCTGCTGATACTCCTTGCGCATACCTTTAGTATTGGCAAGTAAGTTAATCATTATATCTAGGTCACTTTTGCTCACTGGCACGCTCGTTAAGTGTTGAGACTACGTGACGGCTAAGAACCCTTAACTTTTGGTAGTCCAATTTGCTGTACTTGCGGCCTGTTGCTTGTGCATCGGCCATTACTGCAGGGATATCTAGCGCAACTCTGAAACCTTCGGTGTAAACCCATAGGTCATCAACATCTAAAAACCAGTAAAATGCAGCTTGGTTTTCAGGAAGAAGTTCTAGCACTCGGTCTTGGAAGTCTTCATCCTCTTGGAGAACCGCTTTTATCTGCGCTTCGTCCATCCCGTAGCCGTCTCTTAATTGCGCTATATATTCCTGTTTGTCGCTACTTGTAACGCTAGGGCCTACCCAAAACTGGGCGGCCTCTAGGAGTTTTTTTCCGCTACGCCTGCGTCCATCTTTAAGTAGGCGTTATAAAGACCAACACGGTAGTTGGTATCTGAAAGCAACTCTGCTTTGTCTTCATCACTTAGCTTTTCTAGATTGGCTTCAGTTTCACCAGCTTCTAGCATCACAGCTTTAAGTAACGGGGTTTGGCCTTCCTTGGCCGCAGCATCGAACTCTTTTTCAGATAAGCGCTTAAACCGAGCAAAGAAGTTATGTTCTTCAAGCGCCCCGCCGTCTGCAGGTACCTTTACAGATACAGGCCACACGACACTTTCTTTTCGTTTAATTTTTAGTTGCATTAGCTCACCGTAATTTTGTTTTTGCCTATGGCGCCATACGGCATCACAAACGTACGTTTACCTTCAAATTCACCGTAGCCCACACCTAGAATTTGTAGCTGGGGGTTGGAAAAGGTAACGATATTGCCTGCTGTGGTACCGTGCTGAAGCGAGAAAGGTAGGAATACCTCCGCTTCGCTGTTCACAATGGCGAACGGGTCGAAGTCACTGTGCGCCGGCACAAGAATTTCAATTTCACCTTCTGGCGCAATGTCATCAATGCTCACGCCTTCATAACCAGGCAAATCGGTGTAATTCACTTCGTTGTTCTGGTCAGAAGAATAGTTAACCAGTACATATTCACTGCCATCTAGCGTGAACGTGGTGTATTGGTTACCCACTTTTACAGGCTTAATTTGGCTGAATGAGGGGGTTGGCATAGCCTCTTCTAATACACCGCCGTAGGTACCTGTAATGGTTAGGGTGTAGGTAGGAAGTGCGCCGTTGGCAACAGCAACACTTACATTAGCCTGTGCACTTAAAACTTTGTGGTTTCGGCCAGCATGATAGAAATAAATAGTCGCATCAGGCCAACTATCATCGTCCAGTTGTTCGTACTGCACATCAGTGCCGGCATTCACCGTTTCTGAGAACGCACCAATTTTAATTAGGTCGTTATAGACCGGGGCGTTACCTGCAGTACCAGAGCCAGCAATTTCTACCTCAGTTGAAATAGTAAAATGCTGGCCCACTAGCATTTGGGGCTTATAACCTAACGTTGCATCGTCCAGTTCACGGTCAAGCGTTTCAACTTCTAAAGAAAGCTCGGCGTTTTTGGTGCGGATGTGCTTCGGCGTTTCACCTGCCGCAATATAATCCTCACCAATGACTAGGGCTGGATTCGCTGCAGAGTTAAACACTGCCATGGTGAGCAGAAGGCGTTTCACCTTATACTTTTGATACTTAGCACTCATTGCTTAGGCTCCTTTGCTGATTTAGCGACAGGTGCCTGCTTTGCGGTGTGCTTTGTACTTAGTGCCTTAACTGGCTCTAATTGGGCTAGTTTGGCACTGGAAAGCTCACCGTCTTCAAAAGTGTTTACACCTGGTGCGAAGTTAATGCCGGCGCTGCGCACTGGCTTCGTAGATGAATTGGTTACTGTAATAGGCATGGTCGCCCCCTTTTTCTGTAGTGCTCAGTGTCGCAATGAGGGGGGCGCAGCGTTAGGGCAAAAGTTAAAGGTCGTTAAAGCGCAGTTCGAATAAAACCCAAGCGTGAATAGGATCCATCTGGCGCGAGGTTCTGGCGCTAACCAGCTCAAGGTTAAGCGGTTCGTTCGCTTCACCATCTTGGGCAACTAATTCTTTAATTACCTCAAGCATAGAAAATTCAATGGCTTCTTTTTGCTCACCTGTGGTGCTCTCATTCACCAGCTGCTGGGCCACTATCATAAAGTTATGCACTTCGTCTTCAGTGTCGTACAAGCTACCGAACTGCGGAAAGCCAGAAGACAATACGGCATAAATGCGTTCGTGCTTGTCCATTTCGGTGTCTAAATCGCTGTAATTTCGTGTGACATGGTGAATGCCAACTATTTGCTTAAGGTTATCTTTAACCGTGTTAAGCCGCTGTTCGGGGGTCATTTTGTTTTAACCTCTAATGCAGATTTAAAGTAAGTCAACGCTAGGTTTGGCGCTTTCGCTTTGATATGTTCAAGCGCTGGCTTCATAAACGGCTGCGCTGGGGTGCCTTGATAGAAAATTTTGGTCTGTATGAGATAGGCCAGTTGCTCAATGCTCATGTCTTCGTCGTCGGGGGTAATACCTTTAACGTCCATCCAATCTAAAATAGTTTGGTCTGGTACCCATCCACCGCGGCCCGTTCCCTCTTCTACATACCTAGCATAATGAACACCAGCTACCACTTGGTGAAAACTAGCGGATTGCTGCTTAGCGCGAATTGAATTGGTTAGGGTGCTTTCTGCTTTAGGGGTGTGGCGCTTCGCTTCTCTGGCGCCCTCTTGTGATAAACGGCGAAGTAATTTTGCGGTAGCTCCATCGATGGCGTTAACACTGCGCTCTAAATAGTTGATTAGAGCGCGAGTGTTAAGGTCTAGAATGATTTCGTTCATAGCGTTTCAGCTATACGGCCAGCTTCCTCTTGAAGCGCTTCAAACGCTAATTTGGGGCTGCCATACTGAATCTTGCCTGCATTCCCTTTGGTTGTAACCTGCGTGCCAGGCTCTCGCAGCACTAACAGTTTCATTACTTCCATTTGACAGAGTAAAAGTAGTAGTGCCTGCTTGCGTGGCTCTATCTCTATGGCGCCATTATTCACTTGGTAGCGAGCATAGTAGAAATAGGTAAATCGACTGCCGAGATTACTAATCATCTGCGCGGTAGGTGCAAAGCTAAAGTAAATATTCCCCTCGTTGTAGGTCACATCAGGTAACCGAGAAATATAACCTGGCTCCCATGGTGCTACGCGCTGGTCGAAGCCCCACGCCGTTTCTTTGTACGCCCAAATGTTAGAGGGCGCTGGGTATATCTGCACGCCAGGCTGCAAAGAAATGGTGTCGATACCTGTTGCCGGCGCAAGTCGTGACAGCGCATCAAGTGCGTTATCAACAATGGTGCTGGTTATCGTGATATCGTCAGTATCAAGCAGTTTAGTACTGCTTGATACCGATACCAATAAGCTTGCTACAAGATCCGCTTTACTGATTGACATGCTTTTGTTGCTCTGCCCGTTTTGCTATTTCATCGTTTACCATTGCTACCTTGGCTTCATCTTTAGCAACGTCAAGCAGCAATGCATCTAAGTCTTCAACGCTAGACAATGCTAATGCAAATTCTTCTAGCTCAACGCTGTACTCACGAGACTTAATTTCATCCGTAATGGCATCAATCGCGCTAGCACGTTTTTGGCCTTGTTCCTCTTCAGCCTGAAGCTGTTGAAGCTGGTCTTGGGTGAACGATTCAAGCTTTTCTTTCAATTTAGCTACTGTTGTAGCCAGTTCGCCCTTCGCATCAAACGACATAGTTACCACTTGGCTAGATGCTGCTTGCTTTGGTAATTCAACAAAACGTGTTTCGCTAGGAGGAATCATTTTACCAGCTACGAATATAATTTTTGCAGAGGTATTGGTAATCGCTTGTTTAACTTTCATGGTCTTTACCTTTTAGCCAGTTAATAAAAAGGGCAGGCAATGTGGCCTGCCCTTTTTGGGTTACATGACTGGCTTAGCGGCCAGTGCCCGAGTACACAACAACCGAGGTATAACGATCGGCCAGTGGCTTAGGCGTATGAATAGCGTTATATTCTTCGCCGTAGGCTTCTTTGGTACCGTTTAATGCGCCCGTTACTGGGTCGCGGCCTTCTTGCATTTCACTCATTGCAAACGCTTTTGCTACACGATAGTGCGTAGTGCCACGCTGGCCCATTAGGATACGTTCGTCACCTAAGTCGATGCCTGGCGCATTTGTTGACCATGCTGGCAACGCTTTAATGGCCGCCAAATCGCCCATGCCGTTCGTGTCGCTACCATCACGCTTAAGGCTAACAACAAATTGGTCTGCGTTAGTACACATATCGTTGAGCGTGTTACTCATAAGCAGGAAGTTTGGCGCTTCAAAACGGTCGTCTTTCATTACCGCTTTGCGGTTGCCAATCTTACGCAGCAAGCCGTTTAAGTGGTGTTCAAGCTTAGTGTCTGCTGGCAGGTCAATGTCGAACATTGCCACGTTAGTTGCACGAGAGTATGAAATTGTTGCATTTGTCTCGTTAGGTGTAACCACTTCACCCGTTTCATCAACAAACTGAATGTAACCCAAGTTACAGTTAGCCAAGACGTAATACGTACCCGATGCCTGATTGCCCGAGCCGTCAAATGGCAGAACTTCAGTGGCACCAAACATAATAGTAATCGGGTTAGAAGTACTACCAACGGTATTGCCTTCTAAATCGAACACTTGGTGTGGGCGAACTACTGGGAACGCGCTAGTTTTTACTACTGTATTTGAACCATCAAGCTGTGAAGCAATGTTCTCTGCAGTGACTTCAACCGCCGCTAGGCTGTCAGAAATACGTAGCATTTCATTGGCTAGGCGACGCACTACAATTTCGCGCAAAATACGAGAACACGTAGCGACATGACGGCCCCATGCATCCCAGTTAACACCGCTTACGCGAGTAAAATGCATCATTTCGTTAGACACGTTAAACGCAATCTTCATAGCATTTACGTATGCCATGTCCATTTTCTGCGTAACGCCAGCCTTTGGAATACCGCCACGTTCAAACACTAGGCCATCGTTACGGCCCTTGAACGCTTTGCGTTCTTCGTACGGAACCTGAGTGGTTGCCTGCGCACCTGGGTCTGTCTCAGCTGCTACTAACTGAAGAATATTCATGTCGTGCAGGGCTTCACGAATCACTTCACGACGGAAAGCATAAGGTAGTGAGGTGTCAGAAACGCTACCCTCTTCACCACTTAGCACCTTGTATTCACGGTTCAGCTGCTGGTTATACTGACCATCGAACAAAGTAAGTACCTTATCTACAAACGGGTCAACCGTTTCAGATAAGCGAATGGCGCCGTTTGAGAATGACGACGTTTGTTTAAGTTGCTTACGCACATCTTCAGCAAGTTTCATTGCATTAGCATTGTGACCAGAAGCCAGTACAACAGAGCCCATTGGGCCATTGCCACCTTGGAAACCCATGCCAGCCAGTTTGGTTTGTGCTTCTAGCTCTTCACCCAGCACAATTTGCTGTGTTGCTAGTGCTTTTACTTGGCCTTCTGTCATTTCTGCAGTAATAAGATCAGCAGATTTAAGCAGCTTCGCTTTTACACCTTCAGAAAGGCCTTCGGTGCCATTCACTTGCTCAGTGAATAGTTTAACGTTTGCATCGCGCTTAGTTTGAGCGTCAGACAGCACTTTGGCTTTGTCTGCTTCTAGCTTTTCGAATAGTGATTTAACTGCTTCTTCCGTTAAGCCAGTAGACGTATTAACCGTAACGTTAGGTACAGTCTCTGGTGAGGTTTCAGCAAGTGATAACGCCGTTTCTTGCAGATTCGCCATTAACGTTTTTTGCTGGGTTTCGTCTGAAATGCCTTCAAGCACTTTCTTGGCTGTATCTACCCATTTAGATATTGCCGACTCGCTTAGCTTTTTATTCGCAAGCGCCTCTTTAAATAGCTTAAGTAATTTTTCCACGTTTGATTCCTTAGAGAATTGAACCGCCAGCTGCTGTGAAATTAGCTGCATGCCATCGAAGTCTTCACCTTCCGATAGCTCTACACGGTCTAGATTTTTAATACAGGGGCGAACCACCAAGCCAGCCGCCAAAAGCGTGGGGCCAAATTCGGTATGGGGCTCTTCGTTGCTGACGAAATTTTCAATAAATTCCGCTGACAAGTAGCGATAACCTTTCTTTTCAATCAGTTCTTGACCGAAAGGCGTCCACGCCACTTCACCACGCAGTTTGTTCCCATCCAGGAATAAGCGTGTAATTGTGCCTGCCGCACCGTCACTCGGGTTATGGGCTTTATCTATGAAAATGTCCTGACCAAAAACACCTTTATTGAAGTTATTCACCATGCTTTGCAGCATTGTGGTGCTAATTTCAAAGTGTCCGTAGCGAGGGTCAAAGAATTTACCCGTTCGGGTGATAGTAACCACTGAGGTCTTTTGTTCGGCATCCACCGAAACTGCAGAGGCAAGAAAGCGCACCGTCTTCGTATGAGTAGGTGCTTCCAATTGGATTTTTCGGTTGTGTTGGGGCATGTCCACACTCAACTATTATTAACCTAGTTTGAGTGTGGCAGTGTAGAAAACGCAGCGTTAGGGCAAAAGTTATTCGAGAGCCGAACGGACTAAGCAGTCCTTAGCCTCAAGCAACTTACGTAAGCCAGCGCTTTTTTCAGGGCCATTTGGTAAAGATTCGTTCATCTGGCGAGCCAGATCACCTATTGGCTTACTCACCTTTTGTAGTTTTTCTGGCAAGTGTTCGTAATCAAAAAATTTCATGTTCATTTGAGTTTCCCTAATTTTAGTAACCCGTCTTAAAGTAGAAAGGCGATTTATCTTTGCATTGGGGAATGCGCAGCGTTAGGGCAAGCTTTTAACCAAAACGGTTTTTCAAGGTCTTCACTTTCGACCTGATCATGGTTTCTTTTAACAGGTCATTTTGTAGCAAATTGTTCTTATAAACACCCAGCACACCAATGCGAATATTGCCCGATTGATTGCTTAACCACTCTATTCGGTCTTGCTTGGTGGCTCGGTCTTCGTCGGTCACTTCATCGGTAAATACCGCTTCTACATAGCTAAGGGTATTCGGGTGAGCAGGCCACGGGTTTTTGCCTTTTGGATAAACGCCTCTNCCTAAGCCAAATCGGTTCACACTTGCATGCATGTCGCAAATATCCACCCTTGGGTGATTAGGGCTAAGCATAAAGCGTGTACCTATAATGTCGTCATCATCTTCCAGGCTATTTTGATAAGCCATGCCATGAGCGCGATTTAGCTCTGTTCTAAACAAACGTCTGGCTTGCCAATAAGCCGCATCTTCGTCCTTACCTTGCGCTTTGAGTACGTTTCCTATTTTCTCTGCAGATGCATTATTAACTTTGTTTTTAATTTCTTTGGTGGGCAACTCGTTGTTGGTTACCAAACTGGCCGCTGCTTCGCTGGCCGAATGCCCTTGAATAACTGCGCTGTTTATCGCTCTTAGCACTTTATTCTTATTGTTGTCGTTAATTATCCAAAGTCGGTCAGATAGCTGTAAGCCGTCTTCGCCAGTGAATTGCTTAACGAACCGCGTTGTTCGCTGGGCAATATCTAGCGCAGACGCTGCAGCGGAATGCGACAAAAAAGGTTTTACACCAATATTNGCCGATGCCAACAANNTTCTGTTTAGCAGTTCGGTTTGCAGNCTTGCCAAATTATTAAGCGCACGTTCTATGTCGGTGCGTAGTGCGGAAAGCTGTTGTANNCGAATAATGNCGATACTGTCAGCGTAGAAAAGNAGAATNCTTATCACCTCTTCTAAGCTGCTCTCNTAGTAGCTTTGCAGTTCAGCCAGAGCGCTAAGGTCGAGGGTGAAGTACTCTTTTAAAGCCAACGCCTGTGCCCGTTTTATTATTGCTTTCTTGCGTGATAATTCACTCATGATCACTCACTCATAATATGGCTTGTACATCATTAATAGAAAGCAGGCGTACCGTGGTATCTGCAAGTTCATACCTAAAGCCAGCATACCTACCTAGTAAAACTCTATCCCCCACCTTAACTATCATCGGCGCCCTTTTACCGTTTTTAAGCACGCGGCCTTCGCCAACCGCTAACACAGTGGCTTGGTTTGACGGGCGACTGTCAATAACATCTAAGACAGACGACGAATTTTCCGGTTTTTCATCAGTAACAACTAAATTATCACCAATGGGTTTAAGCGTTTCGGACATAGGTTGCAGACTCACCTTTAGGCTCATTACCTGGTGTAACTTTAACACGAGGTTTTGGGCTGTCGTTAGTTGGTGTGCCGTCATCATCGTCTTGTTCGCCAGGATAAGGATCACCACTTGATTTCTGGTCTTTGATTTTATCCATGACATAAGCAGGTTCGAATCCTGCCGTTTCCCATACTAATGAGTCTGGTACACCCAGCGCTTGATACTTAAGCGCCAAGTCTGCTTTCTGATTACGTGTTTCTGTTTTGCGCTCGGTGAACTGCACATTGAAGCTGTAAGAGTCGGGATTAATACCGGCTAACAGCAGCTGCAGGCGAAAGCCTTCAAAGTAAACTTGTGAAAGGGTATCTTGCAGGCCCTCTATTTCTTCAAAGTAGTCTTTTTTAAGGTCTTCTAGAATGTCCCGGCTTAACCCATCTGAATAACCAAATAAACCTTTTGGTGCAGGGGCGCCGCTAAAGAACGTATCGAGCAAATGCACAACGTCGTTAATTTCGTTTAAGTTGGCATCGCCATTAATCCCAGTTACCCCACCCTTTCTATTAGAGTAGAAATCTGTGGTCATTAAACCTTTTTCGTTTTCAATGCCGTTTTTATACTTCTGAAGTTCTTCCGCTGTGGCACCATCAAGAACATGACTAAAGCGCTGCGGTGCACGTGTTCGTCTGCGAATAACTAAATCGTCTTCGGTCATTTGCAGCTGCTTCCACGTTTTTCGTGTGGCATCTAAATAAGGGCGACCATTACAACCAAAATCGTCATAGTTGTCAGGGTCAATTCTGACAACGGAAAGCTGCCAAAAAGCAAACTCAGCAATAATCTGGTACCCACCAACGGGGTCTAATTGCTTATAGGCTGCGGCGATGTTTTTAAGTTGGCCTGTTGGCAACGTATCAGCAAGAATAGTTTCTGCTGGCATGCGAAGGCCAGACACCATGTTTCGCTGGTCATTCACAACCCACTGCATTGCAAGCGCACCTTCCATCACGGCACCTCTTGCGTCAGAGTGAAGCTTTTGAGGGTTATTGAGACCAAGACGGTTAACCCAAAGCTTAAATAGCCGGCTGATACGATCGTTTTCTTTTCCATTCCACTGCAGACGAATACCATTTTTTGTTGCATCTCGGGCCATGCGCCTATGAATTCGTTTAACACGAGGGTCGGTGCGGTCCATTTCTCTAATGTGGTGTACTGCCGCTTTATAGTCAGGAGACACATAAAGTTCGTTGTATAAACGTCTTACATAATTTTCAGTGTTAACCGTGGTACCACCACGCGTGTTTTCTTTGTGTTGGGCTTCTTCGCTCTTACTTACAGCGTCTACCGAGGAAGTATGGCGGCCAAGCGCTCGGTTAATTGTTGAAATAATTCCCATGCTCTCTATACCCCTGGTAATAAAATGGTGGTGCCTAGCAACTCTTCGCGACTTCGGGAAGATGACATTACGGCTGTATTTGGTTTTGGTTGGCCTCGCGTAGCAAGCGCCCACACAGACGCCATAGCAGCGTCAAATAAGTCATCGCCTATTTTCTTTAGCACCATTACGTAACTTGAATAACTCTTACTGGTTTCTTCTGGCTTGATGTTCGATAGNTGCTTAATAAAGGTTTTCATATCTGAAATNGCTAAACTATCGATATCTAAGCCGGACGGCTCTANATGTTCGACGTAAGGAATAACGGCGTGGCCGTGGTGGAAAACCCCTCTTAATGCTTGCGCCATACTGTGTTTTATTGAGCCCTCGAAACGCAAAGGTGCAAAGGCCCAATCATTCCATGCTGAAGCATTCGACTCACCATCATTAATCGCTCGTATATCAACTGGGGTGAGGCCTTCATAATAAAGGTCGTGGTTTAACTGGGTAAGCATACCTAAGCCGTAAGCATCGCCTATGGCGTAGTCGGGGCGAAAGTAACGCCAGAACGCAAGCAAGTCATTTTTAACAACCGAGTCGTCGGTACCTGCAGCCCATGTCTTTGCAAACACAAAAACAACATAGTTTCCCACTTGCTCAGTAACAATGAATGCATGCTTTGATGCCGTAGCGCTCTCACCATGGCCTGCAGCATCGTAACCAAAACTTAATAAACCGCGTTTTCTATATCTGGCACCAGGCTCGGGGATAACCATTTCAATGTTGGTTTTTGCGCCCATCTGAATGGCTGCACGAATATACTTTTCCCAAATTAAGTTAGTAGAACTGGTGTTAATGCACAGCAGCTGGCGAATGTACTCCTCGGGTGAAAGCTGAACTTTCATGTCGTCGATAAACTTACCGTTTAGGATCCCAAGCTCTACCCCTAAGTGACAATCGACCGTAGGCAATAAGTGATATTTCTTCGTTTCTAACAAACTTGAAAGTACCGACGCCCCTTTAAATACACCTGTAATTCTAATTATTGGTTCGTTCTTGGCGTTTTCATCTGCACCTAAGCGGCGTGTCGAACCCATGGTAAGTAGGAAACGGGAATTAAGGCGCTCTTGGTCTAAGTCGTCGACCTCTTCAATAGAGGCCAAGGTTAAATCGCCGCCGTCGATTTGGGAAAAGATACCGTAACCTCGCGCTATGCTTCGGTTGCAGAACCTAAAATAAGTATCGCTCATTTGCTTACGGCCATTACGGTATTCAATAAAGTTACCGAGAATTTCAGACCGACGAATAGCGTCTAGGTGGTAGTTAAGGTTAACCAGGCTTTGTGCTTCTTTGGGCGCCACAATCCCCAGTTCTTGGTCGGGATTCGTTGCCAGGTATTCGAGGTTCCACATTTCTTTAACTGCGGTTTTACCTGTACGACGGCAACTGTTATCGATGGTGTTTGGNTACCTATCCATTTCATAACACTTAAGTACCTGCATTGGGTCTAGTGTTATGTCGTGAACATGCTTATGCCAAAGGGAATGGTCACCCTTGTAACGCATAATTTCAGCTTCAGCCAAATGCTGCAGGCGCTGCCTTTCTTTTGCGGTTACACGTTCAGCCATCGCCGTTCGCTTTCTTGTGTTCTAGCAATATTTCATCTTGGCTAAGCGCATTCTGAGAATTCACTATTTTTTCGCGCAAGCTATCAAGTAATTCATGCTGTTTATTTTGGAAGTCGGCCAAGCTCTGCTTATCTTTTCCTTCTTGCTGCAAGCGGCCCATTTGAATTTCATTTTCTTCACGCACTTTTTGCGTCATACCCAAATCAGCCAGCGTAAGGTTGTTTTTGCTCATTAGGTCGAAGATATGCTTAAGCAGCGGATTGGCTTTCGTATCCATAATGGTGGTTTTCTTGCCAGTTTCACTATCAGTGTACTGAGCAAGGTGAAAGCCACCGTCTTTATCAAATGAGAATGCCGGTGTTTCTAGCACGACACCTTTATTAATTACGCTTATCAGCATGTCATCCATTAACGAAGCAAAGTTAGCCTGTTGCATCGCTTGGTGCTCTCGCAGCATTTTTGGGTCGTGACTTTCAATGGCGATCAGATGGCGCATAAATAATTCAGTTTTGCGCATGCATGCCACTTGCTGGCTGCAGTANTCAAAATCNATATCGCATGTTTCACACGCATCATATTTGCCAGGCTTCGCAGGAAAATAGAGCGCTTGCTTTGCCGCTGCGCCGTGTTTCAACGCATTAAATCGCGTTCTTAACGCTTCCTCTGGTGTAGGGTGGCCGTCCAAGTTTGCTGCAGAGGCCGCTTTACCTTCCAGTGTTTTGGGGCCTGTTGATTTTACATAGCTGCTGAATAAGCCGCGCTGCCATGGAATTTGCTGCGAATGCGCTCTACATGACGGGCAAGTGGCAAAATAACGGTAAGGGTGAGCTAAATTTTCATCACTAACCACTTCCTCGGGCTCTGAATCCCACACGTGCAAACACACATCACATTTAAATGTAATGTGGTTACGTGGCTCTAAGAACTTGCTTTTGTCCGTTTTCATACTGCCATTTTGGTGCAGCAGAACCAGCAGCGTTAGGGCAAATTCACATTAGGGGGAACTATTTAAAAAATATACAGCTATGCCGCTTTTCTCAATTGTGGCGGCAACTTACGCCTAAATTCGACCATTGGCACGTTAATAGTTCCCAGTAAGGAGGGCTCGGGGAGCCACTTTCTCTCACTGGGAACTATTTCAGAGTTCACAGTAATAAGTGCCTCCGGTCTGTATTTCACTTTAATTTCATTGTCTTGCAGCATAATGCTGTGAATAAACGTCTTAAAGAATTCACGAACTTTACCCGGGTTATTGGTGGTTTTGATGATATCAACCAGCAATTCGCTCAATTCGGTAAGGTCAGTTTCAGAAATTTCCAACTGTGGTGGTTTTTCCGTTTCGGCCACGGCTAATTCAGTATTTAATTTCCTAATCGTTTCGTTGTTAGAACGTAAACGCGGTGCAAGGTCTTGCACGTTGTAAATGCCTGCATCGTCTTCCAATAGTTCATACAAGCGCGAGTTCTTGCGCTCATACTCTTTAATTTGCTGAACAATTTCGTTGCATCTGTCTCGCTTTTTTTGCGCCCAAGAGCCGCACAGGTCGTTAAGCTGCAATAGCAANTCTTTCAAATTTCGCTCTGTAAGCACTTCTGCGCAGATAACATCAGTCATCCAAGGGTCGAATATGGCTGAATTAATTCTACGGTCTTCACAGCCCAAACCAGCCTGTTTAGTGCTGCAGTTGTAATAGTAGTAAGTCTTTGTCGCGCCTTTTGCCTTTTCTATCTTCATAGACTTACCGCATTTGCCGCATTTCAATAGGCCAGTAAAGAAACGAGTACTTTTGGGTGAACCGCCCTCTTGCACCGCTTTTTGGGTTTGGCTATCCATTGTTTTTTGCACAGCGTCGTACAGTTCGAAAGCAACTATCGGTTCGTGGCTATCTACCACTATCCATTCAGAACGAGGCAGTGAACCATCGCGGCCTTTTTTACCGAAAGCGATACGGCCAACCACACGTTCGTTGCGCAGCAAGCCAAGAATTGAAGTCTTATTCCACTTCTTACCACGATTAAGACGCCCTTCAGCGTTAAGCAGCTCAGCTATTTGTTTTCCACCATAGCCAGAAAGCTTTAATTCNAATATTCGGTTAACAGTGCCAACTTCCATCGGGTTGGGAACTAGCCTGGTCTTATTTTTCTCTCCCAGTACTTTTTCAACTTGGTACCCAAATGTTAGATAGCCACCATTGAAATAGCCCTTCTGGGCATTTGCGATCATAGAGCGCTTGGTGTCTTGTGAAACTTGGCGAGAATAGTACTCGTCGAATAGCTCTAAAATCCCCTCGTAAATAAAGCCAGAGTCGCCTTTGTCGATGTTTTGGGACACGTAGCTTATCTTGGTACTGCTATTCGCTAATCGTCGCTTATTTAGCTTTGCTTCAAGCGCATTCCTGGCAAAGCGTGAAGTACTCCAACAGATAAAATAATCAACGTCGAAGTTTTCACAGTATGAAATGGCTTGTTGGAATGCAGGACGGTTATCAGTGGCGCCAGAGATACCTTCGTCTGTGAATACTTTCTTCACATCGGCCCCGAGCGATTTAGCGTGGGCTAGGCATTTGTCTATTTGGCTTTGAACAGGAAGTTCCTTTTCGGCNTGNTTCGCAGTGGAAACACGCGCATATATTACACAAGTGGTCATTGTTAGTTCCTAAAATCACTATCTAAGGGGTACTTCCCCCAGTTCGTACTTTTTCGCTATTCGTCTTATTGTATCAGGAGAACGGGACATTCCGTGCTTTTCTAGTTCTTTGGTAATCTCTGTGCAGGACATGTTGCGTTCAATGAAGCATTTGATGATTTGTACGCATTGGTACTCTTGATATTTTTTGATGGAAGGTACGTAAATTTTGTCTTGCTTCCACTGGTTTTCGGGACAGCTGGCGACGCGCCAAATTTTTATAAACATGTCGGGGCCGGCGATAAGTAATATTTCTCGCCAGAACTTAGGTAAGTTNAGCTTGTTCAGTTCGGCCATTTTTAACGAATTTATATCAGCCGTGCTTTCACTCATGATTTTTGCCTTATAACGAAGTTTAAAATCAGTGCAGATATGCTGGTACCCACCCTACCCTATCTGAGAAAGCCCTTANACTTGCCGAGCCCCCACCCCTTCTAATGATAATGCATGATGCTGGTAGATTGCAGGATATTCGTACAGTAAGTGTGTGTTTAAGTTGTATTTCTATTTTTTATTGCGCTTTTTATTAAATGAGTGTGGCTACAGGCTGTGTTCTATCGTGTGGTTTTGATTGTGTATTGCGTATTTTGTATATAAAGCGCAGTAAGAGTTACCGCGAACCAAAGTGCTATTGTCCGTTTAAAAAGAGAGTTTCAAGGGTTGCTGCGCACACCCTCAAACATTCATTATCTATTAGTTGGTGGTACAGACTATATAATTTCCACGCACCAGAAAAGAACCAAAGGCGTGTCTGTGTAAAGCTTTCTGGTAAATTTTAGGTTCTGGTGAGAGAGGGGTTTGCTTTAGCGCTGGGGTAATTGGCCCAGCGCTATAGTGATAGTGAGAGGTTATTTCTTCAGGGCGTTAAGGAGTGGCGTTACTGCAGTAGTAATCTTTCCTAGTGGATTACCCTTGTCGACTTGCTTAGTTAGCTTACGTAATGCGAGTTGAGTATATATCTCTGTGGTCTTGGGGTCGCTNTGGCCTAGCAGNGTTTGNCNGGTAATAATGTCTANGTCTTCCTCTGCGTATTCGGTACCAGTAAGGTGTCGTAGTGCATGAGGGTGAGCCTGATTGGTAGGAACGCCAGCNGCAATGCCTCGNTTATGAATCATTTTCTGAATAGTGCGCGGTGATATTCTTCTNTTTTCACCGTAATAATCCCAGGGCTTAACTTTACGGTTATTAGTGCTGATGAATAACACCTGATCACCATTGGGTAGTGTACGGTCGATATGGCGTAAATCAGGATGACCGATATAAACACGCAGGAATAGTTGCACTTCCATAGGCAAAGGAACCTGCCGTTCTTTCTTCCCCTTCTCAACAACGCGAATAGCTAAACGTTCAACACCGTCGTGCTCATAAGAAACAATGTTAGAGAGGTTTAGCGACACAATACCAGCCAAACGCAAACCACATCCACCCATTAGCGCAATAATCGCAGCGTCTCGTATACCAATAAATGTTTCCAGGTCACAGCTTTGTAGCAGCTGCTCGAAAGAACGCAGGCCCATAGCGACGGGGATTTTTTGCGAAGAGGCTGGGTAAGGTAATGAGGCGGTAAAGTTGACGTGTGTATGGCCTTTATTAAATAGGTATTCATAAAATCCACGCAATGCAGCCACTGCAGTTCGCCGGCTTTGCGGTACCAGCTTCATTTGATGCAGGAATAACCCAGTAAACTGTTCAAGCTGCAGCTGCTTGGGTTCGTAAGGGTCTACTAGCGACTTTTCGCAAAATGCGAGATAGAGCGTTAGATAATAGCGGTACTTCTTAATAGTTTCGGCTGAACGGCCTTCATTCAGCTGTTTAAACTGCAACCACTCATTCACCAATATCTGCATTTTAAAGGATCCCCAGGGGCATATTTTCACGGACATTTGGACATTTAACCCTTTTTAGCGATGCAGGCCGCGCAGAACAAGGGCAAAGCACTGTCCAAAACTGTCCAAAATTTACGGACATGCTCTTTTTTTTCGGACAGTTCCGACCAGTGACGATTTTAAAACTGGACATCTCNCTTTTATCTATATTTCTTTATCTTATTNNTTCTTAAAGAAAAATAATAATAATAAGAGAAACGATGAAANGCAGAAAACAACAAAACNGACAGAAANCGGCTGAAAACGGACAGAAAAAACANCAAAACTGACAGCAANAAAAAGCGCAATAAAAAATAAGNNATAANAAACANNANNNTAGNTGATAAATANCNNNAATAAATGCTTCAAATGTCCAATGTCCAATAGTTGCGCCCCCGTATAAAATGTAAATAATGCGCNTCAGCAGCCTGTTNGGCTGTTTNAATTCGTAGGGTTCGGTTTGGCNNNGAGGTNNACATGATTTGCCTGCCACCGTCGTTTGACGGNAAGCAATTAAGNGCTTTACGCAGGGAAGCTGGGCTTACTCAACAACAGATAGCAGAAAANCTNTGNATTAGCAGGGAAACGGTTGTAGCTATNGAAAATAACNANCCATCGGCNATNGAGGGGTTAAANCTNAANACNATTCAAATGTGGTGCTGCGCNTGNAGGCCNANTNTNAGGTANAGAACNTTAGATNGTTTTACCCANTANTTACTTAACNTGGTNAGCAAAANNGAATANTAANNGNCTNGCTTATAGCNAAATGTTTAGTAATNTGGATTTGAATTAACAGATNGTACNNCTTTAGNCTGATAGTATTGAATTGTTTACAGCGCAGTACTAAAGGAATAAACATGCAGCAAAACACCTTTCTCTTATCCAGCCTTTTATCTTCTATTAAATCCATGCTTATTAGCATGGAAGAAACCGGTACAGACCACACAGCAGCATTGCACTGCCTCATTGAGCAGTGCGAACTGTTGCTTCGTTAACGTCTAATTTATTCTCTCTGGCTCGTTTGTCCATGCATTCACAAATAAAGGCTAAGGCAAACATTACAGATGAAACAAATAAACCGGTGAACACGTAGGACAGTGAAAAGACGTAGTGAATAAGTTTCCTCTCTTGGCCGCGTTCATATTCTGGAAGAAATAGAAAAGCAAAGACCAAGCTAATAATTAGCAGTAGAAAGGCGATAAACTTTAAGCTATCAGGCACCATTGATTGGTTGTCGTATTTGTTTTGATATTCATCTTCCATAATTTTACTCCATACTTTAAAAACTCAGAGTAATACAACCAAAACAAAAAGCGCAATAAAAAGCCCACGTTAATTTGTGGGCTTTATTATTTAATCTTGCTCCTTGCGTAACTTGCGCAATAGCGCCTCTTTGTTTTGCTCGTGAAGCGCATCTATACGTAACTTTGCCAATTGATTTTGAAGCTTAGATACTTTAAACATGCAAATGAAATAACCAATCATAGCGCCGATACCTAAAGATATAATTATTACTGCCATCACTCTTGCTCCTTGCGTAGTTGGCAGGTTTGTCTACTATTAGATGCCGCCTCAGCTAAAGCAAACGAACCATTTTTTGTTTTGATCTTTTAACTAAGCTGCCTAGTTAATCTCTCTTCCCTTATTTGCTGATTTGTTTTTACTGGCTTCGACAAATCAACAGTAACCGCCAGCCCCTCTCTTTTTTGCATATCAGCTATTTGAATGTCGATTGCTCGCTCAAATGAACTTATGGCCATTACTCTTGCTCCTTGCGTAGCTTCCCAATTTGCTCTTTGTCTGGATGACGATAGTTGAGCAACCACTTAGGCCATTTTGCAAACTTACCATCGCTTTGAGCATTGACAATTGGGTTGGGCATTTCAGAAGAATCCCACGTTTCATCCCATTCTTCGCAAAGCTTAGCCATGCGCTCTTGCCAATCATCTGGCATTTGGTGCATTAAAACGCGTGGCATTGTTAACCAGCTAGCGCGTGATAGGCCAAACCATGCCCACAGTCTTTCGTAACCTTCACCCATTTTCTTGCTCCTTGCGTAGTTGTTTTTGCTGGCTAATTAAGCGCCCTAAGCAAACATGCAATATACTCCCAGCGCCAATAGGCTCCTCACTTGCTTTAAGTTCTTCGTAATAGTCAAGAGCCTCATTTATCGCTTCAACCTTCTTCTCTATGGCGAATTTGTTTAAATCCTTGGGAGTAACTTGGTTAAATTCCAGCGTTCCAACTTGATGCTGCAAGTCGATAATCTTCACGTCTCTTAAATCTAATTCCGATTCCAACTCCCTCACACGCTCATTAGCCTTTGCTAGTTGCTTATTTAAACTAGCAATCTGCTCTAAAAGGCCAGGTATATCTTCAACGTAGTAGAGCTTTTTGCCATCAGCCCAGGCCTCTTTTAATTCACAGGTATCTTCCATACCCGGGTCAAAGTTTTTATCACTCATGATCACACCTTAAAAATAACCAGCATTAGCGAGATAGCGCCAACAGCTGCAGAGTAAAATAGGCCCGTTGATAAATGCTGCATTGTGTTCTTGAACCACTGGGGTTCGTGTGCACAGCTGAAGGCAAACAAGCGAACTGATACTTGCATGCCTACTAACAGGCCGCCAGCACAAGCGCAGCTTATCGCTGCGCAAATGCCAATGAGAACGTAGGCTTTCATTCGTAAAGCTCCCACACCTTTAAGCCCATTTGCTTTGCCATCTCAAAGTCTTCAATGCGGTGGCGCTGTTCACGAGTTACTTTTTTGCGTTCTTTCGAGCGCTTGGGAAGCGTGTTACTGTTTCTGTTGCGTAGTGAACCTACTTGTAAAAATGGGTTTTCTTCAATCATTGCTAGTTCCTTGGTTGTTATCCCGTCTGGTCCACGGGGTTAGTTTTGTTCAGCTACATTCTCTAGCTGTCCTGAGATATGTTTTGCGAAAGCCTCTGCCTCACCAACTTTTTTGTTGAGCCAGTCCACACCTCCATCTTGAAGCGCCATGTAGCGCATGAAAGTTTCGGTAGCTTCTTTTAGGTTAATAATTGCTACGCCACTTGCCTTTTGCGTAGTTTCAAACGTCGAAAGACTACTCTCTAGACGCCAGTTACAAGAGAATTTTTCAAGCTTGTTTTCCACGATATACCCCTTTTAGTTAGCTTTGCCTTTCCACGAAGTTTCTAGAATGTTGTATTTACATTCGTCGATATCTTCTAGGTAAGTGACTTCGGCTTTGATGGTGTAAACACCTTCTTCTGGCTTAACATGCCTTGGTAAGCGGTCGTGCCAGTCGTCGGTTCCCCAGTTCTCGATGTCGCCGGTGATTGTGTCTGGCGAATCTGAGGTGACACTTAAAACGCACACGCCTAGCAGGCCAATGCATACAACAATTTCGGCTGTATCTATTTCAGTTTGCATGACTAGCGCGCTCCTTAAGTTCATCCATGTACTTATCAACTTCCCACTCTTTCACCTCTTCCATGCTTTCGTGAGGGTTCCATTCAGTGAGAAACTTAAGCTCGCTATCATAAGAATTAGAGTCTTTCTTATAAGCTTCTAATTTTTCATTTGATACTTCTTTCCATGGAACTGAAATGAAGTAGATTTTTTCTGAGTGCGAACCACAGTAATATGCACATAGCGCTTTACCTTCTCTGCACATAAATATCAGGGGATAGTTATTGGGAAGCCCAATGGCCGCCAATGCTTCACTCAAATCTCTATGTTTAGGAATGGCATCAAGCTCTTTACTAATCTCCTTTCCTTTCTTACAAGACTTTTTAGGCAGCACCTTTACACCTTCGATTTCATCGAGTGCTTTTCTCCGAATTAATTTCCAGTCTCTACCTGGGTCTTCATCAAAAACAAACGCAGCAATTCCCCCTCTATTCCAGTAAATCACCGACTTGCCGCCATGCTTTTCACACAGTGATTGTGCTTGCTGGTAGTTCTCTTCGTTTTGAGCTCGTATCTCGTTCATTGCGTCGACAAATGGCCCGTCGGTTACTTTAAAAAATCTTCTATATACTTTTGACATCATTAGTTCCTTAGTTTGTAAGCCCGCCTGGTCCACGGGCATGGGTGTTAAATACCTTGTGCTTCTTTTTTGCCGATCAGCTGCACGTCGCCGCTTTGGTCAACTATGATTTCGCAAATCGAGCGCTCTTGGCCGTTGCTGTCCTGGTAAGTGCGTGTTTTCTTTTTGCCTTCCACATACAGCTGTTCGCCTTTAATTCTGAACTGCCCGACAATCTCTGCGCGTTTTCCCCAAATGATGCAGCGGTGCCACTCGGTTTCCTCTTTGGCGTTACCGTTTCGGTCTTTGAATATTTCGGTAGTTGCCAGGTTAACCACGCACTTAGCCGTACCATTTGGTAGATATTGAACTTCAGGGTCTGCACCCAAGTTGCCAATAATCTGGACCTTATTTAGTCCTTTTGTCGCCATTGATGCGCCTCCACATTTTGCTTTGTTGAACATGGCGAGAACGACGTTCTGCAACCAGCATCATAAAAATTAATAGAATTAAACACGCTTGTAGTGCGTCACTTTTAAAGTACACTGACGCTACTGTTACAAGCCCCAATAGTGCTAACAGAGCGTTAATCAATTTCACTTGTAAGCCCTCTTTAAAATACGGGTTCTGCGGTGAGGTAAACGGTGCTCACTGTGCAGTACTTCACCTGGTAACATTTCGCGCCACCCTTCCACCACGTTTGGCCCTTTGCCTTCCCACTCAAAATCCTTTGCTGGCCCTTCAAAAAAACTGTCGTCTTGCAGGATCACACTTACGTTCTGCTCTTCGCTAACAGGCATTCGCCCGAAGTTTGGTAAAAATGACATCATAAAAAAATCCTCAATGGCTGTTGTTAGTTCACTTTAAGATGTGACACGCAGACGCCCCCACTGCGGCCAGATAGTTTTACAAGTGCATGGCGGCTACTAGGGATGTCCCATGCTGGCGAAGAGGTACGCACAATTTCAAAGTTGTAATTCCCCTTCACAGGGAAATATTTAAATTGGGTACCTACTGGGTAAGTTTTGTTGAAGTATTGCGCTTTCATAACATCGGCTCTCTGTGGGCACGTAGCGTCTCTGGTGCTGTTACGCTAATGCCGTATTGTTCAAGTTTTTTAACGTCTAGCTGTTGCATGTGGCCGCTACGGGTACCGTTAATGCTGCGCACTACGCTGTCGTTGTGAATAACGCCTGCTTGCTCCATTTGGTGTTTAAGTACTCGCGCTGTTTTCACGGGCATGTTGTTGTACTTTTCACGTAGGGCCACGCTGGTAGATAAATGCGCCATCATGTGTTTAACACGCACACATAAGTAACGTGGCTCTTTATCGTTGTGAGGCTCACACTCAAATACATAGGGGTACACGTAACGGCCAGCGGCAATTTCGTCCATGATGATTTCAACAATCCAAATCCATGGGTCGCGGTCGTTAGTGGTGTCTGAAATGTGGCTGTTCATTTCTGCAATTAGGTCACGTTCGAAGTCGCCGTTAACGTCTTCGATACCTGTAAACGCGGTAAGCAAACGCCATGCAGTCATAAGCGCAGAATAGTTATCTACCATCCGATCGGCGCCCTTATCGTTGTCTTGTGCACGGTTGTAGGCTTTGCACTTCTGCTGTGCTATCTCATAATTTTCTTGCACCGTTTTACGGCCCAGCTTCGCTAACCATTCCATCCATTCATACATTGGGAACTTAGGTAGGCTCTCGTTAAGCATGGGGCCTTTACGGTTGCTTAAATCGGTGCGCACGGTTTTACCCGTTAGGCTTTCTACTGGCACGTCTTCACCTGCCAGTAACACAGGCGCGGCGATAAGGAACGGGGTTTGTGCACTGCCACGGGTTGTTTCGGTGTAGTTATAGCTTTCTTGCAGTAATGAGACGGCTCGTGCAATAACGTCTGCTTTTTTGGCGCTCAGTTCTTCCCATCCTACGGGGTGACTAGTACCCGATACCGACGTCATTAATCGGTATTCGGTACCAATGCTTTGACCACTGAGAATTTTCATGCCCGTGGTACGTGATAGGCGCTTCAGTAACGTTGATTTACCGCTGGCCTTGCCTGCTTGCATTATAAAATGCGGCCAAAAACCTAGATAAAGTTTCAATTGTGCGCCAACTATCCACACCAGGGCTCTGGCTGCAGCGTTGTCCTTGAATGTTTCCTGATAGGCTTCGACCACTTGCCCAGCATGTCCACGCATACCACGAGGAAACGCAAAATTGTGATACGGGCTCTGCTGTGCGGGTTCAGTGAAGAAGCAGTCTTTGCCTTCATTTACTTTTGGCTTACCTGCCAGGTAGCACAGGCCTACAAAGTTTGCCGCTTGCACACTGCCTATACCAATGGTGCGTTCGAATATGTTCAGCATGCGAGAAAACGCACGTGGGTTATAAATAGGGCCGCTTTTACGCCAGGTGTCTAAGTTGTGCAGCTGCTCGTCGTTCATTACTCTGCGCTGCAGCGCTTCATCGTGTCTGGCCGTTTGATACATGGCAACAAATTGTACGTGAGGGCTGTCGTCATGTTCCCCAGTAGTCGTTGCGCTGGCACTGGCTATTTCAACACGGCTTAAGCCTGCGACTCTAAATCCAGCCACATCAACAAATTCTAGTTTTTCTTGGCCGTCGTCGTCTCTCGACATTTTAGCCATGCTGGTAAAGTCGTCTTTAACACGATATTTCCAGTACTGCTGGTAGTCGTGAGTGGGCAACCATAAGCGCGGCTTGTGCGGCTTATCTTCACTGTTGCCGGCTAAGCCTGGTATTAACCACGGCTCACGCTTCTTAAAGGGCTCTTTACTTTGCGAGTCTTTATAAACGTCGTTGGCATCTTGCCCGTATTCCCATTCGCTACGGTCGACAAAAAAGCAAGGCACCCCCGCTGCAAGGCAACCTTCGTGAATGCGCCACTCGGCCTCTGCAGAATAACAACGGTCGGGTCCGGTGGGGTTTCTTTTATCTGGCTTAGGTTCGTCCTTGTCGTAACAACATATTACGGTTTTACCCAAGAATAGCTGCCAGTTTACTTGTACTTGGGTTCCTCTTAGCGCCACGGCACAGGTGGTAGGGTCGCTGCTAAACGCCGCTTCAATACTTAATGCATCTAACGGGCCTTCAACAACATAAACAGTTTTCGCTTGGCGCAGAGCACGGGGGTCTAGCATCCAAAACACGCCATTCTTTTGGCCTAATGATTTGGTTTTCATGCCGCCGTTTAGCTCGGGCACATAGTAGCGATAGTCAACAGCTGCTAGCATTTTGGTATTAGGCTGATAAGTGATAAAGCTTACCGCTTCGCCGCCCCAGTGCGGTTCGCCTTGGGCGACGTTCGGGTTGGTGTAGTTTGTCCAACCTAACGTTTTCTGTTTAATACCTTCAGTAATGATGTGATCGGGAATGCCACGTTCATTTTTTAGGTAAACTCTGCAGCGCTCTTGGTCTTCTAGGCTTTTGCCAGCGATATATGACAGCTTAGCCATGTCGTCGGTGGCTTCTTCGGTTTCTTCAGGCAGCGTTAAAAACGGTAAAAAATACAGTTGATGCACTTTTTTATTTGCCGCTGGGTAGTCTACGTCGAATACCCACATAGCTAAGTCGATGATGTTGCCGCCGTTCTGATTATCGCGGTCGCGCCATACATCATGCTTAACGCCAATAGTAATTTCTGGCCGTTCTGCGTGGGCGCGTTTCCACAGCTGCTGTTCGCCGTTATCGCTCACTTTGGTGAGGCCCATACGCTCGGCAGCGTTTGGCAGAGTGATACGTTCTCTTAACTGATCTAACGTCAGCATTTCTTACCTCGTTTTTTTAATTAAGTGGTGACGGCGTTTCTAAGCGACGGGCAAGCTTCAATACACCCGTTATAACAATGAGCTCAGCGAACTTTTCGATGATTTCTGTGTTATTAACAATGAAATCGCTTAGCGCTTCGGAATTAGGCAGTAATTCGCACCACTCCCCTTCAGACTTGTTTTTCAGCATTTTCAGCTGCTGCGACAACTCCGCTTCGGTCGCAGCAATTTGCTCTTCTAACTGTTGCAAATAGTGTTGTGTAAAAGGGTTGTTGTTAGACATGTTGCTTAGCACCCAACCTTTAGCCATTCGCTCACAGTGCGAGTACTCGCGCCTGCATGCATAATTTGCTGAATCGCTTCTACGTTATGTTTTTCAGTGACCAGGCCTGTGTAGCTTTTCTGCATATTCCATTTGCCGGCGCATTTGTCTTCACAATTCACTGTGGCTAAATACACAGGCCCCATGCCAGGCATTTGCAATGGGAAGTAATTTACCCTGGCAAACGTAGTGCGCAGGTTTTCAAGCTGGTTGTATATGTAATTACTGCTCATGGTGAATAAGTCCTTGGCTGCGCTGGTTTTCTAAAAACTTGTCTTCTTGCTCACGTCGCTTGGCGTCGGCCAGCAACCGTTCACGCTGACTCGCAATTTCTTCGCGCAGTGGCTTAAACGCTTTTTTCACGAAAATCATAGGGCTGCCTCCTGCATGCTTTTGCGCATGTCGTCTCGACTGGGCTGTGTATAAACTTGAGTGGTCGTAATGTGCTCGTGACCTAGCACCTCCTGCACTTCACGCAGCGCTGCGCCGGTTGATGCATTCTGTAAACGGCGAACTGCCCACGTGTGGCGAAGCCAATGGGGTGACGCTTTTACGATGCCGGCAACATTACACCAGTGCGTCATACGCTCCTGATAACTGCGAATACTCATGCGCTGGCGACGTCTAGATAGAATTAGCGCTGTATCGTCGTACGCTTTTTCAGGTGCCGCAGCAATCATTCGCTTGCGAATTTTTAGCAGCGCTTCAAGAGCACGACGGGCCGCGTCGACAAGGTAAATTTCTTGCTTCTTATTTAAGCCGCGCTTGCTGCCTTGTTTACCCCCTTTTTGCATGTGTGAGGCAATGTGCAGGTAGCCTTTATCTAGCGCTAGCAGCGCGTCGTCTACGTTCAGCAAATGCACCGTTTCAACACGACGAGCCGTATAGCGCATTAATAGCATCCAGTTAAGGTCGCGCTCTGCTTCAATGTCTTTAAATTTACGGATGGTGCTAAACAGCACTTTTTCTTCTTCACGGGTGAAACTCTTAACTTCAGCCATGCGCACGCTCCTTTTGCTGTTGCTTTGCCAGTAAACGTTCTGCTAGTTCATCGCCAAAAAATAAACCTAATGCACCAGGCTTAAGGGCAATAGTTTGATTGGCACCACAGTTCGTGCTTACTGAACGAATGCCAGCCTTGCGCAATGCGGTTGGAATGTTGGTTTCGTTACTCATGGGGCAACTCCATTTTCAACATGCCAGCATTGATGCGCACAATTTCGTGCAAGCCTTTACGTTGACGCTCGTTAAGCTCTGCGTATTGCAGATTAAGCAGCGCTTTAAGCATGGTTTCTTGAACTTGAAGCTGCATTTTTTGGCGTTTAATAATGAGCTGCAGTTGAAGTGGTGACATTTCGCCTTGCTCTCGTTGTGGCGCATTAGCTGCAGGCACAGGTAACATTTCAACGTTTGAATGAGCCATGGTCAGCCTCCGCTTTGTTTTGAAGCACAATTTGCATTTTGAACCAGTGGGCAACTTTGATATTGCCAGCCCTGGTAATGCTGTTGAGCTCGGTTGGGGTGATTACGTCATCTTCGATTGCGTCGTAAATGGTTTGGCAGGTCTGCCCTACTGACGCTTGCCACGAACAAAACTGGTCGAGTAATTTACCTTCTACTTTCGGGCTAGCATCGACGGGCACAGCAACGAAACCCAACATGGCGTTAATCTGATAAAGCAGCGAGTAACATTGGGTGGTCGCCATCATTTCAATAGCGTCGATTAGTCCTAGCTTGTAGCTGGGTAGATTGGGGTTTAGTTCGTTGCGTACTGTATTGGCCGTCTTACCCAGTGCGCATGCAAACACCTCTGCAGCGTGTGGGTGGCTTTTGAGTAGCAGGTGCGCAGAATGCAAAACTGCGTTATAATTCCTTGGACTTTGCATTAGATCATCCTCATGGTTATGCATTGTTAGTTCCTGCCATGGGCACCTGGTCCGTGCTCGTGGCAATCACCTCTTCTTCGCTTGTACCAAGCAAATTCAGTTCATCGTCTACCTTCTCGGGGTTAAATGCGTGAAATAACGCTGTGAAGTCGTTTATTGAAATGGATTGAACGAACGCAATGCAGCCATCAAACATGAAGAACATTGACGCTTTCATTACATCGCCATCAGGCAAGCTCACTTTAAAATTTCTAATTCTTAGCGACGAGCCGTAGGCCATTTGATAACGGCCAGACTGCATGTACGTTATGCTGTAACCGTTGCTGTCTTTGTCCACGATAGAATTGCATGAAAGTCTGACTCTCAGCTGGCCCTTGTCGGCATGTGAATTTTTAGACTTTTCTCTTACAGCCGAATGCACACTGCTGTGCTTTACTTCAGTTAATGAAGGCATGCAGGTTACTCCTGAATTGCAGCTGAAGTAGGGGCTTCAAAATTACGAATACCTGCCTCGACAGCCAGCGCAATGATTTGCGAGTTAGAGCGCTTTTCACGCTTAGCGGCCGCCTTAATACGTTTTTCTAATTCAGCACTGGGGCGAAAACACATAGGTTTGTTTTTTACGCTAGACACTGCGAAATCCTCTTTTTTGAGTTAGTATGTTTACAAATGAATACATTGTTTATTATAGGTTCAATATTTGGGATTTGAATTCATTTATTGGGATTTTTAATACCGATTTTGAATAAGACTATGAATTATCCAAACGAAAAAGAATTTACGCCGCGTCTTGAATGGATGTTGGCTGACAGAAAAATAACGCCGTGGGCTAAAAAATTGGGCTTATCATCGGGTACGGCCGCACGATTATTAAGTAACGTGGTGCCAGGTACCGACATTCTGACGGCTATCATGCGCACTGAGCATGTAAACCTGAATTGGTTGCTGGAAGGGAAAGGCACGCCGTTCATGTTAGATAGCTATACGAATGCAGACGCCTTCGAAAATATGTTATCTATTCACGCACAAGACGCCCAATACACTGCATATCTATCCGTTGATATGCAAAGCAGTATGGCTTCTGTTGTGTTAGTACAGCCAGCCACGTTCGAATTTAAAAACAAGTCAATTGAATATCAGCAGATAGAAACACTCTATGGCCCGTGCAGAAACCCGTTGGCATTATCCGAGGCATTAAAGGGGTGTGACATTCACAGTTTCAGTTTAACGCAACTTGATGCAATGGCATTTAGCCGTGGTCAGTTCGGTACCTATAAGCTACTGGGCGACGACAAGCACAAGGGATTGGTAAGTAAATCTGGCGTAGACCTAATGGTGCAGGATGGTAAGAGTTTTTACTTTACTGACGTTAAACGTTGGGAATGTGACAATAAATCATCTATGGAATGTCTTAAAGCTAAAAACTACACTTTTACCATTGACGATAAATTGGAAGTACTCAATATGGTGATCATGTACGCCGAAGAGCATCATATTGCAGATAAACTGGATAAAGCCACGAAAATGGAAGTGGTAGAAACGCTGGAAGAAATGCATAAGCCCGCATCTGAACTTACTCCCACTGAAATAGAGTTCGCGCTACGGGCCAGTGTTCACTAAGCCCTTTTTTGTGGCCTTTGCCCAAACCACCAAAAGAATATAGTGGTGGCGATGTACGCCACCATTCGCCAAATCTCCATTGCTGCAGCTAAACGAACGTCTTCACCCAGTCCGTCGACTGATTCAACCAGCGCATTGGCTTCTACCAAAATAATAGTAATTGCAACAGCTACGTAAACCGTTAATGAAGGTCGTACTAGCCCCCGTATCACATCAACTATGCCAAGTAAGCCAATAATCCATGTTGGAGCCCCGTTCTCTGGCATGTATTGGCGCTTGTCGTGTTCGTAGCTTACGGTTTGCATTGCATAAGCGTTGCTGTCAGCTTGGGCGCTGGCTTCTTGCTGAAGAATACGCAGATTCGCGGTAGATTCTAGTTCTACCATCTTCGCGTCGTGTGCCAAGCGCACATTCTCTTGTTCAATATCCAATACCCGGGTTTTGTATTGAAACAAGCTTTGCACTGCCGAGCCTAAAATACCCGTTGCCCCACCACCTACTACCGCCATTAATGCGTCACCTATCCACTCAATCATGCTGTTTCTCCCAAGCATTGATAATTGTTATGCGTGCTGGTTTGCCAGCAAGAATGTTGTTGAAGTCGCCTATTGCCCTGCGTGTATCGAAAATGGCGCGTTGGTTTTGATAGGTACCGACACGGTAACCTATTAATACACAGCCTAGAACGCTAGTCTTAAAGCCTTTTTCTTTGTTGCCGGCAAACGTGCCAGCATGAGCGAGAATACCGCTTCGTTCTGGCACATCTTCAATAAGGTAAAGGTGTGAGCGCCCACCAATTGGTTTACGGGTTTTCACCAAACGCATTGAGTACGTGCCTGCAGTAATGCAGCTAAGATTGGGTAAGTTATTGCGCCACGGCAATTCAAGAGTGTGTGCAGACCAGGGGCCAATGTAGATATTGCCTGGTGTACCTTGGTCGTCGGTCTCGTGCCGTATTAGCTGAATATTCAAAATTTCAACTCTACTTTGACCAGGCGATCGTTAATGTCTTTGTTCACCAGCTGCTGTTCACGCATCTGCGTTTTGACTTCTTCAAGCTGGCGGCGCCATATTTCTTGATCACGCGCTGCGTCTTCGGTGGTATAGCGTTTTTGATTAACCAGATTAAAGGTGGTGATAATTGGCCCAATGCTAGCTTTAAGCTCGGCCATTTGAATATTGAGTTTTTTAACTTCTTCCTGCAGCTGATTGTCTTTTGACTGAATATCTTCAAACACAAAGTTACTCAGGAAAATTAATAACGACAGTATTAACGTTCCCGAGTTGTGATAGAACCAATTTGTAGGCCCTGTTTTGTCTATGTCTGCCATTACCTTACCTGTTTAAATAACGTAGAAGTTAACAGGTTGCATTTTGACAATTGGACACGCGCAGTGTTAGGGCAATAGTGGCGTCTATTTTATCTTCACAGACGTAACAGCTTCGCGACCTCGGCCCCAATCAATGTGCTTTATTCCTCGTAGTTCAGCCCACTGACGAATAGCGACTTTTATAGGCGGCGATAGGTTACCGTGCCCTAGGTACACGGTAACGCCATCTACCCCTTCAGATTGAGCAATAAATTTAAACACGCCCTCTGGTGATTTCAGTCGCACAATCCTTGCTGTTATGTATTCTTCAACTTCAATATCGTTCAACTGCGTTACCTGATAAGACATGCTTATGCCCTCACTAACCTTGCTTTCTGAAATAAGACGCTTTCTGATATGGCTCTATGACTTTGGCTGTCATTACAAGACCGTCTTTATCGTCGGTGACATACAGCACGAATGTCAGTGTCAAATTACCGTTTTCATCCGTTTGCAAATCACCAATTCTGGCTGCGATAACGTCACCACGTATCATGTAAGGGTCGTCGACAGAGCTTATTTTTGACGTTGGTGTGGATATGACTTCGACAGCATGTACACCTGGTTGGTCAAACAAAAAGTAACCCTCTGCAGTGGTTTGTATTCCATCGCTAGGGGTAACAAGGAAGCGGAACGCTTCTCGGTTAGAGCGCCCTTCAAATGCTTGCACCGAACCATCGTTAACCACAGTCCATTGACGTGTATCCAATAATTTAAGCATTTCGCTAACAGCGAACGCGGCCACATCGATGTTCACGGTACCAGGACTACTTTCTGCACCTTCATCATCCACAGTAACAAGCTGAAACGTTAAGCGCTGCGCGGTTGTTTTACTGGGAGACTTAGCCGTAGGTCGTGCAGGGTCGTCTAGGTTAAGAGTTACTGTATCACCAGCGGTTTGCGTCCAGCGGTATTCAATTATAGTGCCGTCAGTGTCTTGCGAACCCGTACCATCGAGCGTGAATTGCGTTGCTGCAGCTACCGATTGGTCGGGGCCAGCGTTAGCGGTTGGGGGTTGGTTTACTTGCTGCGCGGCTTCAACGATAACAGTTTGCGTTGCTGAACCCACATTACCCGCTGCATCTGTTGCCGTTGCGGTTACGGTGTAGGTTCCTGCAGTGCCAGTGTCAACAGGATTGTCAATATTCAGCGTTCCTTCATTAGTGCTGAAATCCGGCGTATAGGTGTCACCAACGGTTAAAGTTAACGTTGCTGGACCGTTGTTCGTAACTACTGGGGCTGTTGTGTCAGCCACTTGTCGCTCAGCATTTGAGTAACTAACTACTTCCATGCTTTCAAACTCGCTGAGGGCTTCAGCACCACCGTCTGTTTTAAAGATTACCGCTGGAACCATCGACTGCGTAAAATCAACCCCAAGTGTATCAACTTGAAATATTACAGCCCTACCATCCAACACTTCAGCATAACGTTCATTAGGTACTACACGTATTCCATAATTTTGCCTTGAAGTGTAGAACTCGTTTGTTTCGCTGGTTCGCCCAATGCCTTTTCTAGTTGCATAGCTTGTAACTTCTCCATCAACGATTAACTCTAACTTTAATAAGTTATTTCCATCTGAGTCCGAAGGCCAGCGAAGAACAATACCGTTTTGCACGTTTTCAGGGTCATCCACAAAACCCGCTATACCATGCGTGTTTGTGCCGGACTTTTTAGCATGGCGAGTCATTACAAAGTCGTTCACATCACTACTTGAAGGCGTAAAGCTTTGACCTTTCACATAAGCTTCATCGCCATTGGCAGGGATGGTAAAGTTTACAAATTCCCCGTTCTGCGTAATCGTGGTATTTGATGTTAGCCCAGCGTAGTTAGATGAAGTGAAAGACTGAACGCTCGTTTTATCCGCAAGCGTTCTGAATATCTGCCAATCATAATCAACCTCTTGTAACTGCATAAGGCCGATAGATGATACATCGTCGTCAGAGAAACCTTTGTAAACACAATACTGTGTTCCATCATAGGTGAAACGTGTAGGGTTCTGCATTTCTTGACTGTCAAACTCACCAGCCGCACCAAGCGGGGCGATAATATTTGGTTCTGAAACAACGTAAAAATCATTATCCACTAGAACTTCTATGGTTAAGTAAGGTGCTGCTACACCATCCCCCACAATATCTTTTCTTAGGTTGAAGGTTACGCGCCAGTATGCGCCCTCTCGAATCATATCTTCAACGCTGTGGATCATGTAAATCCATGTTACGCCCCAACCACTAGGTGCTGAATCTGTGATTTTGGTGTGTGTTCCGCGCCCAATAACAAATAGTTCATCCCACGCCCGTAAATCATTAGAGCCGTATATTGCATCCGAAGCACCAGTGTATGACCTGCCACCACCGTGAGTTGCATTTGAAAGATGCGAGTAAGGATATTTAGTAATAGGGTTATCTTTAACTCTCGCATAACCAGTATGACCATCCCCTTGTTCATAGCGAGGATCATACGAAATAGCCTTGGCCGTATCGGTAGAAAAATCAATACCGTTTGTAGATACCGCAAGGTTTGTGTTTTGAGTTGCATTGGGGCCAACGTAAACACCATTATTGTGATAAAACATATAAACAGTGCCATCCACAATTTTAACGGTGGGTGTTTCTGTTTGCTTGTAACGATAATCTACAAAGATTGGACACGTTTTTTTGTTGATATGGGAAAACTCAGTTCTGCTCGATACGTTCTGCCATTCTTCCCATGATGCACCATCTGTCATGGCGCCAAGTTCTGAGTTGTAAACGCGAACATAAATCCCTGAATCATCGTTAGCGCTGTGGTCGGGCGATGAATACATGATGAGTGGGTATTTAGCTGAAGGCCAGTTAGGTACATCTTCACCGTTTACCACATAAGGCCAGAACTCCTCTGCATATCCATCAGCCACCATTTGACTATGCACTGGAAGTAACAAGCCTAGTTTTGTCGCTGAGATTGCTTTGCCGCTTTGTACGTAAGTGGTTGAAGGGTTAGCAACGGGAAATGGTGTTGACTGATACTTATAGTTATCTGCCTCATAATGGCTGCTATCCATTCTTACACCGGAAAGTGTGCCAGTAAGACCGCTATCATCTTCCCAAGTAGCCTCTAAATTACCGTCAATGTAGACCTTTATGAATTCATCTATGTGAGATACTTTGATTTCTCTTGGTGTGGTAAACCCGTACCCATCCACATTCGACGTTACAACTGTTTCACTTGCACCGCCTACTTTCTTTTCAATTCTCACCACTCCATCACTAGAGCGAAAATGACATGAAATCATGTTATCTGCGTCTGTGGCGCGAACGAATATACCCGCATTTGAGGTTGAACTCTGCTTAGGTTTTACGTAAAGGGTTTGGATTCCGTTATACTGAGAATTGAATGCAAGCCGGTTCCCCGTTGCCGTGCCTGTAAGTTGCCCTTCTTGCACCTCAAAACCGCCGTTTAAGACCGTCGCTCCGGTGATAGCTGCCCCGCTTGTACCATCAGGATAATCAAATGTTTCTAAAGCCATTCGCCTGTTCTCTCTATACTGTAATTGAAATTGTGTTAGACCATGCGCCAACTAGCGCACCGTTTAGGCAACGGCATCTGATCTGGTATGTGCCTGAAGAAAAGTTAACTGTTCGTTTAAGAATATTTATAACCCCAGGAAGGCCGACTTGTGGTAAATCTAACGGTTGCCATGTTGAGCCTGAGTCATTTGAAACCTGAAATTCCATATCCGTCATTGCTGCGCGGTTGTAAGGGTGTAACGTAGGATAGGTTTTTAATACGTGGTTGCTTTTGGCTTTAAACCAGATAGAAGGTTTATCAGCGTAATCACTGTGCCCTTTTTGGTCGGTGGTTAGTTGGTCTACAGTAACGCATCTACGGTCTTCAACGTAGCAATTCCACTGCTCTAAGACAGTAGATACACCATCTGCTGAGAAAACCTCTCTACTGCCGTATCCGTGTGTAAATTGGGTGTTGGCTACAGTACAAGAAGCATGTTTATGTATACGAAGCATTTTACATGCCCCTACCAACTCACAGTGATTAATCTCTACATGCTTTTTCGCGTCCATCACCGCGTCTGAACCGTTTTTTAAAACGTTAGAGAAATGGTGAGCTGAATATTTAAAGCTTTCTTCGCCGCTGGTTTTACCGTTGTGTAACGCGGCATCTGAGTTGTTGTCGGTGTAATCCCCGTAGTTACTCGGCAATCCTAAATCAATATCACTAAAGCAAATCTGCTGTATTTTGGTAAACGGGCCACTGTTTTGCTCACTCACAATCCCTGCTTGCCATTTAGCGTTATTACCGTCAATGGGATAACCGCCAGTAAATACCATGCGATTAACCTCTAGCGACTCAGAGCCGCGCAGCGTAATACCGTTCCGCTTGCCAGATACAGACACATTATCGAATCGGTAATGCTTGGTATTGTCCGAAGAACGGTAGCCATCTTCGCTGTTTTGATCGAGAACGCCGCTTTTGATTACGTCTGCGACTACGGTGTCACGAAGTCGTGCAACGGGTAATACTTCAAAATCCAGCGTTACATTATTACCGTTAGTTTCGGCGCTTAAAGTAGGTACGGCTGGCGTTTCTGTGCGAAGTAATTTCCTAACGTATACGTTTGAAATATTTCCACTAAAGCCGTTAGTGTTAATTGTAATTTGTGAAGCGTTAGCTGGCGCACGAATCAACCATACTTCAGTGCCTTCAATTGAGTGTGAGTATTGACCGCTGGCAGTGCCGATAGAAGGGGTAACAGAACCTGATTCTAGTTCACTGATTTTAAGTGATACTTGATACACCTCATTTTCTTCAAAAGCGTAATTCGCAGTTAATGAATTATTAAACTCACTGGGGTCTATCACCAATGCGCTGACTTCTGGCGAAGGGTGAATCGTAAACTGATGTACGAATATTTCGGTTTCTGTCGAATAGCGAAATGAATCGATAACCGGCGCATCAATACCTAGCCAAGCATCAAGAGGCATGTAGCAAACAGCCCCTTCTTTTTTGACAAGCAACCTTGCTCCGCTTTCTAGTTCAATATAAGAACTGAATGGTGTAGAAGAACCTTGGACGCTTACAGCATCAGCAATATTAGGAATGTGCATGTAAGGTGTGCGAAGCGTTTTGTTTGCGAACACAGGTAGCGAGTCAAGCGTTACTTCTGCTTTTTGTCCTCTCCATGCTTCACCTTTAACAAAATCCAGCGTTTCGTTATATAGAACACCGTTAATAGTCACGTTATTAAGAACTACGGTGCAAGCGCCTTTGGCGTAGATGGCGGGTAATGGCAATCGTGCTTGGTAGTCTCCACCATTGATAGTGAGCGTTCCCGACTCTACGGCAAATATTCCTAATCCTCCGGTTTCATCTAGGTTGCAACCGCTGTTGTTTAACTCCCCGCCTTTAGCAAAGTAGTATGCATAGCTTTCGCCCTCTATCTGACGTAAGAATGTGATCATGCAATCACGGCCAGTGGAATATTCCCCGAAGTAAATACCTGCACCGCACTTATCTGACACTAGGCCTTTTACATCGACTTCGCAGTTGAAAATAAACGCATTGCCGCTAAAACCATTAATTGTGTTATAGCGAGCTCTTGCCTTGCTACCAGCATCAAAAGTAACGCCGTGATAAAGCGTCTTATCTTCATCAAACTGGTGATACTCGTTATCAATAGTGAGCGCTATTACTTCCACGTCACTGTGGCCTGCACCTACTGACAAACCACAATTACCTTGCCCCGTTGAATGAATATCCTGTAGTGAGACATTGCTAGAAGCTAGCGGTATATCTAACACTTTCGCTAACACACCAATGAAGGTTATATTTCTGATTATCCAATCAATCATTTTGTAACCTTCCGTCTTTATCAGTGGCGTGTTGATTAGCACCGCATTGTGTAACTCAATACCTTTCACTTGTGCTGATAGCGTGATAGCGGTATCAGAGTCTTTCATTTTTAGGCCAAAAATATGGTAGTAATCGGCACTGATATTAAATAGCGAGTTCTCATTCCCTGAAATGTAAGGCGCATGATTTTCAAGGTTTGTATCTATGTCAGACACACCTTTTTGAATGCCAAAATAAATAGAGATAGGTGCGGTCTGCCTACCATCAATATCTAAGTACCAAGGATCACGAATAGGATGCCAATCCCGAATCTGGTCTTTGGCAGCAGCAACTAAAAAGTTATCCCCTGGCTCTACTCTGTAAACAGGGTCTTCTTCCGAACTTGAACTGTAAATGCGGTGAAAAACCTCATTGAAAGCTTGCGCTGAATTGCAATCATCCCAACTTTCACCATCAGTCCACGTATCAGGGG
>PAPL01000086.1 GCA_002708885.1 Verrucomicrobiales bacterium | reverse complement strand
AACCAGTGACCATTGTAATTTTAGGGGCACTCGTTGGGTTCCTCATTTATGCTATTTATTCCCCCATATTTAATCTTGGGCAACACATGCTACCCAGTTCGAGTGATAATGCCGTACCTCCGGCCAAAGTTCAGGTTCACCACTGAGTTATTCAAATATTAGCTGCAATTAGCTGATTTTATAGGCAAAATAGGATTTAAAGCCTTAAGAAATTTGTATCTATATTAATTAGGATATATTAAATTTATATAAAAAAATAACATAATAACTATAATTATTATAAAAAAGACTTGCAGAATATTAATAATAATCATATTCTCTATAAAGGCGAATAAAAGCCACGCAAATAAATACTTAACAAAAGAATATCATTATGAAGACAAATATAGTCAAAAACGTTAAGGCTGGCTTCAGCCTTGTGGAGATGCTTGTTGTAATAGCAGTCATTGGTATCATTGCCGCTATTGCTGTACCAACTATTGGAAATATTACAGATCAAGCCAACAACAGTAAGGCTAAACGCAATGCGCAGAACCTTGCATCTGTGTGTGCATCCGCAGTCGCTGCTGGAGCTGATTTGGGATCGTCATCGAGCGTTAATGCGATCGTTAACCGGATCGTTAGCCCTGGCCTAACTGGAAGTAAAGATTCTGGATTTGATAGTACTGTTTTCAAGGTTCCAAATCTTACTGATGAAGAAAAAATGGCAGCGTCTCAGCATCTTTCATATGATGCACAAGCTAAGATGATCGTTTATTCTCCAAGATAATATTAATTAAAATCATCAAGTATGAGATAGGGGCTCCTCAGCGTTCAGTTGAGGGGCCCTTAATTCAACAAGCCTTAATAAATTAGCCTTATAAAGATCTTAAGATGAACACATCAAAGATAGGAACCGAGACAAATGCCGGGTTTTCTTTGGTGGAGTTATTGCTTGTGCTCGGCATTGTTTCGATAATGGCTGCAATTGTCATTAATTCATTTTCTAATGCGGCTCAGGACTCCAGAAATGTGGTTGCTAGGCAACAACAGGCAACGCTTCAATCGGCCGTTAATAACTGGGTCGCAGGGCAAGTCGGAGGTTATGAAAGGCCTGATCCTAACAATCCTAACCTAGTAATGGAGCGGACAGTATCCTATGTAAGAAATAAATATAATTTTGCAATGAATTATTGGACAGATGCACCAGGCATACCAAGAAATTCACGTAGTTCTGGTGGTGTACAAGGGAGGCTGGATTTGATTAGGGATTATTTGGACGAGGATACTTATGAGCATTTTTCGAGTACATCTTTCCCATTTGCGTCAAATAAGATTATCAGCGGAGCGATGCAAAAGACAGGCCAATACTTAACACTTTCAGCGTGGGAGTATCCGGATCCAAACAACAAAAACACTTACCCAAAAGTAGAATTATTCCCCTGATAGAAATGAAAAATAAAATAAATACCTGCAATAGATGCTATGGATTTTCCTTGGTGGAGGTCTTAGCTGCTGTTGCAATAATCGGGATCATTACTTTTCTTGCAATACCCAACATTGTAGCTGTGAAGCAGGACAGCGAAACAAACATGGCAATTTCAAGGGCCGAGGCGCTTAATATCGCACTGGTCAGTTATGTGCAGGCGAATGGGCATGAAAATGCGAATGAATATTGGAATCGGCAGTCCAATGCTCAGGGTCGGTACAGCCTCTTGTCTTCTTACCTCGCCTTCGCCCCTTCTAACTTATTCGAATACATGCCCTCTGGATATCAAATATCATTACCGACAGATATTGGGAAAATATCCAAGGTTCAGCTCAGGGGACCCTATGGCGAAATTTATTATTGACTGATCGAGGTGAAAGGAATCCCTCAATTTATTTAAAATATGAATCATGGAAAGTACTTAATTGATGTTAATCGCGTTCGTGGCTTTAGCATCGTAGAGCTGATGATTGTAGTGACGATGTTGGGTATAATTACCAGTATCGCTATACCGCAACTCAGTGGAGTCCTCAGTAATTCAAAGGAGGTTCTAGTTAAGGATTTTTCTGAGACTCTGAATAAAGCAGTTAAAAAGCATAGCCAGCTCAATTACGATATAAAGCTAGAGGCTGATGATTCTCTGGCAGCTGAAGAGATTTCTATAATAAGGACCTTGCAGTGGAGGGGGCATGTTGATCCTGCCCCAGGGTCTCCCTTCCTAAGACAAGACTGGCATCCTGTTGTGAGTTCTTCGGTTTCAGACTTTAGGCTTCAATGGAACGGTAACCAGTTCGTTGTGATATGGCCGGGCGAATACGGTGTCGGTGTATGGGTGAAGTTCGATGGATCTGATTATGGTCTAAATTATGAATTCCCTGAAGATTTCCTACCTGCGGGCCGTTGAATTTAAAGAAATAAAAAATGAATAATCCTGAAGAGTATGGTTCTAATTCAAGGTTCCTGGTAACGGAGCTTACGGATTTTGATGGTAATTCATCCGAAAAATTGCAGGACGACCCCTTGAAAGGAAGTGAAATTCATCAAGGAGCCGGTGAGAGTAAGCAATCTTCTTCTGAAGAGTTAGACATGGATCAAATTGCTATTAAATCAGGGCTTCCGCCTGTCCATCTTCCGCGCGAATCGTGCTCAGCTGATGCAGAGAACCTACTAAGAACAATAGGTCGAATGCCTTCTGGCGATGAGCCCTGGGTTCCGATAGGAACTGTTGGGCCATTACTGATACTAGGCCATTTTAATCCTGCGTCAGATGATACTTGGGGAATTCCTGATTATTTATGTGTTAAAGTTGTCATATCCAAATTGAGTTACATGACGATATTCGAAGACCTTCAGTCTCGTTTGGATTTTAAGCCCTTATCAGCAATTAGCCCACTTGAAGATATACTGCCTCCTCCCGCATCTGCTGAACCAATATCAATATTGAATTGGTTCATTAACAATTATCCTTTGACTGATTCAGAAAAAGATAAGTGGAATGCATTGGTTATTGAGAATGAGGGGATTGTGGTGATGAGTCCAACCGATTATAAGGGATTGCCACGGCATTATGGAGTGGCTTTTTTCTATTTATTGAATGGCAAGCCATGCTTTAACCCAGACGATGCTCCAAACCAAACCGCTTTCTCAGATCAATTATTGGAAAAACATGTCGTTTATCCAATGTATGAAGGTGATGGTATCTTGTATCTTTTATGCGAAAACGAAAAGGTATACGGATTCGAAGATGAATGGTTGTCAGATGGTCATGAGGGAGTCGAAATAATACCTATTTTGGCTGATGGCGATTCGATCCGTTCAGCCATAGCAAGGAGCAGGGGCAGGGGAGTTCAAAGGCAAGACATCATTGAGTCCGGTGAGCTTTATTATTCTGAGGATCAGAACTTACTGGAGATTGATCCGGTGGACATTGCCGATTTGAATCCGTCTAATCCTAACACTGCTCCCGAAGATGTGTTAAAGTGGATTCTATTTAGGGCCATTTCGAGTAGGGGATCAGATCTGCATGTGGAAAAGTACTTTAACACGGCTCGGTTCAGAGCGCGGATTGACGGTTCATTGAAAGTCATCCATTCCTGTTCAGAGGAGCAGTTACCGAGGTTCATTGCTCTGTTCAAAAACTACTCAAACATGGGGCACCAGCATCAGGACCTTCAGGACGCAAGGTTCGGATTGAAGATTGGGCAAAAACGTATTGATGTTCGTGTGTCGGCAGTGCCTTGCAGGAAAGAAAATCAGAAGCTAACAATGAGATTTCTTGATAAGCAAGATGGTATCAAGGAACTGAGTGAATTGAATATGTCAGAGCGTCAATTGGGCATAGTTAATTCGACAATGAAGAGGGACCAGGGCCTCGTATTAGTCACGGGGCCTACTGGATCAGGTAAAACGACCACTCTTTATGCATTTATAAACTCAATCAATGAAGATCATATGAATATTCATACGATAGAGGATCCCATTGAGTATGAGATAGAGGGTATAAATCAGACCCAAACTGATGAGTTTCATGGCATTAATTTTGCTACTGGTTTACGGGCCCTCCTGAGGGCCGATCCTGACGTTATATTAGTGGGAGAGTCAAGAGATGAGGAGACGGCCACGGCGGCTATTAATTCTGCTTTGACTGGCCATTTAGTTTTGACAACTTTGCATGCAAATGATTCGCTCAGAGCCGTTTCGCGACTAATATCGATGGGGGTAGAACCGTATCTGTTAGCTGACGCGCTTGCCCTGAGTCAGGCTCAGCGCTTAGTAAAACGATTGTGCGGATATTGCAAGCGACCAGTGCCTGTTTCACGAAAACTCCAAGAATTTTTCTATAAGAATGGCCTTATTAAAAGTCCGATGGAGGATCCTGTTTTCGCGTCATCAGGTTGTGATGAATGTAACGGGACTGGATACTTGGGCAGAGTCGCTTTGATGGAAATGTGCCCAGTCAATGCAAATATTGCAGAAATGATAGCTTCTGGAACCCCTATGGCTGAAATGCGGAAAGAGGCTGCAAAGGATGGGGTCTTGTCACTCTATCAGGAAGGGATGCTACAAGTGATGGCTGGCAATACAACCATGGAAGAGATTAGCAGGTTAGCTCATTTTGGGATCATGAGTTAATTGCCTTTTTTTGGACGAGAAAGTGTGAAGCTGCCATGATCTCCGCGGTCAGATTTGTACGTTGCTTTTAACTTATTGGGAGTGGCACTTCCGCTGTGGGTGAAATTTCCGCCCAGACTTCCAAGGTCCTTATCTCCCTCAAAGGTCCATGCCTTATCTAGCTTCTTAACTTTGCATGTTATCCTAAATCCTCCGCTGATCACTTTTGCCCATGTTGCCCAGTAATGAAATTCGTATTGGCCTTTATCAGATTCTTTGATAATACATTTCAATTTACCGCCATGACCACTTGGCGCGCTTTCCCAGGAACCAATCCAAGAACCTTCCAAATTGTTGTGTGGTGGTGGAATTTCATTTTGGGCTTTTTCCCATTGCTTCTGATATTTTGCGCAACCAGAACAAGCCAGAGCCAGAAAAATTACTAAGCATATTTTATGCATATTTTTAAACTATTAAATGATTCTAACTACTCAAGAGAGAATTGGCCTCACTTTTTTGAAAAATTTTACTGGCTGAAATGTGGAAAACATAATAATTTTAATTAACGGACATAACTGTCTCGTTATCAATGCCTGATGTTGCTTCAATGGGCGTTGATAGGGAGGGAAAGAAGCATTGAAATAGCTGCATATTATGGCAGAAGAAACTACAACTGAAATCCTTAAAGGAAAAATCGAAAACCTAGAGGAAAGAGTTAGCATTCTTGAGGCTAAGCTTGAGGATGAGAGAGTGGACCTTGAAAAACTCAAGGAAGTTACTGATCAAGATCATAAAAAGCTTGAGAGTATTAAAAGCATAAAAGTGCCTGCTCCAACTCCTGTTACTCCGGTAGGCCTCTAAGACTTTTCTTTTACATTTAAACATATTGCATTGCAATTACGAAGGCAGTGCAATGGGAACGTTATGGTCTATATCACGGGTCCTAATCGAGGGATTTTGACATGATGTCGTAAATCCTATTGACCATGTCTTTACTCTCATCAAGCAGTCCGGCAGAGAGTAGAGCATTATCCACAATCTGCTCCGCGATCATGCATGCTAGATCAGATTGTTCCTGACGAACCTCTTGAAGTTTTTTGATGAGATTATGTCGAGGGTTAATTTCAATTTCCACTGATTCGGATTGAGAGAAATCTGGATTCATCTGTTGCATCATCTGCTTCATTTGCGGGCTCATACCTCCTCCAGGTGTTAGTGCTGCGGCCGGGCTATCAATTAGCCTCTTGCTTGACCTAACCTCAGCAATTCTTTCTCCTAATGTTTCTTTTATCCACTCACATAATTCAGATGCTGAGTCTTCATCTAGGCCATCTCCATCTGTTTCGATTTCTTCCAATTCAAGGTCTGCGCGATCAATGGAAACGAGTTCTTTTTCGGAGAAAGAGGTGAGTTGACCCACGAGGTACTCATCAATGGCTTCATATAAGAAGAGAACTTCTAGGCCTCGGGCTTTAAACGCTTCCAGATAAGGGGCAGCTTCAATGCTGGCACGGTCCTGAGCGATCTGGTAATAAATTTTATCTTGCCCTTCTTTCATTCTAGTAACGTATTGATCGAGGCTACTTAGATTGCCAGGCTCTTCGAGTGATGTTTCAAATTTTAATAGATTTGCAAGGCTATCGCGATGATCGGGATCAGTGATTATGCCTTCCTTGATGAAGTTGCGAAATTGCTTATAGAATGTTTCGTAATTCTCTTCATCAGCGGCCGATTCACGTTCAAGGAATTTGATGAAACGCTTAGTAATTAGTCTATTTAATTTTCTGATTAGAGCGCTGTCCTGCATCGATTCTCTTGAGATGTTTAAGGGCAGGTCCTCGCTATCAATTACACCTTTTAGAAATCTAAGCCAATCAGGAAGTAATCCCTTTGGAGTTCCGTCGATAAGTACCTTATTGCAATAAAGAGCAACTCCAGGATCAATTTGTCCGAACCCGAGTTTTTCGGGGTTCTCTTTAGGAGCAAACACTAAAGAATTGATCATTAATGGAGCATCTGCAGAGAAATGCATCCTATACAGAGGGTCGTCAAATGCCTTGGCGGTGAATTTGTAGAATTCGGTGTATTCCTCATCTGTAATTTCAGACTTGGGTTTCATCCATATGGCTTCGACTGTATTTATCCTTTCCCCATTGAGGAGGACTGGGAAAGGAACAAAACTAGAGTAGCTCTGCAGGATATTCTTGACCCTTTCTTCCTTGGAGAACTCTTCATGTTCATCTGTGAGGGAAATTACTATGCTAGTACCTCTTTTCTGCTCTTCCTCTTCTTGGATCTCATAGCCGCTTTTTCCGTCACTTGCCCAAGATAGGCTCTTGGAGTCTTTTTCCCATGATCTGGTTACCACTTTCACATCATTACTGACCATGAATGCGCTGTAGAAGCCCACTCCGAATTGCCCAATAAGACTAGTCTCTTTTTGGTCAGACTCTGACAATGAATTGATGAATTTTTTAGATCCGGAATGCGCAATGGTTCCTAGGTTCTGAGTTAATTCATCTCGATTCATTCCGATCCCATGATCTGCTATTGTGATTGTTTTTTTATCTTCATCAGTTGTTATGGTGATTATTAATTCTAATTCCGGATCCAGTACCGATTTCTGAGTTAGTTGAGTGTGCCGCAATTTTTCGAGAGCATCGGCAGCATTCGATACTAGTTCCCTAATGAAGATTTCTTTGTCGGTGTATAATGAATTAATTACGATGTCCAGTAGTTGCTGAACTTCTGCCTGGAAATGGTGCTTGTTGCTTTCTTTCTCGCTCATGAGGAGTGGATTTTATGTCTATTAAACGGGTTGTCAAAGCCGCATTGAATCCATCGATATTGTTTTTAGGTCTTTTCGTGGATCCAAGAATCATTGGGGATGTGATAAGGCCTGAATGTTTCCAGATAACCTTCTTGTTCGCTGTAGAATAGGGCGCGGTGCATTCCGATGCCGCTCGCTTTAGTTGAATCAATGAGGGCGGCAGAATCATTGGCGCTCATTTGAAAGAGTATTCTCATTTCAAATTCACTCAGCGCTTTGCGACTCAAAGTTCTTCCGATATTGTTATAGCTGTCAACCGCAACGATGAGATGGATTCCTAGGGGAGGCCCTTCTGTGATGATGTCATTTAAGGTAAGTGCAGGATTGCCTTCTTTTGATGAGGCATCAAAAGAATATGCGAGCTCTTCATCATATCTTAATTTTTTGAATTTCTGAAGACCGTTGATAAAAATGAAAATGGGGGATTCATTTTTGCTGGTTAAGTTTTCACGCCGATTCATTTCTTGTCCAATCGAGGCAATGAGATCTCCGGCATCATTATCAAAATTAGTATCTATTTTAGAGGGTATTGATTTGATGTATTTTTCAGTTAAATCTCTTTCATGTGTTCCCTGAGGATTACTGTCTATGAAAATGAAGCTTATGCCTTCTTTGGTGAATTGAGCGGAAAGTGCAACCATAGCTATGTTCATAATGGCAACAATTGCATCATCACGCTGTCCGACCATCAGAAGATGATTGCCGCTTTGGCGGTGGAAGATGGCTTCTGTGGGGCCTTTGATGGAATTAGGTGCACCGAGCCATATTTTTGGACTAATTGGAGATGGGGGTTCAGGTTGACTTAATAATTCAGCTAGTTCCCAATTCTCGGTAACGTCAGCAGGGGCATTGCCTTCAAATACGATCGGTGAACCTTGTGGATTTCCTGCCGATTGGTTTAGTGAGGTTATATGATCTAAGTGTGAGTTTCGCTCTTCTTCAGAAAGCCAGACAGTTTGGAAAGGACTATTGCCTTCGATGGCGCCAGCAGAATCATTATATATTCCTTCACCGGGTCGTGTTAATAAACGGGGAGCCGGGTTCCCTTCGTCCATGATTAAATAAGCATCTGCTTCGTTACACATAAGAGCTATGCGAATGACCATCTGGCCAAGAGTGGCTTTGGCAAGAGAGTAAGCGCCGCCAAGTGTCTGTGAACCTAGCACAACATGAATACCAAAGGCGCGGCCTTGTCTAACTATACGATCAAGCAACACAGATGCTTGTTGTGCAATTTTGTCATCCTCGACAAAGAACTCTTGAAATTCATCTATCAGTAAAAGAGTTCGAGGCATTGGTTCACCGCTAGATTTCTTGTATCCAGATATGTCCTGAGCTCCGACTTTTCGGAAAAGTTCTCCTCGCTCCTTTAGCTCAAGATCCAATTTCTGGAGAACGCTCAGGCCGAATTCGCGGTCACTCTCTATTGCTATGACTTTAGCGTGAGGCAGTTTTTTGGTTCCATAACTTTTAAATTCAACGCCCTTTTTAAAATCCACCAAATAAAATTCAACCTGCTCGGGACTGAAATGAAGAGCGAGATTTGTTATCATTACATGAAACAGAGTCGATTTGCCTGAACCGGTTTTACCAGCTAGAAGAGTATGTTGTTTAGTGCCTTTGCCGATGCTCAAGTATTGAAGTTTTGTGGCGCCGCTCCTGCCGATTGGAACTTTGAGCTCATCAGAGGTGTCTCCAGACCAATATTCCCCATCATTAGGAATAATGTGGCTGAAGGGCACTTCGATCCGGTTCGAATTGCTACTTTCATCTCCAATTCGTTGGACAAAATCAATGGCGTCATTGCTGAGGGGTGGAGATTCCAGTTTTAAGGTTGTTCCATTTTCTAATCCGTTAACCAATGAAATATTGTCTTCTTTATCTTGTTCAATGAGAATACTTGATTTCCGTAAGTCATCAATGTTCAGAGATTCAGGCAATGGTTGTCGTTTGTCCCAATGAATCAGGGTATATATTCCGCACCTTGAACCATTCGCAGCGATGCTCATTAGTCCACGTGCCGCAGCGTCTGAGAAATTAGTTGGGAAGTCAGCAATGATTAAGAAATGATATTTTTCTGCGATGTTGCCTGCTTCCTTATTATATTCAGTGATCGTTTCGTATTCATTTCTTAGGTACATCTGAATGACTTTTTCCATGTGTTCATTCAGCTCTATGATGCGAGTTTCTATTTGTTCTCGTTGAGTCCAGATTCGCTTATTAATGATGCTGTCTTCATAGTCAGCTAAGTGAGTGATGCCTGCAAAGTTCTGCCCCAAGCCAATCGGATCAAAGATACTGAAACTTAATTTACCTGCAGGAGAAACGGACAATAGTCTTAGTATAAGATTATTAATTGGTTCTACTATTTTACTGGATCCCGAAGATTCCGTCTCGAATAGAATTGAGCCTGAATCAGGTAATTTTATGTTTAACGGAACTTTTAGAGTTTCAGTTTCAGGCAATTGGAGGCGTGTGCTCTTGGGTGGGCCTTCACCAAAGAGGCTAGGGTCTAAATGTAGCGAACCCAACATTGCGCAATGAGGAAACGTTTCAGGAGGTGTCCAGAAATTCATCCATTCTTCCGCCCAAGGTGGGAATAATTTATTAGTGGCGTCTTGTTCTTTACTTAGCCATTTTACAATAGTTTGAGTTTCATTTTCCCATTCTGAAACCAATTCCTCCCATTTATTTTTGTGTTCGGTTTGAGCTGATTCGATTTCGGCGTCACGCTCCCTTCCCAGTTTTGCCTGTTCTAATTCGAAATCACTAGTTGCTGATGTGACGGAATCATTATTTGATTTTTGAATGTTTTCTAGATTTAGGGAATGAATAGATGAATTTTTTTCTTTAAGTTTATGGAGTTGGTTCTCAAGTTTTCTTGGTTTTCTCATGCCTGCTTCCTCTGCAGTTTCAATTGCTGATCCGAGGTTCTCGTTAAGGCTTTGAATATATTTTTCTAATTTATCTTCGATTGAATTTTTTCTATCTTTAATCCAGGAATTGCGCCCCTCATCGCACTGAACTATTGAAGTGCGGATATGCAGAAGTTTCTTTGAGATCTTTTCTGCTGAAATTCTCGCGGTGTTTGATGATCGTGATTTGATGATCCATAATATGAAAATGCATAAGCATGCAATTCCGTAAGTGATTAGATATTCCTCTTTTTCTTTCCACCCAGAAATGTAATAGCCAACTAGGCCAATTCCTATAGCAGTGATAGGGCCTAACCATTGAAGAGGGAGAAAACGAAAAATTTTAGGGATGATATTAGATTCAAAACCTGCGAGGTCTTTTTTTGCACTGTTTATTGTTTCCCCAATATCTTTACAAATCTTGGGAAGGTCCAGAGCTTCATCTTGGTAACTATTATTATTATCTTTATTGACTGTCTGATTTTTTAGTTTTCTACACAGAAACGGGAACCCTCTGAAAGAGGCGAGGATTCTCTTCCTCAATGATTTGAATTCATTGATATGGTTACTTAAGATATTATCGATTTCTGTCTGTGTTTTTTTTGCTTCAGACAACTCATTTTCTTTTTTTCTTTTTGCCTCAAGGGTCTTTGCCTGAACCTCAGAAATCTTTCTTCCCCTTTCTGTTTCTAGGGAATCACTTGATTTACTCAAAGCATTTGAATAGGCCTGTTCGATGCGGGCTTTTCTGCTCTCATGGATGGCATTGGCCCTTTCAGTATGATTATGTAAGTTGGACTGAGCCTCAGCCAACTTCCCTTTATGCAATGTATCGAGATCAGACAGTGCCTCTTCGTACACTCGTTTTGCTCTGGCTGTCCTCAGCCTGAGGTCGCTTTCAATGGCAATTTCTCTTTCTGCGCAATCAGTTACAGCTGAACTGAATTGACGGACTCTTTCTAATGCCGTGTTGATTCCTGAAGGCTGATTACTCACAATCGCGTTTGATTTTACTTAGAACTTTATCGATTTCGTCAATGATACTTGAAGTTGCTGTCACCGCATCCGGTAAAGGTGCTATATATTTTTCTTCAAATTCCTTACTTTTTACGTCGGNCCAATAGTTTTTGCATTGTTCCCAATTCACATTCAAATCACGGACAGCCTTGTTGATTGTTCCTCTAGTCGATTTTACTGACATTTTATTATCTAATTGAGCCGATTCTCAGGGCTTATTTTGTTGAGTCCTTTCTGGGATTTTCTNTAGGTCCACNACTTAGAGACGAGAGCTGTGCATACGATTCTAAGGTCTCAATGGTGCGGGCAAGGTAATTGATGGCTTTTGGATATTTTGTTGCTACTAGATCCTGTAAAGTGTCTAGCCTACGGGCCAAAGGCTCCACAACGCTGTCATAATCCCGTGCCCATTTCTTCACTAACCGAATTTTTTCTTCTACCTCTTCAATGGCTCTGTTCGCTTTCCTCACGTTCATCTGGGCCTCGGTACTAGTGTCCTGCAAGGTGGAAAGTCTGGANCTGTAAAGTTCCTGCTCGGCTTGCTCCAGTTTTCGCTCTCTTCTGCGTTTTTCACTGATCCAATAATTGTATTGTTCATCTTGAACCCAGTGCCTTGTTCTGCGTACCGTGTCGCCNACTTCGTCAATTGATTTGGAAACCNTNTCCATGAAAATCACGAGGCTGTTACGGAACGACTGCAAAGAATCGATCGAAGCTACTTTGGCTTGGTCTGCCATTTTCTATTAGCGTTGATCCAGGTACTCTTCAATTCGCCTAGCCTTGCGGAGAAGGAAAGGTGAGTGAGCTTGCGAGACTTCTATGAATTTCCGTAACGCTTTCATCATNCCTTCAAATTCTTCTGANAACTTGACCTGTTCCTGATCTTGCCAAGTGTTACTGAGAGAGGAGAATCGAGCTTGTAGGGAAGCCGAACGAGCAGCTACATCTTCATTGAAGCGTTTAAGTTCTTCTGCGAATCGACGGACCTCTTCCGGATCCATAATTGCTTGGGCCATAATCTTTTTTATTTTTTGTTATTTTGATTAGGATTTTAGTGTTAAAAATTGAAAAACGCTACGTCTTCTTAAGTTCTTTCTGCAAGAGGCCTTGAATTAGGTGTGATGCGTGCTTAATCCGTAGTAGATCCTGAAAAATATTAATAATGATACTTACTTTATCACCAGCAAAGACAATGGACTTTGAGGCTCAATGCCTTACTAAAAAATATACGAAACCAGATTTTCTAAAAGATTCTGAGGAGTTGATTCGAGATCTTACCAAATTGAGCAAGTCCGATCTTAGTTCACTGATGTCCATTAGTGAGAAGTTAGCTGAATTGAATTATGCCCGTTATCGTAGTTGGGCATTACCGTTCAGACCGAATAATGCGAAACAAGCATTGCTGGCTTTTAAAGGGGACGTTTATGCCGGATTTGAGCTTAGTGAATGGGGAGCTGCTGATTTCAATTTTGCGCAGACTAGGGTCCGTATTCTCAGTGGGCTCTATGGCTTATTGCGCCCGCTTGATCTTATTCAAGCTTATCGCCTTGAGATGGGAACTGGTCTTGCCAATAGGAGAGGAAATAACCTTTATGATTTTTGGGGGGATAAAATTACAGATGCTTTGAATGCGGCCATTAAAGAATCTAAGAGTAAAGTACTCATTAATCTTGCATCAAATGAGTACTTCAAATCGATAGACAAAAAAAACTTAGAAGCTGAGATAATTACTCCAACATTTAAAGATTTTAAAAATGGTAAATATAANTTTATAAGCTTCTATGCGAAAAAAGCTAGAGGCATGATGGCGGAGTTTATTGTGCGTAATAAGTTGAAGAGCCCGAAGGGATTATTGAAATTTGATACGGGAGGCTACTACTATTGTCCTTCGTCTTCGACTCCCGATGAGCCAGTGTTTCTTCGTGACTGATATTAAAATAGATCCGCTGAATGCTTCAGCAAGCGGATCTTTTCAAGGTACTTATCCATTGAGTGATCTTCTAAGGCATTCGGAAATCTTTTANCTAATTCCTTGATGTACGCTTTCGGTTCTTTTCCGGAAGGGTCAAGGTAAAGCAATAATCTTTTCCAAGAATTAACGCCCTTATGAATCGTTCCCTCGGAGTTTAAATAGTACAGTTCTCCGACGTGTTTGTATCGCAATACCCTAGGGGGTATTCTGCAAACAATATCGTGCCTATTCACGACTCGGAAACTTCTTCCATTATCAAATCTATTGTAGATATCTCTAAAATTTTTACAGCCGACTCTGGGAGCGCCAAAAGTGTACACTGAATGTATGGGATGATTCGTTTTATAGAGGTACGCAGCAGCAAGGTTCGCAATGGCTCCTCCTAGACTGTGACCAGTTAGAAAAATAGGAGCATTTTTACTACCTACATTGATCATTTTAGATTCAATATTTATAATTTCCTGTTCAATTCCTTTATTAAAGCCCCTGTGCACACGGTCACCCTGATTGAATGGACCCTCAATAAAACTGGCATCTATATTTTCCTGCCAAATTTCGTAGTCACGTTCGCTACCCAAGAAAGAGATGAGGGTATAGTCTTCTGATGCGGCAATGAATCCGCGCACATTTGAAAAATTAAACGGTAAAACATTGGGGACTTTCCATTCTTCACCGATTTGATGCCCGATGAGTTCAGGTGATTGGTAAGCGGCCTTTGAGGCAAGAGCGCACGCAAAAGCGTTTTGAATATCAAAGCCTTCTGATTCAGGCAATANTGAAAACATAAAATTATGGGNCCGGCTCTGCTACGAGTGGATAGTAGATTGTTCAGCGATCAATATGAGCTATGGTTCTATCAATTTACTGTTACGCTTTTAAGAATTTCGACCATGGCTCTTCCCATGCCATCTCCAATTAACCAATAAGTTTCAGCATTACAGCACCAGTGATATCTGATTGGTCTTGGGGACACTGGTCCGTCTCTGAAAAATCCTCGCGTCTCTACATATCTTGCATTTTGCTTGAATTCATTTGATTCTGCGACTGACTTTTGTGCAGACATAATCATTAATCTACGGTCAATTTTCTGCTCCCAACCTCCGAACCCNCTTCCNGCAATCACGAAAGGAAGTTCGGGAGCATTAAGATCTTTACGAACATCCCGAATAAAATTTGCCATATTTGATTCATATTCTTTAGAGTCTTTCATGCTACAGCCATCGTTCCACCCCTGATGCCAACCGAATCCGGCCAGTTCATATTTCAGTCCTTTGAGCTGTGGAAATTCGGAGCCTAAGTTCTTCAATTGGCGCTTAGTGCTTGAAATTAAATGATCGTATTTATCTCCGATGCCTTCTCCTCTCTCTTTGTTGCCATTATTGCCCGAGCTTGGAGGCCTCCANGGCCCAGCCAAGCTTGTGCCTCCAGGGCCGAATTTCAGGAGGAGAACCGGATCGTCAAAATGATCTCCGACTGCCCAACCAAAGCCAAGTTCGGGGCCAATTGAGCCGCGGCCAGCGTAACCACCAATTGCGAGATTTCCTTTCTTATCATGCCAGCTGATCCATACATCATTTCGCTCCTTCCAGTTTCCACTGCTGTCTTTAAGTTTTTTGTATTGTTTTGAAGTTTTAGGATCGTTNGTGAGTTGTTCTAATGTGCCCACCTGGCCTGGTCGACCTTTAATTAGACCGTGCCCTTCCATGTTTGATTGACCGGCGAGAATGAACACTTTGACTGTCTTGGCTTGCGCTGAACCCTTTGTTCCCTTAGCAGAGGCAAGTCCATGAANATATAAATTGATCAAAGTAATTAGTAGAATTANAGGTGCATTCATTTGGTGACTAGGATGGCTAAGTAATTTACGATATTTGATATTAATGAATGGGGGTAATTAGAGCCCGGTTTGTGAGATGGGCAAATTTTTCCTTTGCCTAAGGATAATGTTAGATAATGACAATTACTGATTGAATCACATGGAAATTTATACCTATAGTTTTTCTAGGTGGATTCGAGCACAACTATTATTTTTACTGTAGGAACAATACTTGTTACTGGTCTTGTTATTTGGGCTATAAACAGATCTTCCGGACAAAATAAAATACTACGAGATAAAATTTTTAACTCGGCCTTTCCTAATGAGTGGGAGGCGATACTTGAAAAGAATTTTAAACTNTATAGGAAATTGCCGGACGAATTACGATTGAGGCTGAATTCCTATGTGAATGTATTTATGGCAGAGAAGTCTTTTGAGGCTTGTGGTGGTCTAGAAGAATTGACTGAAGAGATGTGTGTTACCATTGCCGGCCAGGCCTGTTTGTTATTACTNAATGGCAGGTGCGGGTTCTATGACGNACTCAGGACAGTTTTAATTTATCCTGACATGTACAGTGGTAAAAGTTCTATCAATGATGATGGCACTGTGGGGGGAGGGGNGACCCGTTTGGGGGAGTCATGGGGAAGTGGCACAGTCATACTGTCTTGGGTCCATACTTTGCGTGGTCCAGCCATAGCTAGTGATGGTAAGAATGTTGTACTTCACGAGTTTGCTCATCAACTCGATCAGAATGATGGATCTGCGGACGGCGCTCCGTTATTGGGATTTACCGATGAGCACAGGGACTGGGCCAAATCATTCGAGGCGGCATATGAGCGTCATGGCGAGAGATACCGTCGAGGAAAAAAATTAGTAATTGATGCGTACGGAGCAACGAACCCTGCCGAATTTTTTGCNGTTTCTACGGAAACATTTTTTGAAAAGCCAAANAAACTTAAGGAGCGTTATCCTAAGGTTTATGANCATTTAAAGAGCTTTTATTCAATGGATCCGCTTTCCTGGTAATNGANCTTTTCGGGACAGTCNTTGACGGCNCANTTGTCTCTTCNTTTCATTGTTCATTTACTGTTCCTGAATTTNAGGTAATAAAAAACTTTTTTAAAATACTCTATANTTAACCTTGATATNNNCATGANNTTCTCANAAATGAGAGGAATTTAGCGGTCATATTTAATAAATTTATAAAATATGATTTGATTTATCCAGATAATTAATTAATTTAAATTATCATACTATTCAGATTATTGACGTGGCAAAGATACTTGCAGATTGGGTAAATGAGGAAGTTTCCGAAGTGAGGGGGCGCTCAGTGCGTTGGCTCTCAGAGAGGCATTTTTTTCGTGACCCGATGAGGTCCATCCAGTCAGACACTGATTATTTTTTTGCTCCAGCTGACGGGGTCATTATTTACCAGAGGAGGGTGAGGCAAGATGATTCAGTGATTGAAATCAAGGGACAGAATTACACTCTTAAAGAAGCGCTCAGGGATCCTAATTATTCTGCTGAGATGAGCCTCGTAATTGGTATNTTTATGACCTTCTATGATGTGCATATTAACAGAATTCCTTATCCAGGAATTTTGAGCTACCGTGAGCTTGAGCCTATAGACAGTTATAATAAGCCGATGCTCGCGATGGAAAATTCCATTGTAGATGACCTTACAATTGATCATGANGCGGCCGGGTACCTTCATTGNAATCAAAGAGTTTTGAATAAGATCGACACTTTGGATTTAGGGATCAGTTACTACATATTACAGATCGCTGATTATGATGTCGATTCGATCACTCCATTTGATCTGAGTGATCACCGTGCCTATCAGCAGAACGAGAGGTTTTCCCAAATAAGATATGGATCCCAAGTAGATTTAATTATTCCTCTTGATGGGGCTATGGGATTCGAGCTTTTGCTTGAAGAGGGNAATCATGTCGAGGCAGGAGTTGACCCATTGTTGAAAATAAACCGTCCCTTTGCAGTTTAATGTTAAGTTCTAAAGTACAGATTAATAAACGTTCTGCGGAAGACCGAAAGGTGCTTCNGAAACCATTGGTGGATTCTACCTNACCCTCGAAACCATGGAACCTCAGTCATTTGGATGTCCCAACATTTCTTATGTGTCCTCCAATATCCTATAATACAAATGAACCAAACAATATATGGATGGAGGATCTCACTGAATCGGAGCGCAAAGTTGATCCCAAGAAGGCATACAGGCAATTCCAGGCACTCTATCAATTCCTTTCATCTAGGGGAGTAGTACAGTTGTTGCCGGTTCCTCCTGATTGCGCGTTACAGGATCTGGTTTTTACAGCGAACTTGGGAATATTACTTGAGCATCTGCCAGCAAAAGACACGGTCGTTTTGGCCAATTACCAGTCAAGGCCACGTGTTGGAGAAACAGAAGTGGGAGTGAAGTTCTTTCAATCCATGGGGTATAAAACGATCGTTCCAAAGACGAAGTTTGAAGGAGAGGCTGAGCTCAAACACCTTTATGACAATGTGTATGTTGGTGGGTACGGTATACGCTCCGAGAAAGAAACTTATGAGCAGTTAGAGGATCAGTTCGGCATGAAAATTATAAAGGTAAAGGAAACTGACCCTTATTTATACCACCTCGATTGTTCTATATTTCCGCTCACTTATGAGAAGACAGTCGTTTGCACTCAGTTATTAGCCTCGGATGAGATAAAAGAATTGGAAAAGCATACTGAGATAATAGATGTGTCCCGCGAAGAGGCGCTCCCTGGCCTTTGTAATTCTGTTCGTCTGGGAAACTTCATACTTAATGGATCTCATATTCATGAATTGAAAAGGGGCACCGATGCCTATCGTCTCGAGTTGGCAAAGAACCGGAGGCTCGAAGACATCTCTGCAGAAAATGGGTTTGAATTGGCCCTGTTTAATCTGAGCGAGTATCAAAAAGGCGGGGCCGCGCTCTCATGTATGGTGATGCATTTGAATAGGGTCTCCTATCAGCACCGTCTCCTTTAGTGATTTTACTGAGCAGGTTTTCTGAGTCTGATGTTGCGCCAGGCCTCTGATCTCCACCTCATCCAGAAGAGTATTCCCTGACATGCTATATAGGTTAAGGCAAGAGACCAAATTACAAGTGATCCTTGTTCTCTAAAGTGGCTCACTGCGATGGCGCCGCCCACACCCAGTATCAAAACACTAAGGAAAACATTAACTACTGAAGTCCACTTAGTGTCGCCGGTGCCTTGGAGTGCATGAAGATAAGTAATGTTCATCGAATCGAACCATTGAGAAAGGCTAACAAAGAGCATTCCTCCNCAGGCAATGCTTATCACTTCAGGCTCATTAGTGAACAAGGAAACTATAGGTTGACGGAAAATATATAAAATAATNCCTGCGGTGAGCATGAATATTGAATTGATTCGGAAGCATGTTTTTACATGAGCACGNGCCCTTTCGTGNGAGCCTTTCCCAACGGAATTTGCAACTAAGGTAAGTACNACTGTGGCGACTCCTTCTGCTGGCATAAATGTCAATTGCATGCAACGCATTAGTATGGTCCCTGCTGCCAAGGCNTCTTCTCCGTAATAGGAAATCANTGCGCCCACAAGTACTCCCCATGAAAGNATGTCGACTGCTCCCTGGATCCCTGCTGGTATTCCNGATGACCACAACCTTTTTATTCCTTCCAAGGACNTCGGGGGNTTTTTGGTNTTTAATGATTTATTCGATTTGGCCCATNCGAAATGTATNAACAAAATNGAGCATTCGATNATTGTTGCGATNACTGTNCCCCAAGCAGCGCCGTCGAANCCATANTTTGGAAAGGGGCCAGNNCCGAGGACAAGGCCGTAGGTGATGGTGAAATTTAGTATTAGCCCGATGACGCTACACGTGAGAACAGGTCCGGGTCTTCTTGTTCCGATGTAAAAATTGGCAATAGCATTAGTCACTAATACTCCAGGCAAGGCCAATAAACTGATCTTAAAATATCTAGATTCAAGATTTCCTAATGATCCA
>PAPL01000085.1 GCA_002708885.1 Verrucomicrobiales bacterium | reverse complement strand
ACTCTCGCTGCCTTAATGGATTATATTAATATAAACTTTTCCCGCCATATAATCACTGTAGAAGAGCCTATCGAATTTGTTCATAACAATAAAATGAGTATTATTACTCAACGAGAAGTCCCAATCCAAACTCCTACATTTGCAGACGGACTTCGGGCGGCTCTTCGTGAAGATGCTGACATTGTTCTTGTAGGCGAGATGCGAGACCTAGAAACTATATCTCTGGCTCTCACTGCCGCGGAAACTGGTCTCCTTGTGTTTGGTACATTACATACAAATAATGCGCGTAAAACCGTTGACCGATTAATTGATGTATTCCCCGCTGATCAGCAGAGCCAAATAAGGACTATGCTTGCCGCCTCATTGAAAGGTGTAGTAGCTCAGTTACTTTGTAAAAGACATGACAAACCTGGAAGAGTTGCAGTGAATGAAATTATGGTATCTAATTCAGCAGTAGCCGCCATCATCCGAGAAGGAGCAACTCAAAAGCTCTATGATGTTATTATTGGCGGAAAATCTGAAGGCATGCAATTCATGGACGAGGCTATCTGGGAAAAACTTAAGAGCGGAATCATCAGCCCCTTCGAAGCGTACATGAAAGCCATAGATAAGAAGCGGTTTAAGTCTTATTTGCCTGAAGATTTACAGGAACTGGCCCATTCTGGAGGCGGAGAACTAGAGGGAGCCGCTGCAAGCGGTTAACAAATATAGCCTTTCATATCGTGGCAAATGCGGGATCCTGGGTCAGAACTTCATAAGCTCCGGGAAGAAAATCTTTACCGCAAACTCAAATATGGGTCATCAGCCACTGGCAGAACATTTAATTCAGAGGACTTAAGCTTACTGAATTTTTCTTCCAACGATTATCTTGGACTGGGGACACACGATAGCATCAAAAAAGCGGCCATTGAAGCAATTGAGTCATATGGCATTGGATCAGGAGCTTCTAGAATGCTTTCAGGAGGAACAACTCCTCATTTCTTAATTGAAAAAGAAACGGCTGATTTCTTTGGNAAGGATTCTTCGCTTTTCTTTGCTAATGGGTACGGAGCCGCACTAGGAACACTAGGGTCTATACTTCAAAAAGGAGATACCGTCATTCTAGATAAACTGTGCCACGCATCTCTCATAGACGGCTCTAGNCTAAGCGGAGCCACGGTTCGAACGTTTCCTCACAATGATGTCGAAAAGTTAAAGCGTATCCTGAATTCAATTAGCGGAAATGATCAGAAAGATAAACGTACACTAATTGTAACTGAAGGAATATTCAGCATGNACGGGGACACTCCTTCGATAAGGGAAATCATTAGACTGAAGGAGAAATATAATGCGTTATTGCTACTAGATGAAGCTCACTCTTTCGGATTAATTGGAAAAAATGGAAAGGGTCTTGCTCACAGAGAAAACCTAAGCAATGGAGTGGATTTTTTGATGACGACCTTTGGTAAATCCGCGGGCGCCGCAGGTGCCGCCACTGTCGCATCTAAAGAATGGATCAAATTAATTCTTAATCGTGCAAGAAGCTTTATTTATTCAACAGCACCTATGCCTTCACAGGCAGCCGCTGCACTGGCTGGNCTTAGGTTAATCAGAGGGGCAGAAGGTGATGATCGAAGAGAGACTCTTAAAAATAATATTGCCAATTTATCAAATGCTCTAGGGATCTCTAAACCTGAGGGAGCAATAATCCCAATAGTTATAGGAACCGAATCAGAGTCTCTAGAANTCTCAAAAAAACTACTGGAAGCCNGAATTTTAGCTCCAGCAATACGCTACCCAACAGTTTCAAGGGGCTCAGCTAGAATTAGAATCACCATTTCTGCAAGCCATTCAGAAANTGACATAGAATACTTGGCAAAAACGTTACAAGATTCATTAAGTTAAAATTAAGGCCTCTTACGCCTAATCAACACAGAAAACACCAATCATACTTGTATGGCTAATGAAGTGTTCATCTTAAAACTATTTATCCATTTCACGTTTATCTGACTTGCTCAAAACCGCGTTGAAGTGTTTTCTAGTTCTATGCGTATCCTTGTTACCGGTGCCACAGGAAAAGTCGGCCAAGCATGCATTGCCGAAATCCTTGAATCTCCAAATTTCGAAAATGCATCTATCGTTGCACTTTGTCACAACAGAACATTACAATCCTCTGACCGAATTGAGATAATAAAAGGATCCATCGCAGACCAAGAAACTGTCATTTCGGCCCTCAAAGAAGTCACTCACGTAATTCACTTAGCAACCTGCAAAGAAACACCAGAAACAGTAATGGATGTTACGGTAAAGGGATTATTCTGGCTCTTAGAAGAATGCAGAAGAAGCGATGCATTTAAACATTTCCTTCTAGTCGGAGGAGATGCCTCAATGGGACATTTTTTCTACAATCATCCTGTCCCAGTGANCGAAACTCAAAAACATACAGCCTACCCCGGGTGTTATGCTCTATCAAAAGTTCTGGAAGAGGTAATGTTAGAGCAGTACCAAATACAATACGATTTTCCTGGCACCTGCCTAAGAGCACCCTGGATCATGGAAAAAGATGATTTCAAATTTAGCCTNTCATTTGGAAAAGATGTTTTCGGAGGGCCTGTGTGGCGAGAACTTGTAGATACAAATGAAGCAGATCAATATCATAAGAATGGGATAATTCCTCTCATGCTTGATTCTAAAGAAATTCCAATCAAAAGAAACTTCGTTCATGTCGATGATCTTGTAAGAGCAATCCTATGCACAATTCTCAACCCAAATTCAGCAAAGGGTCATACATTTAATATTTGCATGGACGAACCCGTAGATTACGGAAAAGTCTCGCAATACCTCAAAGAAACTAGAAACATTGAAAGTGTACCGGTTAAGACCCCATACTGCTCCACTTGGCTTGANAACAGCAAAGCCAAGTTNCTTCTAGACTGGTCTCCAGAAGTTGATCTCCATGAACTGATTGACAGGGCCTGGGATTACAAAAGAAAAGATGAGGATATTCGCAAAATATGGTACCCAGGTTAAAAGATGAGACAAAAATTCATACTATCCGCACTGACAATAACATTTTTTGCTCAATATTGTCTTGCTGATTGGCCGCAGTTCCTAGGACCAGAGCGTAACGGCACGAATAAAACAGAAAATATACCATTGGAATTTACTGATGGGGAACCAAAAATTGACTGGGAACACCCAATAGGTAGCGGCTTCTCTGGACCTGTTGTATCCGATGGCCGTGTCGTGATTTTTCATAGAAAAGGCGACCTCGCTATAACTGATGCTCTTGCGATTGAAGACGGAAAACCTGCATGGACCTATGAGTATGAGACCGATTATATCGATGACTTTGGATTTGATAATGGNCCTAGNGCAGTGCCNCTNNTNAATAACGGGCGAGTTTTCATATTCGGAGCAGAGGGAATGCTTCACTCTCTTGACGCCAAATCCGGTGAACTGATCTGGAAAAGAAACTTGAGAAAAGAAGTCGGTTCTACGAAAGGATTCTTTGGCAGAGCATGCTCTCCGATCATTATCGAAGACACGCTAATCGTACAGGCAGGAGGAAAAGGATGCGGAATCATCGGANTAGATCCCACAAAAGGCATTATAAAATGGAAGTCCAGTGATCACGAGGCTGGATATGCATCGCCCATCGCCTCGAAGATCGGAAAAAAAGAAATTGCCGTTCTGTTTACCAGATCAGGATTTTTATGTATTGANGCAGTTTCCGGAAAGGTCTTAATCGANAAGGAGCATAGGGCAAAAATGCATGCCTCAGTAAATGCTGCGAGCCCTGTANTAATNAAACCTGACGAAGTATTCCTTTCCGCCTGTTATGGGGTAGGNGCTTCGTTATGGAAAATGGATCTGGAGAATAGANCAGTTAAACCATTATGGGAATCAAATGAACTNCTTGATTCTCATTATGCNACACCTGTTCAATTTGAAGATCATTTGATTGGCTATCACGGGAGACAGGAAACCGGAACAGAAATACGATGCGTCGAATCCTCNACAGGGAAAGTAAAATGGAGCTCAGGGCGCATGCCTGCTGGCAGTATCACTTTGGCAAATAAGACACTCATTATCCTCACTGAAAGAGGAGAAATGATACTAGCACCAGCNAATCAAAGAGAATTTAAACCATCTGCAAGGGGNCAGATTCTAGGAGCAGAAACCAGAGCAATGCCTGCACTCTCGAATGGAAGATTCTTTGCTCGGGACAAAAAGAAACTGGTGGCAATCAAATTAAATTCTTAACAATNACAGGATTAGCATATAAAAAAATACTATGTTCAAAAAATACCTTCTCCTCATTATAATTGCAATTTCTCACAATGTCATAGCTCACGAGTCTCATGATAACGATCCAGTCCAAGACATGGTAAGCGCTGCAAATAATTTCATCTCATCACTGAGCAAAGAACAAAAAGCCGAAGCGATTTTCAACTCAACCGACGACCATCGAGAAGGATGGTATTTTATTCCGGATAAATTCATTAAACCTTTAGGTGAACGTAAAGGGCTAGTTATTAAAAGAATGAATCAGCAACAACGCTTACTAGCCCANGCCCTNCTAGCTAGNGCCATGAGNAGTGATGGGTACCGCCAAGCAGCAACCGTGATGACTCTCGAAGCAATTCTTCATGAACTGGAGAACAAAAACCCAATCCGTGATCCTGAATTATACTATGTATCTATTTTTGGCAATCCAACCCTCAAAGGTTCATGGGGGTGGAGATTCGAAGGCCATCATTTATCCATAAACATCAATATTGCGAATGGAAAGTCCTTCGCCGTTACCCCATCATTCTATGGAACAAATCCAGCCCGCTCTTCTAAAGGCGCTTTCGAGGGACTCGAAGTGCTGGCCGAAGAACAAAATCTGGCCAGAGAACTCGTTAAGTCATTTGATNCCGATCAAAGCAAAATGGCAATCCTTCCCGGCAAAGCTCCAGCAGACATCATCACAAAGCAAGAGCGTGTGGCGGAACGTAAAACTTTCATGCCGCCCNAAGGGATCCCGTTTAATAAACTTAATGANGACCAACAACAAAAATTGAGCACCCTAATCGACTCATATACAAGGAAATATAGGCCGGAAATACTGCATGAAATTTACGGCAGGAAGAAAATTCATAACAATGTTTACTTTGCATGGATTGGAAGCCTCAAACCTGGAGAAGGCCATTACTATCGCATACAAACTAATGATTTTCTTTTTGAATACGACAATACTCAGGGCGGAGCCAATCACGTTCACGCAGTATGGCGTGATTTTGATGGAGATTTCGGCCGTGANATTCTTAAAGAACATCACAAAGAGAANCANTAAATTAANNNTTAAAATCCAGGCAAAGTCTCACTTAGTATNTCAAANATAGCTNTCTTTTCTTGATTTTGGAGATACTCATANCCCNATTGCACTGATTCCAGACTCAGCACTTCCTTGATTCTGTTAATGACGGAACTCTTTAATATCTCAGGNAATGCCATGAATGAACTNGAATAAATCAAGTAACTGCAACGNTATCTGAATAGCCGGTCCTTCAAATCAAAATCACGAAGTGATCGCCCCTTAGAATCGGCTTTACCCCTGGACCTGAAATCTTCTGCAAACTTCCCTTTTCCATTCCCGCTTACTACCTTTCCACCTAAGGGAAATTCTTCTTTGAAAAGCAATTCTGAAACAACAGATTCAGTGACCTCTTTGATCAACGATTTAAGATCATCTATGTTTTCTTGATCGAGTGATTTCTTATGATCGTAAAGAGCCTGCCTAACCTTATAAGTAGATTCAAGAAGAACGTACTGCATCCGCACCTGATGATCAAAGACAAGAAGCGCTTCTATATCACTGGTCGAAACCGGATAATTAGTCACATCAAACAAATCAGCAAGNCCTCCTGAGAGGTTTTGTCTTTGGAGCTTCAATTTCCCATTTTCCTTAACCGCTATGGAATTTCCCATGTGATTTAAATCCTTGTGCGCACGAGTAACGTACCAACCTCCCCACCTTTCATGGACGGGAATCTCGTGACTTATTAATTCAAAAGTATCAACTGATTTTAAACTCCTCCCTTTAGAATCAGGAAAAACAGAACGACCTAAGGGACCCGGCAAGAAATTGGTAGCACTACCTGCATGGCATTGAATACAAACTCTATCACGCGAAAAGAGTGGAGCTTTATTCTCGGAAAATTCTCTTTGAAAATAAAAAACAAAACCTTTCTCCGGGTCTGAACTTGCGATTTCAATTCTTCCATTAGGCATCCAACCAAGGTACACATCATCATTAAAATATATCGCNCTNGGATTGACCGGNGAAACGGCACCTCTCTGAAGACTGGTCCTGGAAAAAACAAGTATTTGCGAACTCTCTAATACATTGAGTTCCCTCAACAATCTACGCACTAATGTTATGCCTGNCTTCTCGTCTAAATTAGTTTCACCTTCGCTGACTCTCTTGANGAGATCACTCATTGGATCTTCTAATTCAGCCACCCAGTAGTCATGAGGGCTCTGATCATAATCATTATATGACTGACCTGAGAGCAGGCACGCCGTACCTAACCAAGTAGATACTATGGCAAACAATAAACAATTCATTAATCTGCTACTTACACTTCTGATCGGCCTCGCTTCTCACGAATCTTAGAAACTTCCTTAAGGACCCGATTGATCCTAAACACATTACNGAATGTAATGATATCACTATCNCCTCCATGCGTCGAAATACTCAAGTCGCCTGACCCAAATCCAAGTGCCATGTGTTGAACATAATTATCACGATGCTTTTCCATGACCACACCAAAAGAATCAAAAGTTTTCTCTCCCTCTCCTATCTCGTGAACCATGGTAACCTGGGAAGGTCTGAAATGGAAATAACGCCTAAGATCAAAAACAAATACAACAAATAACCAAGGAANAAAAATAACAACTCCCATGGCTCTATAAAAATCGGAATTCACATAAAGCTCCAAATCCCCCAGCCTGTTTAGAATTGGCTCCCACAAATCCCACACGCTAAAAGCCAAACCCAAGGCAACTGCAGAAACAGCAAAAACCACGGCCCACACACCACGAAGATTAACACTCGTGAAAAAAATCACGATAGCCATCACAACAAGATGAAAAAGTGTCACCTCCGGCAAAGCAAATGATTTTCCACCCAATTCTCTGCTCAAGCCAGGAAGAAAACCAATAATATCACTAATAACAAATGCCCCTAGCCAGATAGGCCATAGATACATTATCTGACTATGACTGTAGAAAATAATTCCTTTGTCACTACAATCCCGCTTACGCTTCCAGGAATAATAGGTCATGCCAAGAATAGTTACGCCAACAGAAAATGGAGTAATTGCAAAATACCAATCCTTACTAAAAGCAGGAACCACGACCGAACCGAGAATCAGAATTGCAGCAACTATTCCATAATTCAAAGTCGCTTTGCTTTTCTTGGATTTTGGGCTTCTTTGTTTTTCCCCACCATCTTTTGGAGCATCCGTTTCATCTATTCTGAGAGGTGAATCTTCTACAGCCTCCTCGCTCTGGTCTTCCCCATCAAAGTCACTATTTTCGTTCATTTATTTATTTTTAAAATTAGATAGTTGTTAGTCTGTNATTAATATAAGCATTTACTGTTCCGCAAAACAGACTTTTTACGAGAAATAAGACTTTTAATGGTCTTAGCAATCAGAAAAACCTACATCCAATATCTATTTTATTGATATTAATAACTTTGTGAAAAATTTCACAAAGTACTTGCCCGAAAAGTCTTGGTCTCTACCTTAATATTGCAAACCCATCCAATGCCAAAAAATACTGCCCCAGTTNCATATGATTCAAAAGTAGAAGGCAATGTGACGTTCACTAAACTNGACGCAGCAATTAANTGGATGCGTAGNAACTCATTATGGCCCATGCCCATGGGNCTTGCNTGTTGCGGNATNGANCTNATGGCTACNGGTGCATCCAGATTTGATATCTCTAGATTCGGCATGGAAGTNATGCGTTTCTCCCCAAGACAAAGTGATGTCATGATAGTTGCAGGGACGGTCACTTACAAAATGGCTTTAGCTGTTAAAAGAATCTATGATCAAATGGCTGAGCCTAAATGGGTCATAGCAATGGGTGCTTGCGCATCCACTGGCGGCATGTACAGAAGTTATGCGGTTTTGCAAGGAATTGATCAACTTTTACCNGTCGACGTNTATGTTAGCGGTTGCCCNCCTAGGCCNGAAGCTTTACTCGAAGGCCTAATGAAACTGCAGAAAAAGATTGAAACCGAAAAGTCTTTTGTGGAGCAGAAAAAAGCTCTTCTTAGAGATATTTCCTAATGGCCATCATCTCAAATGAATTCAACTGAAGCCGCAGATGCTCTAGGAGTACAATTTGAAAACAGCATAATTGACATTGTCAATTTTCGTGATGAAACATCATTAGAAATCGAGCTGGATCAATCATTTGAAATATTATCTTACTGTAAAGAAAAACTCAATTTTGATTATCTAGTCGACATTACGGCAGTTGANAATTTAGGGAAAGATCCTCGCTATGAAGTTGTNTATGAACTCTACTCTTACCAATANGGTTGNCATTTAAGAATAAAAAAAGGTGTCCCTGAATCAGAAAGAGAAGCGTTTAGCGTTGTAGACCTCTGGCCAACCGCTAACTGGCACGAAAGGGAAGCTTACGATATGCTAGGCATCACTTTCAGGGGGCATCCTGATATGCGTCGTATACTGATGTGGGAAGGTTATCCTTATTACCCATTAAGAAAAGACTTCCCCCTTGCAGGCAAAGCAAGTGAAATGCCAGACGTGGCCTTCTCCGAACCGGTCCCATTGGATGGCGGCCCCTTTGTCACCTCGCCCTGTTCCGGACCAACTGACAAACGNGAACCAAGGTCTCGCGAAATTATATCATAAGGCTAATTGCCCTCATAGATCCGAAACAAACAAATGTCGGCACAATATTAACGGCGAATCTCATCGCTNTCCCGTCTAACAATTGAAATTCGAATCAAATTGTACAGNCATTGGAGCCTCACTATATCACAACCGGCATTAATNCCANCNCTAACNGGTTCNCCCCAAATCGCTTCAAGCTCCACTGGTCTATTCATGATGAAATCAATCATGCTGGATGGAGTATATGCACCCATCTTCTTTGTTTCTTGAAGATTATGATCAATCAGAGAATCAGGTAATTCATGCCCAAGGGCTGCTGCCACGCCCATCACTTCCTTCATCAATTCCTTTGCCAAGTCACACAAAATCTCATTCTCTAGCACAGTCGCAGTATCAATGCCCCCTCCTACAATTGACAATCCATTGAATGGTATATTCCAAACAAGTTTCCTCCACCTTTCTTTGGCCAAAGATTCAGAAACCATGAAAGGAACACCAGCTCGTTTGAAAATCAGACTGATATCATGAGTTCTGGGAATCGGNAGACCTGAAAACTCNCCGCAAGTTATCCTCCCCTGGGCAATATGTTTAATATTTCCAGGAGAAGTTCTTGTGATACACACAAAACATAATCCGCCCACTACTCTGTCAGCTCCGAATNTGTCAGCCAAAAACTCTTCGTTCCCAAGTCCATTCTGAAGGGTCATAATGACCGTATCATTCTTCAATAATGGCGGAATAATACTTTCAAGAGAATGATTGTCAGTTGCCTTTAAAGCAATGATCACTAAATCACACTGACCAATATCTTCAGTACTCTCGTAGGCATTGACGTTATTCAAGTGCTCTGTTCCTGTTTCATGGCTTTCTACCCTCAAACCAAATCGCCTTACATGATCCAAATCAGAACGCATAAGAAAGTGAACATTCGCGCCAGAAATTGCTAGTTTCGCACCATAATAAGATCCAACTGCTCCACTACCTACAATAGCAATTTTTGGATTGAGATTATTAAGGCCCTGATACAAAACGAATCAAATTAGTCTTTTGAAGGAAGAATATTAACCGAAACAAAAGTTTCATTATCAAAATATTTTTTTGCCACATCAATGACTCTTTTGGAGTCTAGTGATCTTATCTCATCTAAGAGACTGANATCATAGNCAATGCCTAGGCCATACAATANATTTAAAGCCCGAGACTGAGACCTCCCGACATGCGATTGTTTGCTAAGACTGTATTTTCCCGCATAAGAAATCTTAGCNCGTTCTAACTGTTCCTCTGTAATTCCTTTGGAGAAAATGTTTCTAATCGACTTCAATAATTCCTGATTCACCTGATCNACTGCATCTTCTCTAGTTCCTACATAGAACATAATCATTCCCCTCGCGAATCCAATCATCTGAGTCATACCAACAAAGTACGCGAGACCCATCTCCTCTCGTATCCTCTTAAAGAGCGTTCCATCCATTCCACCACATATTTCTTCAATAAGAATCAATGGAGCACGATCAGAGCTGTACAAATCAATTCCAGGGAAAGCCACAACAACAATTGCCTGCTCTTTATTTGTATACTCAATTCGCTCTTCCTTGGAACAAGGCCAGACTGGANCATTTACCTCNGAAAAACATTCNTCCCCATTGGCCATTGACGAAAATAGTTCTTCAATTTGGTCTTTTATCTCATTCGAATCTACGGATCCGCAAACTGAAATAACAGTGTTTTTAGCTACAGCATAATTAGAATGGAAATTAGNAATCTCTTCTCTGGTTATTGATGAAACGATCTTTTTGTCCCCTAGNCTCATATTNCCATATGGNTGATCTTTAAATAGCATTTTGCGAACATTCATATTTGCCATCCCAAGGGGACTGTCCAGTTCTTGATCGATTGCGGCAATTTGTGACTTTTTCTCACGCTCCAGCGCCGAAAGAGGAAAAGAAGGAGCAACTATCACATCTGAAAGAACCTCCATAGCAATATCAATTTCCTGNTTCAATACTTCCAAATTNGCATATAAACAATTATATCCTCCACCAGTATAGATATTCCCACCTGACGANTCTATTGTCTCAGAGATTTGTTCCGAACTGCGATCATTGGTGCCTTGAAGTAAAGTCCTTGATAGTAATTCAGTAATACCCTGTTTGGCCACATGATCAGCCANNATACCAGCTCGCAAAGCAACACTCACAGAAACAAGAGGCAGTCGACGATCTTCCTCAACAATGATCCTTAACCCATTTTCTATCTCAAAATNCTTAACGTTCGTTANTTTTTTCCCTATGAAAAAATTAGGAGATTCCGAAGAGCATTTCGATCCAACTTCAATNACACTTAATGAATTATCATCTAAATAATCACGCGCAACGACTAATATATCATTCAACTCAACACTCGAAATTCTCCTCAAATATTCTTTCGTAAAACTAAGGTTTCTAGTAACAGACCAGTTAGATCCTAGGTCCGACGCTTGTCCTTGCACGGTAACTAGAGACTCTATCTGCGCGACGAGAGCAATTCGTTTCGCCTTGGCCAATTCAGTTTCTTTGACTCCATGATCTTTTAATTTTGNTAACTCATCAAAAATCGAGTTTTCAACTGCCTCTTTATTATTAGGATCCAAATTAGCNCCAACAGCAAANAAGCCTGCACTTGCGGGAGTATATGAAAATGCACCTATGCGNTGAACTAATCCTTTTTTATCTCTTAAAGTTTTATACAGCCTAGAACTTCTCCCTTGCCCCAAAACTACAGCTAGCACATCCAAAGCCGCCATATCGGGATGCGTGATTGATGGAATTTTCCAAGCCATCCACAATTTAGAGATTGGAGTAGGGAAATCCGCATATTTGTCACGCCTNCCAACTTGGACAGGCTCTTCAGGTATATAGACAGGTTCCACAGACCGACGAGGATGAGCCGAAAAGAAAGACTCAATCCTTTCTNTAAACTCAATAGGATCAAAATCTCCAACACCCACCAAAAACATATTATTAGGCACATATCGATCTCTATAATATGTAGATAAGTTGGNGCGCTCTATCTGGTCAAAATTCTCAAGGTATCCTATTACAGGAACCCCATAAGGATGCACTTGAAAACAAGTTGCAAACATCTCCTGACTAGCAACTTTTTCCGGATCGTCTTTTCCCATCGAAAACTCACGCCTTATGACCTCCTGCTCTCTTGCAAATTCATCTTCCGGGATCGTTGCATTGGAAACAACATCTATCAGAACATCAAGACAACCAATCGCCCCCTCGGCAGGACAGTCAATGTAATAGACCGTTCTATCAAAAGAAGTGTAAGCATTGATCTGCCCACCCATTGAACTAACCTCCCTCGCAATTTCATCAGAGTGCCGCTGTTCAGTTCCCTTAAATAACATATGCTCAACAAAATGAGACAGACCAGATCCAAGGAACGGCCCCTCATGAATTGATCCTGTCTCAATCCATGCTTGAATACTGACCAGAGGCACTGACTGATCCTGNCGCAATATTACAGTCAATCCATTTGGCAACACGAACTTCTCCACNGGAAGCTCTATGAACTGAACTTCGCTCATTAAACAATATTCAAATCACGACAATCGCCATTATCATCTATGNCTTGTTTGCTTGCGGGAAGGAAAGGAACCACAAACGCATCATGGAAATCATATCCATTCATAAAATCCTCAGGCTTATCATGCTCATTCTTTCCAAATGCGCCCGCTTCAATGAGATTGAATACCATTTCACCAACATCTTCAGTCTTTGAAATACCCCATTCTTGAAGAACCGTCATTGCCATAGGGCCGAACTGTGCAAGGCCACGGTCACGAAAAACATCAAGCAGATCTTTTCCTGTGACATGCTTATTCTCACCACCCGTTTCCTTCCTTTGCATTTCAACCGCCTTGAGCAACACTTCCTGAAGAAAATAATAAGAATCGCTAGAATAGCTTGAATCTTTCGTTAGNACCTGATCAACAGCGTCATGGAAATCGGTCTTTTGCATCACTAAATGTATATACGAAAATCAATGTAATGTAATCCAGATAAAATGATTAATTCATTGTTTATTATTGGAATTCCCTTTCGATTTGATCNAGATATTTCGATAAGTTATCATTCCTTGGTGCCAATGGTCGATTCAAGTCATTGAGTGTCCTTTGGTAGTCCATGAAAGCACGGCTACGCATCTTTAATTGTGTAGCTTCATACCAATTAAGATAATCATTCGCATCATTGGTCGATTGGAAAATTAATGATCTTAATTTGGCAAGTCTGNCCAGTCTCTGATCTAAGGCCTTTAAATCACCCTCTACTATTTGTAATAGNACNCTCTGATATTCATGAATCAATGGCCTGTGCAAAGGAAAAGCCCGATAACTCAAAAAGAGCAACATGTTCTCATTCTTCTTTAATGTTTTCGCCAAATCAGGATAACCAATGAATTGACGGTACTCATCAATATCAAATTGAATCCTAGAACCCGCATTTCTTCTCACTTCCTGCCCTTTATCCTGAGACTTCCGTCCTTTCTCATTAAATTTTAACAACGATAAAATTCCTCGCCTAACATTTCCTCGTTTAGAAGATACTTGATTAGGCACTACAGTATTTTCTGGNAAGACTATTTTTAAACATTTATCCAATTCAGCTTCAGTCTCTAACGGAGGCAAAACATCAGTGACTGTCGGTTGCGCAAGCTCAGCCAATTTCAANGCCCACCATTTCTCGATACTGTTCTTAGATTCGAATGTGCCAGGGAAAACCTTTCCCAACAAATCACGGGAAGAACCCCCATGAACTGCCAACTCACCAATATACCTCCTCAACTTATCGGGCCCTTCCTGTTGACTGAGGAGGGCTAATATAAACCCGCAACAGGATGTTCTATAAACAGCTTCTGAAACTGAATTCATACCTTGTATTTCAGATTCAAAAATCTGATCAATGGAGATTACCTTGCCCTGTTTGAATATCGCTGAAAACATCGACGCAGATTCTCTATTTTTGCGATAATCTATTGCCTCCGCCAATCCTACCCTCAACCAGTCGGGTAGAATTTTTTTCTTACCCAAAGCACGCATTTCAGGATTTGTTCTAAGGATCATTTCTGCAACAAGAAGATGAATCAACTCATCTCGTAAATCTTCAGCTTTAAATGCGCTNCCAAGGAAAGCATCGATTTGGAGCCGGTACGCTCCTCCAGGAATCTTATAAATACTGGGTCTGATTGAAGAGGGTTTTATATTTGTTGTTTCCCCCCTTAGCTGAATCACCACAGGATACCGCCACCTGTCTCCCTGCCTCATAAGCGACAATAAGTCTTCCTTGACCTCTTCACTGAAAACACAAACAGCTCCTCTGGCTTTACTATCCTTCCCATGAACAATGAATTGTCTGGAGCTACTTCTGCTAACAAAATTNTCCTTTGCCGGNACCGGGACTGTCTCTTCAGCAAAAGAAATGATTAAAGTAAAAATAAAACCAGTCAATCCAAGGGCATATCTACAGGCAATGAACATTTCACAAATCGNTCAACTAATCTAATTCTCAGGTGACAAGCTAAGCCTTGGATCAAGACGAATCCAGCCATCTCTTAATTTAACCGATANTGGTCGTGATAATATCTTTTTTTCTATTCCAAGAACATTTCCCACTCTCATAATACCCGAACGCATAAGATTCATGAACCCACCCGGAACTTGCAAATTTCCGTACCTTCCAGACCTAACTTTAATCTCAATCCCTGAATCCTTTGAACTCATTGTAAAACGTACACTTGATGTAAAGGTATTTCCAAAAGCTTCACGAACAAAAATCAGATCAAACTGACCCTCAAGAAGCCTAACAAACAAACCCTTGAATTGGATAAATTGACCAATCCCATCTGATTCTTTTGCGCTAATTATTGAGCCTAAATATTGGTTCAATGCTTCTTCGCTACATTCGAATGAGTTTCCAGAATCTATTGCTGCAACGACCTGATCAAGCAGATCCTTGGGAACTTTATTATTAAATTTTTGACCTTCGATATCTTCAAGACTTTCTGGCGATAAGATTAGAATATGGACCCAAACTATACCTAATATCACGGAAANATTAAAGGTGTGAAATAAAACCAATTTTAATCTTGANCGAAACACTACAAATTATAAATGGCTAATCCATTCANCATGAAAACATTATTTAATTTTTAGATGAATCAGATTTCTTAGACCCTTTTTTATTCTCAGANTTTTTCTTCTTATCGGAGCTTTTCTTCTTATCAGCCTTTGCTCCCGCCTTATATGATTCGCTCCGATAATCAGTCTCATAAAATCCCGACCCTTTGAAGATGACTCCCGCACCGACACCTAGCAACCTTTGCACTTTACCACCACATGATTTACTTGGGCACTTTGTCAGCTTCTTGTCATTCATCGATTGAAAGACCTCAAAGATCTTTTCGCACTTTTCGCATTGATAATCATAGGTAGGCATTAATCTAAAAGAAGGATATAGGATTTGATTTTTCCTGAAACTCTTAAAGCTTTCCTAATACAACAAAAAATCCAAAACAAAATGTNCAACTCCTTGACCTAATCAATTAAGTAACGTTAATTATTTAGCAAGTAAAATCAACTGCTCAAGTGCTCCGAATACAAATAACAATTCTTTTTATTGGCTTATTTAGCTCATTTCTAAGCAGCTGCACAATCGGCTCATATGGCTTCGGAAATGGGAGAACCACTTACATTGGATCTGTCGGCGGTAATGTTCCACTTTCAGAAGTGAGCGGCCCCATAGACACCGTATCTTTCTGGGATGAGGGATCTGCATCTGGAGAGCCATTCATTCGGATAAGCCTTAAAGAACAAAAAGCAAAGTTTTATAAGGGGGGAACTCTGGTCGGAATATCAAAAATATCAAGTGGACGAGAAGGTTATAATACTCCACCAGGTAAATATAAAATACTCCAAAAAAATGCAGATCATATATCAAATATCTATGGAGTTTGGAAAACACCTGATGGGACGGTCGTTAATGATGACGTTGATCTCCGCAAACAACCCGTTCCTCCTCCCGGACTCATTTATGAAGGAGCACCAATGCCAAATTTTATGCGCATTACAACGGGCGGAGTTGGCATGCATGCAGGTTATATACCCGGATATCCGGCGTCACACGGATGCATTCGGATGCCTGAAAAAATGTCACAAGTGTTCTTTGAGAATGTCTCAATAGGAACTCAAGTCATTGTTGACCCATAGATTAAATTTAATCGCAAAATTTAATTCAATGGAGATAAGTCCATCTAAACTTAATGACTGGATGAATAAAATGGACCCATCTCTATTGCAGATTATAGATTGCAGAGAACCGGACGAGTGGGAAATCTGTCGCATTGAAGGATCAAAGCTAATTCCCTTATCAACGTTTGCCGAATCAATTAATCAGTTCAAAGATTCGAAATCGATAACATTCGTCATATATTGCCACCATGGCATTCGATCTTTACATGCTACACATCATATGAAATCAAAAGGATTTCAAAACACTTACAGTCTATCTGGAGGAATAGAAAAATGGTCTTGCGATATCGATCCTACAATTCCCCGATACTAATTTCCGTCTGATTTTAGTTTTCCAGATTTTGCAAATGTACGGAGCCGAAGTCCATTGAGCCGTATGAAGCCGGTAGCATCGTCTTGGTCATAGGATTCTTCAGATCCCCCTTCCATAGTAGCAATGTCCTCATCATAGAGGCTCTTCTCGCTCCTCACTCCTGCCGCAATAACATTCCCCTTATATAACTTGAGACGAACCTCTCCGCTCACATTTTTCTGACTTTCAGATATTAGTGCCTGAATGGCTTCACGCTCTGGAGCAAACCAGAACCCATTATAAACTAACTCTGCATACTTGGGAATGAGAGTGTCACGAAGATGCATCACCTCCCTATCCATGGTTAGGCTTTCCATTATCCGATGCGCATCAAATAAAATAGCCCCACCAGGCGTTTCATAAACTCCCCTACTTTTCATTCCTACAAATCTATTTTCCACCATATCCACCCGACCAATTCCATGCTTACCACCAAGAGCATTAAGCACCATCATGATTCCATAAGGTGAAAGGAGCACATAATCATCCTTTCTACCAGATTCGGCAACACCTATCTCGGTTAACAGTTCAGGTAAACCGTCAAATTTAATACCGATTGGATTACCTTTCTCAAATAAAACCTGAAGGTACTCTGGCTCATCAGGCGCATCTTGCGGTGACGTTGACAATATATACATATCACGACAATCATCCCCGCTCGCATCATACCATGGATCCTCTAATATCCCGCTTTCAAAACTAATATGTAGAAGGTTTCTATCCATTGAATAAGGTTTCGCAGCACTGGCCTGAACTGGAATCCCTTGCTCCTCGGCATATTCTATCATCTCAGCTCGGCCCGGAAACTCCTCGCGAAAGTCAGCCATCCTCCAAGGAGCTATCATCTCAATTTCAGGAGCCAATGAAGCCGCAGAAAGCTCAAACCTAACCTGATCGTTACCTTTGCCTGTGGCACCATGGGCTAAGGCCTTCGCTCCTTCCTTTCTTGCAACATCTATCATTCCTTTAGCTATGACTGGCCTCGCTATACTCGTTCCCAGCCAATACTTACCTTCATAAATAGCTCCCGCCTGAAACATCGGAAAAATGAAATCTTCCGCAAATTCCTCTTTTAAATCTCCTATATAACATTTTGATGCTCCAGTATTCAGTGCCTTCTCCTCAAGGCCATCCAACTCTTCGCCCTGCCCCACATCCGCGCAATATGCTATGACCTCAGCATCAAAGCGCTTTTTCAACCATATCAATAGAACAGAAGTATCCAAACCTCCTGAATATGCTACAACAATCTTTTTGCTCATACTGGACGAGACACTAGGTCAGAGGTTACTCTTGTCAATCCATGCAATCAACGATCGCTTTAATTTATGTAGGAATCGGCGGATTCTTTGGGGCAATTTGCCGGTGGAGTTTGAGCTCTATGCTGAAAAAATCCTTAAGTGACCCTGTTTTTCCTTACCCGACATTACTCATTAACCTAACAGGATGCCTCGCGATTGGTATAGCTTATTCGATTTGGGAAAACAATAATACTGCAAAATT
>PAPL01000084.1 GCA_002708885.1 Verrucomicrobiales bacterium | reverse complement strand
CTGGTAGGGGTTTTGCAGGCCATGGTCTTTGCACTTCTTTGTGCTGTTTACATTCAACTGTCAACGAGTCATGGGGAGGAAGACCATTAAATTCTAAATCGATCTTGGCGTTGTGACCATGCGTGTCAGTGGGCAGCGTCCAAAAATAATAAAAATAAGTAAAAAAATAATAAAATGACAATGGAACTACTACCACTATTAGCGGAGCTGACAGGCTCAGTGAGTTTGGGTTTGGCAGGAACAGGCGCCGGAATCGGTGTTGGTCTTGTTGGGCTCGGTGCAGCACAAGCAGTTGGACGTAATCCCGGTGCTTTCGGTAAGATTCTGACAATTTCAATTGTTGGAATGGCTCTTGCGGAAGCGATTGCGATTTACGGTTTGATTCTTGCTTTCCAAGGCAGATAAAATTTGTATTTCAATTGGGTCCGTCGCACTTCAGAGTGCGGCGGACCGAATAGAAAAGAACTAAAAATAATTAAACTGACATTGTGATGAACTTTATTGATCAGTCCATAATGATACTCGCTGCTGCCGGAGGATCGGAAGAAGGTTCTGGTAATATTCTGGAAACTTTAGGTGTGGACACGCCGAAATTAATTGCCCAGATCATCATTTTTCTAATTGTCTTTTTAATTCTTAGAAAATTTGCCTTTGGTCCTGTCCGTCAGATTTTAGATGAGCGTAAAGAACGGATCGCGCAGGGTGAGGATAATCTTAAGAAAATAGCCAAGGACCTTGAAGACGCTGAGGTGAAAAAAGGAGAAGTCATTTCTGAGGCAAATGCCAAGGCTGAACTTCTAATAGGTGAGGCTAAGGAAAGTGCCGAAGCCTTAGCTGAAAAGAAAAGAGAGGAAGCTACTAAGGAGGCTTCTGCGATTGTCGCCAAGGCCCATGAGGTAGGCGCATTGGAACAGGAGCAGTTACGCGCTGAATTAAAGCGTGACGTGGGTAGACTCATCATTGATACGACTACCAAGGTCACAGGGAAAATTCTCACTGATGATGATCAGGCTAAAATTAACGAAGAAACCTCTTCGCAGGTTTCCTTATAATAATATTTATCAATTATTTTAATTATTAAGCAATGAAGGTCACTAAAGATGCAGCTCGCTCCGCGCGACAGCTTCTCCGTCTCAGCCACAAGGACGGGACCTTGGATGATGATCGGATCAAAGAGATCACTACTAAAGTTTCTGAAGCAAAGCCCCGCGGCTACCTTGCCATTCTTCAAGAATTTGGCCGGCTCGTTCGTCTGGACGTTGAACAGCGACAAGCAGTCATCGAGACTGCTGCGGAACTCGGAGCTCAGGCAGGCAATGCTGTGATAGAAGATTTACGCCGCAAATACGGCAATACCTTAAGTGCTGAATTTAAGGTCAATCCGGATCTGCTCGGTGGAATGAGGGTCAAGGTCGGAAGTGATGTTTGGGACGGTAGCGTCAAGGCCCGACTTACGGAACTAAAAAATAAACTTTAACTAATTCAATAGAACTAAACCAAAAGGGAACTCAAATGAGCAATATCCTACAGGAACTCGAAACGCAAATTGCCGAACTTAAAACGGCAGTAACAAAATCAAATGTCGGAGTCGTACGCCAAATAGGTGACGGGGTCGCTAAAGTTGAAGGGCTAAGTGATGTCATGCTCAATGAGATGATTGAATTTCCCGGAGGCCTTTATGGCTTGGCTTTGAACCTTGAGGAAACCGAAGTCGGTTGTATTCTTCTCGGTGAAGGCCTTGATATTAAAGAAGGCGATGAAGTAAAAACCACTGGAAAACTTTTGCAGGTCCCTGTAGGCAAGGAGCTATTGGGCCGCGTGGTCAATGCTTTGGGCCAGCCCATAGACGGTAAAGGTGAAATTACTGCCAAAGAGAATTATCCTGTCGAGAAGATTGCTCCGGGAATCATCCCTCGGAAATCAGTGAGTCAGCCTCTTCAGACAGGAATTGCAGCCGTTGACGCAATGATTCCGATTGGAAGGGGTCAGAGGGAGCTAATCATTGGAGACCGTCAGACAGGCAAGACGACCATTGCTATTGATACGATCATTTCTCAGGCAAAGCAGAACAAGGCTGCCGAAGAAAATAACACCAAGGATTTCCGTCCGGTATATTCAATCTATGTGGCCATTGGTCAAAAGCAGTCCAGTATTGCCCGTATCATTTCCACACTGGAGGCTGCCGGAGCCCTTGAATATACGACGATTGTTGTAGCATCTTCCTCTGATTCAGCAACGAACCAGTTCCTTTCTGCATACGCGGGAGCCTCAATGGGTGAATGGTTCATGGACAATGGCATGGATGCTCTCATTGTTTTTGATGATCTTTCCAAGCACGCTGTAGCATATCGACAAGTTTCTCTTGTCTTGCGCCGTCCGTCCGGACGCGAGGCTTATCCGGGAGATGTATTTTACTTGCATAGCCGTTTGCTTGAGCGTTCTGCTCGACTCAATGAGAAGAATGGCGATGGCTCATTGACTGCATTGCCTATCATTGAGACTCAGGCCGGTGACGTTTCTGCTTACATACCAACGAACGTTATTTCAATTACTGATGGTCAGATCTTCCTTGAAACTGATCTGTTCCTTCAGGGAATAAGGCCGGCCATTTCTGTTGGTCTTTCCGTTTCCAGGGTCGGTTCTGCTGCGCAGACAAAGGCAATGAAAAAAGTTTCTGGTACTACCAAACTCGATTTGGCTCAGTTCCGTGAAAAGCAGGCATTTGCTCAGTTCGGTTCCGATCTTGATGAACAGACTAAGGCACTTCTCGACCGTGGTAATAGAATCGTGGAACTCTTCAAGCAGAAGCTTTCAGCTCCACAGTCTCTCGAAGTTCAGGTTGCCACGCTCTTTGCTATGCAAAATGGCTACATTGATGATATTCCAGTAGAAAAGGTTAAGGATTTTCAGGCAAAGATGGAGGAATATTTAACGACTCGTAAAGAATCTGTGATGGCTAAGATCCGTGAGGAGCAAGTTCTATCAGATGAAATCGTTGATGAACTTAAGTCTGCCATCGAAGACTTTAAAACAACATACACTGCATAGAATTAATTAGATTTTTAAATTGTGGCCAATACTCGTGACATACGCCGGCGCATCAAGTCGGTAAAAAGCACTGCCCAGATAACCAAGGCAATGGAATTGGTGGCTTCTTCAAAGATGAAGAAGGCCCAGGATCAGGCCCTCGCTGGTAGGCGCTATGCGGAGGAATTGAACAAGATGCTGATGCATCTTGCGCAGGACGAGGGAGAACTTGATTCTAGCCCTTTAATGAATGTTCGCGAAGTGAACCGTGAACTCTTCATAGTGATTTCCACTGATAAGGGTCTTTGCGGAGGATTAAATACGAATCTCATGAGGCTCGTCATGGAAGAAGAATCTGAGATCACTTCTTTTGTCACTATTGGAAACAAAGGGAAGGGGACCCTGGCCCGTTCGAAGAAGGATCTGCTGGCTGATTTTTCAATTAGTGATCCGGTCATTTTTAAGGAAGTTAAGGCAGTTACCAACTTCGTTATACGGAAATTTGAATCAGGCGAAGTGGACAGAGTCAAAGTGGCTTTCACAAATTTTATTAATACCATCAGCCAGAAGCCCTGGATAAAGACACTCTTGCCTGTAGATCCTGCTAGTATCACTGAGAAGAAGGAATATGAGGGTATGAGTGATGGTGACGATATGAGTGATGTTTACGACCAGATCCCTGATTCAGGATACATTTTTGAGCCGAATGCTGAGAAAGTTTTCGCAATGATTCTGCCTCATTATCTCAATTATCAATTATATCAAATGGTCCTTGAGGCCCGAGCATCTGAGCACTCCGCAAGGATGGTTGCCATGAAAAGTGCAACTGATAACGCCAAAGAGATGATTGATGATTTAACCTTACTTTATAACAAAGTTCGCCAAGCTGCCATTACTAGTGAGCTTCTTGAAATCACTACTGCGCAGATGGCTCTTGAATAATTTAACCACAGCTATAGACAACAAATAAATTTATATAAAAATGAGCGATAAAACAGGAACCATCGTCCAAGTCATCGGCCCCGTCGTCGATGCCGATTTCTCTAAGGCTGAGAGTTTACCTAAAATCTATGATGCATTGGAGATCAATTACGAAGTATACGGCAAACCAAACAGGCTAACGCTGGAAGTGCAGCAGCACTTAGGTGATGGCTGGGTCCGTGCAGTGGCTATGTCCTCTTCTGAAGGGCTCAAGAGAGGGATGGAAATCACAGACACTGGGGCGCCGATTTCTGTTCCTGTCGGTGATGAGGTTCTGGGCCGTATTTTTAATGTTACTGGGGATCCAGTAGATGAGCGTGGAGACGTTAACACAGAAAAACGCTATCCGATTCATCGCCCTGCTCCTGCACTCACGGAGCAGGACACATCTGCAACGATCCTTGAAACCGGAATTAAGGTCATTGATCTTATTTGCCCTTTCACTAAGGGAGGTAAGGTCGGCGCATTCGGAGGAGCAGGCGTTGGCAAGACCGTTGTCATTATGGAGCTCATTAACAACATCGCTAAGAACCATGGAGGTTACTCTCTTTTNGCNGGTGTTGGTGAGCGGACNCGTGAAGGNAATGACCTTTACTGGGAAATGTCTGAGGCCGGCGTTATTAATCAGGAAAATCTGGCCGAATCAAAGGTTGCATTGGTATATGGCCAGATGAACGAGCCCCCTGGGGCCCGGCTCCGTGTTGCTCTCTCTGCACTCGCTATGGCGGAATTCTTCCGTGATGAACANAATCAGGANGTGCTTCTTTTTGTGGATAATGTTTTCCGTTTCTCTCAGGCAGGATCAGAGGTGTCTGCGCTACTGGGTCGGACACCATCTGCGGTCGGTTATCAGCCGACACTTGCAGCTGAAATGGCTCAGCTTCAGGAACGTATCACCTCAACGACTAAGGGGTCTATCACCTCTTTCCAGGCAGTNTATGTACCNGCCGATGACCTGACGGACCCTGCTCCAGCGAATACTTTTGCTCACTTNGATGCNACTGTTGTCCTTGAGCGTAAATTAGCTGAGCTTGGAATTTATCCCGCNGTTGATCCTCTNGCGTCAACTTCATTGGCCCTTGCNCCTGAGGTCGTTGGTGAGGAACATTACGAAGTGGCTCGAGGCGTTCAGCAGGTCCTCCAGAAGTACAATGATCTTCAGGACATTATNGCTATTCTTGGTATGGATGAATTGAGTCCCGAGGATAAACTGACCGTTGCCAGAGCCCGTAAGATTCAGAAATTCCTATCCCAGCCGTTCCATGTGGCAGAGGTTTTCACAGGCACTCCAGGAGTTTACGTTTCTGTTGAGGATACAGTCACAGGATTCAAAGAGATATTGGACGGCAATCATGATGAAGTGCATGAGGACAACTTCTACATGAAGGCAGGAATCGATTCTGTTGATAAAGGTTAAGAAGATAACCGAATATAAAATCTTATTTCCATGAAACTTGAAATTATTACCCCAGAGAAGGAATACTTTTCCGGTGAAGTGGAATATATTGACTTACCAGGTGTTCAGGGACATATGGGACCTTTGCCAGGGCATGCCCCTCTTGTCACAATGATTCATGATGATTGGGATGATGACATTAAATATAGAATTGATAAGAACAGNCCAGAAATTGAATTGGCCCTTGGTCCTGGATATTTGGAAATTGCAAAGGATAAGATTACTGTTCTGACTGATTGGATTGTTTCTGAGGAAGATGATATTGATGTGGATGCGGCTGAGGAGGCGATGCAGCGTGCCAAGGATGCTCTCGAAAATGTTACCGAAGAGGATGAGCAATATGATGCTCTTCAGGCTGTAATTGCTAGGTCNTTGGCNCAGATCAGCGTTAAGACCCGNAGAAAGAATCTCTNATTCTAACCTGTTAGGTTTNTTCTATTAATTGTAAAGTAGGTGCTTTTCAATTTACAGGATACTTGTTTTCAGGAATCTTAGGNAATGCGTTTATTAAATTTTGGTGACCGTAATAAAGGTTTTCANCTTTTATTTTCTATTGGCTTTTTATTTTTCTGTGCTCTNAAAGCAAATNCGGCTGAGACNACCAGTTTATGGAAAATTACANGTGATGATTCTGGGCCAACCATTTATCTTGCNGGTTCTATACACATACTCAGTGAAGATGACCACCCNTTACCNCCTGCCTTTGAGGCTGCTTACAGGGCATCAGATGACCTTGTCCTAGAAATAGCATCGAATGAGGATCCAGCTGCGGACACTTTGGCTCTCGAAAAGGGAATGTATGGGAAAGGTAGAAAGATAAGCGATGATCTATCCCCTGAAATGTATAATGAACTTCGGAAGTATCTACAGGCTGCAGGATTGCCGCCTACCGCGATGGACGGATTCAGGCCTTGGATGGCCGGGATGACAATATCAATAACAGAAATAATGAAAATGGGCGGGAGGCCAGAGCTTGGAGTTGACACTTTTTTTGAAGAACGTGCTATGAAGGACGGTAAGAATGTGAGAGGCCTCGAAACGACTGAGTTTCAGATTGGTATTTTCGCGAATCTTAGCAAGGAAGAGCAGGAAAAAATGCTGGGATCTACATTGAAAGATATGGCTAACGTGGAAACAGATTTCCCGAAAATGGTCAAAGCGTGGCGAGAAGGTGATGATGCGACCGTTGAAAAGATGATTAACGATTCAATGTCAGGTTCGCCTCAGTTCCGTAAAGCTTTGCTGGATAATCGGAATGAGAATTGGGCAAAGAAGATTAATGAATATATGAAAGGAGAAAAAGATATTATGATCATAGTTGGTACTGCTCACTTAGTCGGGGAGAAGGGTCTTATAAAACTTTTGAATGGATTAGGGCTACGTGTTGAGCGTTGGAGTTCAGAGACAAAAAACGAGAAGAAACCTGCTAAGAAGAAAACTAGGTTCATCCCGGTTTCAACTTGGTTTGGATTTCTTTTTTAGTTCATGTGAAATTACTAATCACAGGGGGTTCAGGGTTTATAGGTTCAGCCCTGGTACGGCGTGCAATTGAACTGGGTCATTCAGTCATTAATTATGACAAAATGACATATGCAGGAAATTCGGATAATCTTTCCGAAATTTCTAATGANTCTCTTTATTTCTTTGAAAGGGCAGACATCAGGGACGAAGAAAAATTAAGCGACACATTAGAGACGCACGCACCCGATAGTATCATTCATTTGGCAGCAGAGACTCATGTTGACCGGTCAATCCAATTTNCGCATGAATTTATTACCTCGAACGTGAATGGCACGCACGTGCTCTTNGAGTCAGCATTGCATTATTGGGAGAAGAGGGGAAAAGATAAAAAATTTCGATTNATACANGTCTCCACTGATGAAGTTTATGGCCAGCTTGATCATACAGGATCATTTNCTGAAGATTCACCTTACAAACCGAGTAGTCCCTATTCAGCATCAAAAGCAGCNAGTGACCATTTGGTGAATGCTTGGCATGTAACTTATGGACTNCCTGTCCTCACANCNCACTGNTCAAATGCCTATGGTCCGTACCAGTTTCCGGAAAAATTTGTTCCCAAGGTTATAATTAATGGATNGGAAAAAAAGGAGATCCCTATTTACGGAAACGGAACGAATATCCGTGAATGGATTCACGTTAATGATTTAGTTAATGCTTTNTTNAAGGTGCTATCACATGGAGTAATTGGTCAAAATTATAATATTGGTAGCGGCCAAGAGATAACGAACATTAATCTAGCACAATCATTATGTGAAATTTTGGATTCTAANTTTCCTAATCAGTNTCCACATTCNGAACAAATTAAATTTGTTAATGACAGAGCAGGTCACGATTTTCGCTACAGTTTAGATTCATCAAAGATTCGTAATGAACTTGGGTGGACTCCCTCAGTTAAAATGGATCAGGGATTAGTCGAGACGGTTAACTGGTACGTGTNGAATGAAGATTGGTGGAAACCCTTATGTGAGAAAATTGAGTGATATAGACAAGCNATTAGTCTGTCAGTTCACCACCTGATTTTTTCCACGCTAAAATGCCACCNTCCAGATGNTAAACNCTTTTAAATCCTAGTTCCTGCATTTTTTTTAATGCGCCTTTACTTCTGCCTCCGGACTGGCAATGCAGGAGATAGGATTTATTTTTATCAAGTTCCTTCAACTTTTTTTCGAAATCTGATCCAAAGAANTTNATCAACTTTGCCTTTGGAAAGTGTTCTCTATCGTATTCNTCTTTGGTCCGAACATCGATGATGNTGAGNGTNTTCTTGNCTTTTTTATACTGAGCAATNATTTTCTTTGTCTTAACAGCGTCGAGGTTCTTATAAACGGATTCAGATTTATTTGCCGGGCAGGTAACTAATGATTGAATTGAAATGATTATAATGAGTGAAAATAATTTCATTTATTTGGGATAAGGATTNAAGCGATTAAACACTTTTTAACTGTTTTGATACACTNTTTTCTTTGATGAAATAAAAGTAATTATTTNCCATTTTATTATTTTAAAGGCGCTTAAGAAATGAATGGAAAAAAATTCAGTTTTTTTAGGCGTTTGCAAATTAGGGATTAAAGTAACCACAGAGAATCTTTTTCCTATCAACAGATGCTTAAGAGACTTGAAACCGGAACTCCTTTACCATTCAGGGCAGTGGGAATGTTTTTGGTTTTCGGAATGAGCCTGATCTGTTCGTGGTCAGCTCAGGTTAAAGATACGAAATTCAGTGTTGATAGGGGATTCTTCGTAGAACCTTTCGTTTTAAATATTTCCTCGGCAACTCCTCGGGCTCAGATCCGNTACACAACAGACGGGAGTAATCCGAGCCTTTATAANGGCAAGGATTATTCGGGTCCTATCATATTGAGTGNGACGACAGTTATNCGGGCCANTGCTTTTAAGGAAGGCTATGACCCGACAGATGTGGATACCCATACTTACATTTTTCTTGATGATGTGATTCGTCAGACCGGAAAAAATATGCCATTGAACTGGGGCCCTTTTGGNNGGTTCGATNCGGTTCCTGGGGACCTAGAGCCAGGGCCCTATGCGGGTGATTATGAGATGGATCAGAACATCGTGAATGATCCAAAGTATGCGGATACTATAAGAGAGGNCTTGCGGTCCATTCCTACTCTTTCAGTTTCTNTGGATCCTGAAGATTTATTTTCAATTGTACCGGTCCAGNTAGATGCTGAGGATAATGTCATTCAGACACGCGGNATATATCCTATAGGNAAAGGATTTGAACGAGCCGCATCTGCTGAATTGATTCTTCCTAACGGATCAACNGGATTCCAAATTGATTGCTCNCTGGAAATTCAGGGAGCCACTAGCACGGACAGATGGAAAACNGATAAACTATCAATGAGGTTAAAATTTAAACCTCCNTATGGNCCTTCTGAATTGGATTATCCTTTGTTTGGTGATGAGGCCACTGACAATATCAATACCGTCATTCTCGATGCAACGAATCANCAGTCCTGGACACACCCTGATCCTGATCAGCAATTACGTGCACAATACATACGCGACCAGTTCGTCGGCGATCTTCAGAACGTGGCTGGAGGAATTGCACCGAGAGGTAATTATGCGCACCTTTACCTTAATGGTTTGTATTGGGGGATGTATTGGCTTCATGAATTTGTGGATGAGGAATTTGTGGTTGCCTATCGTGGTGGTAAGAAAAGTCACTATGACATTTTGAGGCATCGATCTAATAACGTTGTTTCTGGTAATAACAGGAGTTACGAAAAATTGCTTAGTCTCATGGGTGCTGATCTGACCATTGAGAGNAATTATAGTGCTGCTCTTGAGTTGCTTGATTTGGAGCGTTTTATTGATTATATNCTCATCAATTTTTATGCAGGCAATGCGGACTGGGCCTTCCAGAACTGGAATGCGAGTTATAACCGCAAAGATCCGGAACAAAATTGGGTCTTTCATAACTGGGATGCGGAAAAGACATTCCAGCAGGTAAATGATGATGTTACTGATGCAAATGATAAGGGCTCGCCGACATGGATCCATCAGCGNTTACGAANGAATAGCGAATATCGTCTAAAGTTTGCCGACAGAGTCCATCATTTGATGTTTAATGATGGNGTTCTCACGCCAGAGTCCGCTTCGTCTATTTATGCATCTCGTTTAATGGAAATTGATCGGGCCATCGTTGCTGAGTCAGCGCGTTGGGGCGATAACCGTAATCCTGATAATGCACCATACACACGTGAAACATGGGTCAATGAAAGTGCTCGATTGTTNTCGGAGTTTTTTCCAGAACGGACCGGGGTACTTCTTGCACAATTGAAAAATCATAGCCTTTATCCCACGNTCGNAGCTCCGNNNCTTTCGCAATATGGGGGAAATGTTGAATCTGATTTCATGTTAAAATTCGATAACCCTTCCGGTGTTGGCCGAATTTTTTATACTGATGACGGGACCGATCCGAGAGAGTATGGCGGAGAAGTTTCAGTCAATGCANTGNAAGGTAACCGGACCNAGATCACAAGTAGTGTGAATATCAAAGCCAGAGTTTTCAATGAGAGTAATAATACTTGGAGCGCGTTAACGGACGCGGTTTTTTTTGTGGAGAGNGGCACTGAGGACCTCCGTGTTACCGAAATAATGTATAATCCAGATATCTTATCAACCGATGAAAAGAACGAAGGTTATGAAGACAGGGACGTTTTTGAATATATTGAATTAACCAATGTTGGATCTGAGGATGTTGATTTGAGNGGTNTCAACTTGACAAAAGGGATTCGATTTACTTTTGAATCCGGTTCTCTCAGCCCCGGTAAATCAATNATTGTTGCAAATGATATTGAGGCTTTCCGAATGCGCTACGGAAATGATGATTTCATTGTTGCAGGTCAGTACAATGGGACCCTCAGTAATTCAGGTGAGACCATCGAATTGTCCGGCCAGTTTGGAAATATAATACAAGAATTCAAGTATGAGGATTCATGGTATCCTCCCACTGACGGTAAGGGGAGGTCACTAGTTGCTGTCGATTACNATGCGCCATTAGAATCATGGAGCCTATCCGAAGGTTGGCGATCCAGTAAATTGGTGGGAGGATCTCCCGGGTATTTTGAAACACAATTGCCCCATTTAAGAATTTCAGAAATTCATTTCAATCCCAGTGATCCAANTGAAAATGAGCGGCTAGAAGGATTTAATAATAATGATGNATTTGAGTTTATTGAGNTTCAAAATGTGGGACCGTTACCAATNCAGCTGGATGGATTTCGNATTTCTGATGCCGTTGATTTTACCTTTGGNCGATACGAATTGGGTCCTGGGGAATATGGGGTAGTGGCTTCTGATTCCAGGGCATTTTTATTGCGTTATGGAGAAGGTCTGAATCTGATTGGCCATTTTCAAAATGGTAAGCTCGATGATTCTGGTGAGAGGATACGTTTGTATAGTAACGAAGAAGAGCTCATTCATGATTTTAGATATTCATCAGATTGGTACCCTGAATCGGACGGGATAGGTTCATCGATTGAAACATTTAGTAATTTTGAACAATTGTTTCAATGGAGGCTCGGTTCTCATTGGCGGCCGAGTTTTGAGCGCGGTGGTTCTCCAGGGCGAGCGGGCCGCTCATTGCCCGATTCACCAATTCGTATCACTGAATTGATGTTCAATCCTGGACCCCCAACAGAAGAAGAAAAAGCTGATGGGTTCATTGAGAATGATGATTTTGAATTTATCGAAATCCTTAATGTATCTTCAGAAGTTCATAATCTTTCGAATTACGAACTGTTGGGTGCTGTGCGGATCCGCTTCAATGATTTTTTTATTCAACCAGGACAGCGAGTAGTGGTTGTAAAAAGATTNCNTGCATTCAGAGCTCGTTATGGCGATTCAGTTCNGGTAATTGGAGAATATAGTGGTAATCTCAATAATAACTCTGAAGGGNTGATCTTAAGAGATCCTTCTGATCAGACGATTTTAGATTTTAACTACNTTGGGAATTGGTATAAATCGACTGATGGTAAAGGCCATTCACTTAATATTGTGAATACGGATAGAGGCCCTGTATTTTGGGGTGCAGAAGAGGGCTGGAGGCCAAGTAAGGGCATTAATGGTTCTCCTGGTAAGAAATCAGATCCGTATTTCAGTTGGGTTTGGGATAATTTTTCTGATTCTGCGGCGATTGATCCGAATATTTCTGGAGAATTGAAGGATCCAGACAATGACAATTTATCTAACATTGCCGAATATGCTCTCGGCACTGATCCCTTATCTCGTGATCAGGGGCTTTTCCATTCGGTATCTGATCAAGATGAAAAAAGAATTATCATCTTAACGCATACAATGAATGAACTTGCCACTGATGTGGAAATGATATTGGAAAGCAGTTCCAATCTTAAGACCTGGGACGCAGTTAACCTCTCACNTGAAAATTATATTTATTCAGTATTAAAGGATGGGACTCAGCAAAGGACGATCGTTGATGATCTTCCCATGTCATCAGGCATTCATCGATTCTATCGATTGATGATCAGACGATAGGNCNCAGTCCTTTTCAAAAATTTTTAGAGCGTTTCTTAATTTTTAAGTTCAACCAGCTTGGACTTAATATTTTCAAAGTTGGGAACTTTGGCAGGATCATCACTGCTCTCCACGTACTGAATGATGCCGCTTGCATCAATCACAAATGCCGATCTTTTGGGGACTCCTCCCATCGTCAGATTCTTTTCGGGAAGAAAACTTTCGTATGCGATGCCGTATTCTTTAGCGACATCATGTTCGTAGTCACTGGCTAATGTAAGTTTGATACCTTCTTTTTCTGCCCATGCTGATTGAGCAAAAGGACTATCACCGCTGATGGCAATGACTTTGGCATCTAGGCTTTCGTATTCTGAAATTTCCCCAGTCACACTACACAGTTCTTGAGTGCATACACTGGTAAATGCCATAGGAACAAAAAGAAGGACCACNGGTTGGCCAAGATTTTCAGATAAGGTAATGTGTTTGGGCCCATCTTCTCCTAAAGTAGTGAGTTTAAAATCGGGCGCGGTTTCTCCAACTGTGAGCATTTTTAATTTTTTGGTTGTGGTTGTTAATACAGTTAATTATACGAAGTTAAATTTATATTTAAATTAAAAATGATATCCAAGAATTTTCCTATTACTGAAATAATTCGATGCCGTCGAACGGTCAAGCCGGCTATGATGGATCCTAATCTTGAAGTTCCCAGTGAACTGCTTAACGAACTCTTAGAGAATGGTAATTGGGCGCCTACGCATGGTTTCACAGAGCCGTGGAGATTTACAATTTTTTCTGGAGATCATCGAAAAATTCTTGGAGAGAAGTTACAGGAACTTTATTCCAATCTCACTCCTGAAGATCAGTTCCGGCAGGATAAAATGGATAAATTGGGTCGGAACCCGATCCTTGCGCCTATCGTTTTGGCTATATGCATGAAGCGAGGTGATAACCCGAAGATTCCTGAAATAGAAGAAATCGAGGCCGTGGCATGTGCTGTGCAGAACATGCATCTAACCGCTGCAGCGGCAGGACTTGGTGCTTTTTGGTCCTCACCGCCCATATTGGACACAGATGGAATGCGGGAATTTTTGAATCTGAGGGATTCTGACCGTTGTCTTGGCCTGTTTTATATTGGCTGGTTAAAGGAGGGTGAAAATTGGCCAAAAAGTAGCCGAGGGCCGATATCCAATAAAATTAAATGGTTCGGTGAGTCATAATAATGATTATTTGAACATTGATGAAGATCCACGATATTATGTGACGAAGTGCCTGAGACAGTCGCTCATTGATCATTTCATTGAGAGGAAAGTCCGGACACCTTAAGGCAGTGCCGCCGCACGAAAGTGCGGGAAGCTGAAAGCGAAAGCTCCAGTTTACGGAAAGTGTCACAGAAAATATACCGCCTGAACGGGTCTAAGCCTGATCAGGTAAGGGTGAAATGGCGAGTTAAGAGCTCACCGCCCCGAGGGTAACTGAGGGGGCATGACAAACCCCGTGCGGTGCAAGACAGAACAGGGAAAACGGGTAGCCTGCCCGGCCTCTTCGGAGATGATCCCGGGTAATAGTCGCAGCATGGTTCGCCCAGCTCCTGTCATTTGGCAGGAAGATAAATGGCTGTCACCTGTCCCGCTCCGGTGAGGCAGGACACAGAATCCGGCTTATGAGGGTACTTCCCAAAAAATGTCCTGGTCGCGTAAATCGCGGCCAGGACAAACCTTATTCAACTAAAACGTGGAACTCATAGTTAATTGAGTTTATTTATAGAGGATCATGATCATTTCTCCTAAAATCCGCGGATTCATTTGTACAACTGCTCATCCAGAAGGCTGCGAAGCACATGTTCGGGATCAGATTGATTATGTGCGCTCGCAACCGCTCATAGAAAATTGCCCGAAGAAGGTTTTAGTCATAGGCTCATCGACAGGCTATGGGCTAGCTTCACGTATCGTTCCTGCATTTGCAGGTGAGGCAGACACTTTAGGTGTTTTTTTTGAAAGGCCTCCCTCAGAGAATAAGCCAGCCAGTGCTGGTTGGTATAATAGTGCAGCATTCGAAACAGCGGCAAAGGCTGAAGGGTTATATGCTAGGAGTATCAACGGGGACGCATATTCGGATCAAATAAAGGAGCTGACTGTGAATGAAATAAAGGCTTCGATGGGACAGGTCGATTGTGTTATTTACTCTTTGGCCTCTCCTCGGAGAACCGACCCAGAGGACGGTCAAATCTATAAGTCCTGCCTCAAACCTATAGGCACTACTTATACTCAGAAAACTGTCAATACTGATAAAGCTGAAGTTGAAGAGATTGTCATAGAGCCTGCGACTGACGAAGAAATTAATCAAACAGTCAAAGTCATGGGAGGAGAGGACTGGGAGAGGTGGATCGATGCACTTTCCGATGGCGGTGTATTAGCTCCATCCGTCATCACTGCTGCATATTCCTACGTTGGTCCGGAACTGACATGGTCCGTGTACAAGGATGGCACTATCGGTCAGGCAAAGATTCATTTGCAGGAAACATGTGAACGCATTAATGAAAAACTCTCCGCATCTGGTGGCAAAGCATACATATCAGTGAATAAGGCTGTAGTGACTCAGGCCAGTTCTGCGATCCCAGTCGTTCCACTATATATTAGTGTTTTGTTTAAGAAGATGAAGGAGGAGGGCATTCATGAGGACTGTATCGAACAGATAAGAAGGCTCTTTGGTGATCATTTTACAGACACTCCATCTGTGGACGAATCGGGACGCATCAGGATCGACGATTGGGAGATGAGAGATGATGTCCAGAAATATGTGGCAGAGGCATGGGAACAGATCAGCACTGATAATTTGAAGGATATATCTGACTTTTCAGGTTACCAAAAAAATTTCATGAGGCTCTTTGGTTTTGGTATTGAAGGAGTTGATTATGGGACAGACACGGACCCTGTCCGGTCAATTGATCTTGTGGAATGACTTTTAATTAGCATGCCAAGTAGCTGAAAAAATATAATTAAAGATTCATGAGATCATTTTATTATGCATTCAGGGGTCTCTTGATACTTATTCGTTCTCAGAAAAATGCACGGATTCATCTTTTCTTTTTTCTATTAGCAATTTGTTGTGGTTTTCTTTTTAAGATCAACGCAATTGAGTGGAGCATCATTTTGCTCTGTTCGGGCCTCGTCATAGCCGCAGAAGCTGTGAATACATCCATAGAGAGATTAGCCGATTCGGTTCACCCGGAACATCATGCAGGAATTGGTGAGTCCAAGGACATTGCGGCATCTGCCGTATTAATTACTGCGATTGCGGCATTAATACTAGGGCTTATAATATTTATTCCTAAGATATTTTCATGGACCAGTCCCAATTAATAGAATCACTAATAGCCTTGATCGGTGCAGATAAGGTTTCCGGTGATGGACCTGACATTGAGGAGCATAGTATTGATAAATGGTTAGTGGGCCATCCGCCTGACGCAGTCGTCTTTGCTGAATCGACTGAAGACGTCGTTAAGATCATGAAATTTTCTCACCGGGAAAAAATCCCGGTCACGACCCGAGGATCAGGTGTAGGATACGTTGGAGGAGCAGTGCCCATCAGAGGAGGTATCGTTTTGTCGGTAGCTCGTATGAATGATCTTAAGGAGATTAATGTGGAGGATGGCGTGGCAATTGTTGAGCCTGGCCTCATAACAGGGACCCTACAGGATGCGGTCCGTGAGATGGGCTGGTTTTATCCTCCTGATCCCGCGAGTCTAAGAGAATGTAGCATTGGTGGGAACGTTGCCACGAATGCTGGCGGCCCTCGCTGCCTCAAGTACGGTGTTACCCGCAATTATGTTTTGGGGTTGGAGGTGGTCCTAGCTGACGGGACAGTGGCTAAATTGGGTGGGCGTTGTCACAAAAATAAGACAGGATTTGATTTGATTGGAATGTTTGTCGGGTCCGAAGGGCTTTTGGGCGTTGTGACTGAGATAACTTGCCGTCTGATTCCTTACCCTCCTGCCAGAGCCATGGTTTCTGCAACGTTCGAAAGCTTTGCTGATGCTGCTCTGGCCGTTCAAGAGGTTTTGAGTGCTGGTTATCTTCCAGCTGCTCTTGAAATTGCTGATAAGTTTACCTTGTCCGCTGCACGTGACCATGTCGGCTCAGAGATGATTCCGCAAGGCGAAGCCTTTTTGCTGGTCGAGCTTGATGGCCAGAAAGGATCTGTTGCACAGGAAACGGAGTCCCTTGCAAGACTATTAAGCGAACATAAGGCACTGAGTATTGAAACGGCAATGGACGAGTCCGGGTGTGAGAATATCTGGGAGATCCGCAGAGCCTTCAGTTATAGCTTACGTGCCACTGGTCTCACTAAACTCAATGAGGACATTGTTGTTCCGAGAGGTAAGCTTGTCGAATTGGTCGATTTTTGTGAGGATTTGCAGGCAGAATGCCGTATGCCTATAGCTTGTTTTGGTCATGCAGGAGACGGTAATATACATGTAAATATTATGGTC
>PAPL01000083.1 GCA_002708885.1 Verrucomicrobiales bacterium | reverse complement strand
TGATTAGTTTTTAAAATGGAAGGATACAAAAATACTAAACGATGAAACTCTTACGCCTGGCATTTTTTTCAGTATCACTGCCTCTTATTCTTGGAGGTTGTGGTGATGCTCAGCACTCAACTTTTCGTCAGTCGAGCTTAAATTCAATCTATACAAAACCTACTTTCGAGCCCATGAGTCTTGAGCAATACAAGGCGGCGCACCCAAATTTACTCGGCCTTGATTGCGGGATGGAGAAATTCTTTGATACCTACATTAATGTCTACGGTGTAACCATTGCAGCGATGCCAAAAACGCCTATTCCCGAGACTATTCACGCGGCGAAGATCTATGCTCAACTCATTGATAATGACGAAGACTTCATTCCAGACGATCGTCAAATATTCGATTTTCATCAGAAGGACCCCGAGGGGCGGAATTACCTAATCGTTCTAGTTGATACTAAGGCGTTAGACAATGAATGGATCGCCTTCAAGCCAGGTCAGCGCTCCTGGGTCCCTGCGCAGGCCCTTCGTCCAGGTCACTCCGGTGTCGGTCATTCTCGGGACGGCGAAATGGACATTGCCGTCGAAGAATTGTTTCATAAGTACAGCAAAGCATTGCAGAGACTTTATCCTAAGGATTTTGGTTTGCCAGATGAGGAGGCTGGTGAGAAGTGGTCATCGACCCTGTCCAATGCAATGGATCGAGCACGAGGCATAGATCGTACGGTCAAGCCTTTGAATGGGAAGTGGGTCTATCCTGAAGATGCTTGGTATACTTACAACGCGACGTCATGTGGATGGGGATGTCAGCTTGATGAGTACCTTTGGCACGTTTGGGCCACGAACATTGGTTACAATGAGATGCTTACGAGACCCCCGGATTGGTCCAAGGATCAGGCCAGGGAAAGAGGTTGGTGCGAAAACCTTAATCAGGAATGGAAGCCCTGTACTAGGGAGGAACTTAAAGAGATGGACCTTGCTGCCTATCAATTAATCAATAGCAAAGATTACCGAATTCCAACAAGTATTCCTTTCGGTGAATATGGTGGTAACAGAGTCGAATATCACGGTTACGAAATGGACGTGCGACATAATGATGGNCNANGTTTCGCGATCAANCGCAACTTAAATACAANGTTAANCNTAAAGCGNGGAAATACCTATTACTTCGACCAATCCTTNNATNCCAATACTGGATTTCAACTNAGATTTTCTACTACTAAGGATGGNACNCATGGNGGAGGCGAAGAATATCNAATNGGAGTAGANTACAAAGGTNTGCCCGGNNNNCGAGGNGCNTNTGTNAAGATCATCNTTGGTNANAAGGCCCCCGATGAACTTCATATGTATTGTTCCAGTAAATCAGGGATGGCTAAGGAGATCGTTCTTGTAATTGAACATTGATCGGATAAGCATATAACAGGTGAATGGAAAGCCCACCTCCGGTAACAATAAACGGAGGTGAGCTTAATTTTTCAGCGTACTCTTAACACTGAAAGCCCATGACCAACTACTTGAACGGTCCATATATAAAATTAGATCTATTTTNATTNATATTGATTAGCGAATTGACCAAACGTAAATGGTAAATGGTAAATATTAGTTAGACTGTATTTTGAATTTATAGATAAAGGTCAAAAGATATGAATAAAAAGAGTCAACTAATGAATGCCCTCAAGGAGCTGACTAAAAAGAGGCTCCTTACTTCAGAAGTGGAGTCGTTGTTTGAGCCATACAAGGACGCTGTTTTACCTTTGAGTCTTAGTTTTTTATCAGCCACAAAATCCTTTGGTTCTCAGAAGGANAAAACGTACAACGATGGGTACTCCACAATTTGTAATGCTGAAAACTGGGGGGTCGAAATTTGTTTGCTTTTTCCATCCGATGATAACTCTTTAGTTGAGTCACTTAAGCCAGAAGAGGACTTCGAAGCCAATGTAAAGTTCATAGATTATGATGCTCTTTATCAGAGAGCTATTTTTGGAAAATTAGATTCTGAATCTGATTATTCCGATTCAGTAGAAACGGTTTCATCTTCGTTAGCTGATGATGTTTCTTCTCCAATTGCTCTTGAGGCTGAGGCGATTGAACTTGAGGCTGAGGCGATAGAGCTTGAGGCTGAGGCGATTGAACTTGAGGCTGAGCTTACAAGGGCCGAATCAGATTTAATTGAGCATAGCAAGGANGATGAAGGATCCAAATCAGAGGCCCGATTGAGTCTACTTAATAGCCTTAATTCTAGAAAAATATCAATAGAATCAACGGCTAAANGAAATAAAGAATTTCGTAATGNTGANTCTAGGAATTTGCNATCAAATCANGATGCTTTACCACAACCAAGTGCATTGGAAAANAGCGGTTGCTGGAGNCTTTTGTTGGGNGTTTTCATTTTNATGGGGAGTNTCATTTCTTTGGGTGACGGTTTTGATTCTTTTGGAGGCGTTGTGATAGGATTAACTCTCTGCATAGTCGGCGGATTAAGCTCATGGGTTGGCAAGTCNGAGAGAAATCAATCCGGTAAATCCTAGTATGCAGACACTTTATATGGCCAGATTCCTTTGTGCGGGTTGGACGTTGATAGGTTTTTTTGGGATTTTTATTTGCTGGGGAATTGAGAAGCAGGAGGACATTGACATGAGTTCCTTTCGTTCTAATGAGGTTATCTTATTTGTAATCTGTCTTGGGCTAGTNTGGCTACTTCTCCATACCATTATAAGAAAATATGACAAAGGTGAGCCTCNCGTAAAAAAAACAAAAAAAGAAAAACTAACGGATTTGTGTATTTATTATTTCTTGATACTTACTGTTGTTGTGCCAATCATTTGTTNTTTCATAGGCATTAGAGGCTTAGAGTTTATGCTGGTTGAATTTGTCACATTTATAATGCTTTCAATCATGGGAAAATTCTTCAATATGCGTAACCTNGGCTATNATGAAGAAGAATATGAATAGNGAATTCATTAATCCGNAATTATNTTATGTTTTTACCTAATGAATAATGAAAAGTATNATTCTGTACATAGTCATTATTCANTGTGCAGTTACAANTTTATCAGCGAAGTCGAACGTTCTTTTTATAGCCATAGATGATTTGAATGATTGGGTCGGTTGTCTTGGGGGGCATCCGCAGGCTAAAACGCCTAACNTNGACAGGCTAGCTACTACTGGAGTTCTTTTTTCTAATGCNCATTGCGCTGCCCCATCATGTAATCCATCTCGGGCTGCGATCTTTACTGGAATATCGCCTCATCGGTCAGGGCTATACCGTAACGGACAGAGCATGAGGCAGGTCCTTCCGGATACGGAGCTCATACCTAAGACATTTTCTCGGGCAGGATACAGGTCCATTGGATCCGGTAAAATGTTACACTATTTCATTGATCAGCGATCGTGGGATAAATATTACCCTCCAAAAGAAACTGAAAATCCATTTCCCCGGACTCTCTATCCTGAAAAGCGTCCGGTAAACCTTCCTCGAGCCGGTCCGTGGCAATACATCGAAACTGATTGGGGTGCACTCGATGNTACTGATCAGGAATTTGGTGGAGATTATCTTGTTTCTGAGTGGATTGGTAATGAGATATCGAAGAAGCATGACAAGCCTTTTTTTCTGGCATGCGGCATTTATCGTCCTCATGAGCCATGGTTTGTACCTAAGAAGTACTTTGATGCGTTNCCTATCGAGAAGATTCAATTACCACCAGGGTACAGAGAAGATGATCTGAATGATCTTCCTGCTCAGGCGAAGCGATTGGGGCCAAACAGGTATTTTGCTCATATCCGTAAGCACAACCAGTGGAAGAANGCAGTGCAGGGTTATTTGGCATCAATCTATTTTGCTGACACAATGCTCGGGAATGTGCTCGAAANNCTACAAAATGGTCCAAACTCGGATAGTACAATTGTAATATTATGGTCTGACCATGGCTGGCACCTTGGGGAAAAAGAGCATTGGCAGAAATTCACAGCGTGGCGCGCCTGTACTCGGGTCCCNNTGATTGTGCGCGTNCCNAAAGGANCTAAGGGGTTGCCTGATGGNACGAAGCCGTCTGTTTGCACTGAGCCCGTGAGCCTCCTCAGTTTGGCTCCTACTCTNTTNGAATTGAATGGATTAAATCTAAATGAANATNATGACGGGCCCAGCCTAGTGCCGCTATTGGCTGACNCGACACGTAAATGGCCTCACGTNGCTACTACTTATCTCGATGCTCCGGGCAGTTTCAGTGTCAGCGCAAAGGAGTGGCGTTATATTAAATANGCTGACGGCGGTGAGGAGTTGTACAACATAGCCAAAGATCCTTACGAATGGCGTAACTTAGCGAGTGATACTTCCTCGCAAAGGGAGCTAAAAAAAATGCGTTCACATGGTCCTGTAAAATTCGCTAAGCTAGTAAAGCCTGCCNTNAATACCTTGCNTCAGTTAGAATGGCTTACNTTAACCGATAAGNAGATGGCGCCGCCTTCGAAGCCCGATGGCAATCCTTTCGAAGTGATATTTGTTAATAAAACCGATCGTAGAGTAGAGCTGTTTTGGATGATGCCTAATGGTGACAGGAAGTCATATCGGCTACTTGATTCTGGTCAGCGATTTGCACAGCAGACCCGGCCAGGAGCAGTTTGGATGATTTCAGAAACTAAAGAAGATGGTGGTGAGAGTTTAGGTTTTTTTAAAGTGNGAGATNGTTCTGCGAGGGCAGTGATTGNGGACTAGNGGAGTGGGAATCTATATTCTATTAGCTCTCCGATAGACGTGANTGATTATGGTGNTTAAGANTGGCTCTTTATGAGGATTGTCTATACCCAATATATATAGGATTTAATGAGATGTGTGAGCTTTATCTTGTGGGGTTTTATGTTNAGAAAAAAGTGCTATGATTAGTATATTATTGATACCGAATATTTCCCATTGATGAAACATTTTACTATTAACATAGCGCTAATTGTTTTTGGTTTTTCTTCATTCAATTCATATGCCAAGGAGGGGGNTAAGGAGGGCATTATATTTTTCGAAAAATCCGTCAGACCTTTACTTGCAAAGCATTGTTACAAGTGTCACTCAAGTACTAAGGGAGAGGACAAGGGTGGGCTCGTTCTCGATTCCCAGGCTGGCTGGATGGATGGAGGTGATTCTGGTCCGGCAATCGTTCCCGGGAACTTGTCTGAAAGTATACTNATTGAGGCCATTGAACAAAAAGATCCTGACTTTGCAATGCCTCCAAAGTATAAGCTTTCTCAATCTGAAATCGATGATTTAAAGAAATGGGTGGTGATGGGTGCTCCTGATCCTCGGGACGGGACACCTGCTAAAATTTCCACAGCAANAATTAANATTGATGAGGCCCGTGNCTTCTGGTCATTCAGGCCGGTCAAGTCCNCTCCTTTGCCTTCAGTCAATGACGAGGAGTGGGTCAATGACCCGATCGATAGATACATCCTGAAGAGGCAGGAATCGAAANAATTAATTCCTGTCGATGACGCTGATCGGTCTACCTTGATTAGGCGCGTCACTTATGATCTTGTCGGGCTTCCCCCGAGTCCTGAGGAAATAAGAAACTTTGTACAGGATTCATCAACGATTGAGGAGGCTCTTGAGAGTGTAGTAAACAGACTCCTTGACTCTGATCATTTTGGAGAGCGCTGGGGGCGGCATTGGCTGGACATAGTCCGGTACGGTGAATCAATGGGCAGAACAAGGAACTTTCCATTCCCATTTGCATGGAAGTACAGAGATTATGTTATCAAGTCATTCAATAATGATAAGCCTTATAACGATTTCGTTACTGAGCAGTTAGCTGGGGACCTTTTGCAATCAAAAGACAATGNNCAGGACGATGANCGGAAAGTTGCTACCGGATTTCTGGCAATAGGNTCAATGGATCTTAATGAGCGGGACAAGGAAAAGTTTCAATTGGATGTTATTGATGACCAGATCGATGTAACAGGAAGGGCTTTCATGGCGCTGACAACAGGCTGTGCGCGTTGTCATGATCACAAATTTGATCCTATCCCCACCACGGATTATTATGCNATGGCTGGAATCTTTCAAAGCACAAATACACTGTCCGGGTACGGTAACAGACAAGGAGGAGGGAACAGTCTTAATCGTAATGCATTGATATCTCTAACGGATAAAAATACAGAACAGGTACTTCCTAAGCCTTCAAAGCCATCTCAAAGAGAAGTCAAGTTGCAGGGACAAGTAGCAAAGCTAAAGAAAGAGGAAAAATCACTCACTGATAAGCTGAAGGCTTTTCGGAAAAATTCATCTTCAAAACAAAAGAAGGTTTCTGCTAATGAATCTAAGGCCTTTGCTCCTCAGCGTGCTCAACAGCGAATTAAGCAAATCAGGAACCAAGTCAAAAAACTCCAAAAGCAAATAAACAACCTTGCAAATGACAGAAAGAATGGAGGAGCTGTCAGCGGCAACTTGGCCATGGGAGCCCGAGATTCGAAGGAAATCACTAATTGTAAAGTGCGTATTCGTGGAGATGTCGACAATTATGGTCCGGAAGTNCCACGAGGAGTTCCTCAGGTATTGACCAATGGCGAGCAGCCTGATTTTCCGAGCAATTCAAGCGGTCGCCTTGAATTTGCCCGTTGGATGATTGACCCGTCACATCCATTAACTGCACGGGTCATGGTTAACCGAGTATGGCACCATTTGTTNGGAAATGGCATTGTGNCTACNGTTGATAATTTNGGATACAGTGGTGAGGCTCCAACTCATCCGGAACTTTTGGATCACCTTGCCCTACGTTTTATGGGTGAAATGAATTGGTCAGTAAAGAANCTCATACGTGCGATTACTAGTAGTCATACTTATCGGTTAGCCAGTTCATATCATGAAAAAAATCATGCAACAGATCCGAACAACTCAAGTCTTTGGAGAGCAAATGTCCGAAGACTNGAAGCTGAGGCCCTACGTGATTCGATGATGTCGGTCGCGGGGACACTGAACCTTGAGCCAGCTGAGGGGTCATTGGTTCAAAAGCTCAAANCTGGCGAAGTCGGCAAGAACGGTGGAATCCAGTCATTGAAGTCATTTTCCCACCGAAGTGTCTATTTGCCAATCGTGAGAAATTATGTTCCGGAGTTCCTACAAGTATTTGACTTTGCTGAGCCTGCTTCAGTGATTGGCAGGCGCGATGTAACCACGGTATCTACGCAGGCCCTCTTCATGCTCAACGACACCTTTGTCATAGAGCAATCCAATGCGACGGCCAAGCGGTTATTTGAAGATAAAAGATTGGATAGTCAGGAAGAGCGCATAGCCGGCGCTTATCTTTTGACCTTCGGAAGGACGCCATCCGGATCCGAGCTCTCACAGTTCAGAATGTATCTGAATGAAGCTGTTAAAAATGGAAAGACTCCAGAATCAGCTTTGTCCGGTTATATTCAGGCCCTCTTTGCCTCAGCAGAGTTTCGTTACGCTTTATAGAAAATTTAGAATAAACATTACTAATACCAGCCATGAATAATCATATCTCGCAATTTTCACGAAGAGATGCTCTGTCTATGACTTCGTGTGGGTTCGGTTATCTTGCACTGAGAGGGCTCCTTGCCGATGATTTGCATGCATCCGGTTTCAGCAATCCTTTATCTGAAAAAACACCGCACTTTAAGCCCAAGGCCAAGCGAGTCATTTTTATGTTCATGCAGGGAGGGCCTAGTCATCTTGAGACTTTCGATCATAAGCCAGAGCTTGAAAAATCAGGTGACAAGAAAATTGACGGTAAACCTCTCCTTGCACCTGTGTATAAATTTAATCCACACGGTAAAAGTGGATTGATGATTTCAGATATTTATCCTCATCTGGCCAAGCACGCTGATGATCTTTGTCTACTGAATGGAATGCATACGACTAGTCCAGCTCATCCTCAAGCATCCATTGCATTGCACACTGGGAGTCAGAACTTTGTGAGGCCGTCAATGGGGGCCTGGATCACTTACGGATTAGGAACGGCAAACCAAGATTTGCCGGGATTTGTAACGATTAATCCGCTGGGCCGCCTCGGGGGTGCACAGAACTACGGCTCTGCGTTTCTTCCAGCGAGCTATCAGGGAACCAAGCTCAGTGTGGGTAATGCAATGGCCAACATAAAGAATGCAAACTTATCTAAGTCTGAGCAGCGCCGACAAATTGACCTTGTTCAGTCAATGAACAGAGGAATCTTAGATCGAGTAGGGAAAAATAGTGAAATTGAGGGTGTAATACAAAGCTATGAATTGGCTTACCGGATGCAGAGCGCTGTCCCAACAGTCATGGATCTTAAAAAAGAAACTCAAAAGACTAGGGAAATGTATGGTCTTGATAATAAGGTGACAAGTAACTTTGGCACACAGTGCCTAATGGCTCGCAGGCTCGCAGAATCTGGGGTCAGATTCATACAGGTCACTCATAATGGCTGGGATCAGCACAATGGCATAAGTACTAAATTAAAGAATAATGCTCTTGCCACTGATCGACCCATAGCGGCGCTCATGTCAGACCTCAAGGAAAGAGGCATGTTGAAAGACACCTTGCTGATTTGGGGCGGGGAATTTGGCAGGACTCCAGAAGCGCAGAACAAGGACGGAAGACGCCATAACAATAGAGGCTATTCAATGTGGATGGCTGGGGGAGGCGTCAAAGGTGGAATCCGTTACGGATCAACTGATCCTTTAGGTGACACTGCAGTTAGTGATAAGATGCACACCCACGACTTACACGCCACGGTACTTCATTTACTGGGGCTTGATCATACTAAGCTCACTTACCGTTACGCTGGTCGGGACTTTAGGCTCACTGACGTGTATGGTGAGGTTGCCCAAAAAATCATTTCGTAGGAGTTGAGGCGCCAATTGTTTTAATGCGTTGGGACGAGAATTTTTCGGCTAATCAATGAAGATGCTGAGATANTTGTATATTTTTTCATTCGGTATTCTTTTATCAATTAATATTGATGCTTCCGGTGAGGAGAGTAACGCCCTTCATTGGTCATTTTTGCCAATTCAGCGCGCAGATTTGAAGGAAGGCGATGCCAATCCGATTGATATGTTTTTAGCTGAAAGGCTTCAGGAAAATAAAATTGTCCCGAACCCGCAATCTGATCCGATTTCTTTAATTAGGCGTGTCGCAATAATACTTACGGGTTTACCTCCAGATTCAGAAAGGGTGGACTCCTTCGTTACTGACTACAATGACAATNCTATTTCAGCATACGAANAGCTAGTGAATGAATTGTTAGAATCTAAGAANTTCGGTGAGAGATGGGCTCAGCATTGGCTTGATATTATTAGATGGGCTGAGACAAACGGCTCCGAGTCGAATTTGTATAGAAAAATGTCATGGATTTACCGTGATTACGTGATCAGATCTTTGAATGAGGATCTTCCTTACGATCAATTTGTTCGGGACCAACTAGCTGGTGATTTATTCGGTAAAGGAGATGCTACGGGCTTTCTTGTNGCAGGCTCACATGTTCCCGCTGCNACGGTNGGACAGATACCGGAGTCAATAAGGCAGGCAAGGGCTGACAGGCTGGATGAGATTATTCAGACGGTCAGCTCGTCCTTGCTGGGATTAACAATGAATTGCGCTCGGTGTCATGATCACAAATTCGATCCTATNACCATTGAGGATTACTACGCNATGAGCGGCATTTTCCAAGACGTTGAATTTGGAAGTCGATCACCAGAATATTCTTCAAATCACCCAAAAGTTATAGAGGCAAATGAGCTCCTTAAATCAATTAATGAGCAGAGGAAATATCTCGAATCCTCGGGTCCGTGGGAAGAGGACTGGGGAGGATACAGAGATGCGCGNTTTAAACCCGTGAAGACAAAATCAGTTAAGATTCAATTCAAAACACCATACGTCGCTATCGATGAGGTCGAAATATTCGGCCCTAACGGCCATGAGGAGAATTTTGCCTTGGCGTCAGCAGGTGCAAAAGTCGATGGACCGGATCACATGGCCGCTAACGGGAGATCAGGTGTTGGCAGAATCAATGATGGTGAGTATGGGACAATGGTTTGGAGGGCTAAGTCCCCTAAAGGTGTCAAAGAGAAGCCATGGGCAGTCATAACTTTTGCGGAACCTAAAACAATTAACCGTATCCGTATGAGCAGTAACCGCGAATACTATTATGAAACTGATTATCTTACAACAAAACCAAAGATTCAGTTCAGTACATANAAGGTACAAACATTAAAGNCAGAGGGGACATGGAGAACCGTCTCAGATACACATAGAATTTTGCAACTCGATAAGGAAAGTGAAAAGCGGAGAGCAGTTCGTGACAAACTTAATTCTCTAATCAGTGAGTATTCTGAAAAGTCACCAAGGCCAAGCTTCATAGGTCGGTTTATTGAGCCTAAGGTTTCCTATGTTCTGGAGAGAGGAAGCCCNGAATCACTCGGGCCCGAAGTTAACCCTGCGGCTCCTAGCATCTTTAACGGAGGTCTCGGTCTTAGTAACAAATCAGAAGGGAATATCAGAAGAAAGCGTTTNGCTGAATGGATAACATCACCGCAGAACCCTTTATTGGCACGGGTCATGGTTAACAGGATATGGCAAAATGTATTTGGAAAAGGATTAGTCCTCACTTCNAGTGATTTCGGAAGTGCCGGAACTGAACCGACTCATCCAGAGTTATTGGATTGGCTTTCATCTGAATTTATATCACCACAAATGTCAGTAAATAAANCGTGGTCAATTAAGGGCATGATTAAGCTCATGGTAATGTCTGAAGCTTTTAAGAGATCAAGCGCATCAAATGCAGAGTCATTAACAAAAGATTCATCCAATTCACTTTTATGGCGATACGAGGCAAAGAGAGTAGATGCTGAGGTGATCAGAGACAGTATTCTTAAAGCTTCAGGGAAATTGTCAGAAACGATAGGAGGGAAGAGCTACAGGATTCATAACGTAAAGAAAACCTATGCGCAGTGGGAGGTAGTTGATAATTATGGGGATAAGACCTGGCGAAGAATGATATATCAGGAAAGGATGAGAAGGGTCGATGATAATTTATTTTCCGCTTTCGATTTTCCTGACTGTGGTCAAGTCAGGGGCAAGAGGCCAGTCTCGACGACTCCGCTTCAGGCATTGAATCTACTGAATAGTAAATTTATTACGCAACAATCAAAACTGATTTCTGAAAAATGTATCAATGATACGGATGATTTGAGTTCAGCTGTCATGATGTGCTTTAAGTTGCTTTTAAACAGAAGCCCGCAACAAGATGAGTTGCAGTATTCTCTGGATGTGGCTCAGCAAAACGGCTTGAATTTTGTCTGTCGTGCTCTCATCAATTCTAATGAATTTGTGTTTATCCCATGAATCAGATCAATAGTATAAGTCCNATGGGTCGCNATTTGCTNAACCGCAGGGNAATGATGTGCGGTACTGGCTTGGCATTTGGAGGATTGGGGCTAACGGCCCTACTGGCTGATGACGGCGAGTTAAACTTCAGTGGAAAGAGCACTATTGTCCCTGACATTGACCCCAAAGAACCTTANCTTGCAAGGTCACCACATTTTACTGCCAAGGCAAAAAAAGTCCTTATGATTTACTGTCCAGGTGCAGTTAGTCATGTCGATACTTTTGATCATAAACCAGCCCTCGAACGTCAACATGGCAAGAAGGCTGACTATATTCCCAAAGTGACTTTTGAGGGGCCTCCGGGCAATGTGGCCAAATCATTTTGGGAATTTAAGCCTAGGGGGCAGACCGGTAAAATGGTNTCTGATCTTTTGCCGAACATGGCTGAACTGGTCGATGATTTCTGCTTCTTTCATGCTCTCCACACGGAGACTGCGGCACACCCTCAAGGAGAAAACTTTTTTAATACAGGATTTACGATGGAAGGTTTTCCGTCGTTCGGTTCTTGGGTCACGTATGCACTGGGCACGNAAAATTCGGAACTGCCAGCGTTCGTTGCCATTAATGACCCGCGAGGACTGGCNCGTTCTGGAAAAAACAATTTCGGTAACGGTTTCCTTCCTGCTGCTTTTCAGGGCACCAATTTCAACTCAAAGAATCCTCCCGTTAATTTGAGTCGTCCTGATTCTTATTCATTGAGTCAGGACAGGAAATCCATTGATCTNCTCAAGTTGCTAAATGAAAAGCACCTCAGNAGGTTCCCTGACGATGCTGACCTGGNGGCCAGAATTGCAAGTTATGAGTTGGCAGGAAAAATGCAGACATCTGTACCAGGAGTAATGGANTTGGCAAAAGAACCGGCATCAATTCATCGGGAATATGGAACAGATCAGGGAACNGAACTTAAGAAGGAATATGCAAAGAATTGCATTCTGGCTCGTCGTTTAATTGAAAAGGGGGTAAGAGTCGTTCAACTCTTTAACGGCAGTGATCCTTCTGGAGGTAACGGTATAACTAACTGGGATTCTCATTCTGATATCCTGAAAACTCATGCCATGCAGGCTGAGATTATGGATCAGCCGACNGCTGCGCTCATTCATGACATGAAGAGGAGGGGCCTCTTGGAGGATACCCTGATTGTTTGGTGTACAGAGTTTGGGAGAATGCCCTTCCTTCAGGGTAACGGGACTGGCAGGGACCATAATCCCGGTGCATTTACTTGTTTCATGGCCGGTGCAGGAGTCAGGAAAGGATTCAGTTACGGTCAGAGTGATGAGTTTGGTTTCAAGGCTGTTTCTAACAGGACCTCAGTCTTTGACTTCAATGCGACAATGTTGCATTTGCTAGGAATAGATCACGAGAGACTGACATTTTATCATAACGGGCTGGAGAGGCGCTTAACGAATGTGCATGGTCATGTGATAAAGGAAGTGCTTTCCTGAATTTTATAGGAATAATTTTNTAGGTCATTTTTGTTTTATATGGATGNNTTTTTTGATAAAAAAAGANTCNAATATACATTCANNGNAANTANACATGAAATCTCCACTCACAAATTTAGCAATTATATGTACCNTCAGTNTGTTCAATTTCGGTACAACTAATATTACTCAAGCGGCTAACTATCAGGCCACTGTAATAAAGCTNAAGCCTACCTATTATTANGAACTGAACGAGACGGACACCGAGNGTGGAGTCATGGACACNATGGGNAACNCTCCAAAAGCTGGAACCTACAATGGTGATTATGGTTTTGGTGGTCCTGAAGTTGGTGGTCCTGGTGCCCTTACCGTGTTCAGTGCGGATGATTTTGAAGGCATTCCTGTTCCAGGTCTAGGAGGTGAGGATAACCTAGCTCATTACAGTAATAATTCAGGTCACATCATACTNGGTGACGGTAACCTTTATGGGTCCAGTTCAATTACTGTTGCCCTCTTTTTTAAGGCCGGNCCAGCTCAGGGCGGAGACAGGCTGTTNACAAACAATTTATCAGATCCNACTAAGAGTTTTCAGGTCAACGTTGCCAATGATGGCATGGTTNTGGCAGTGGACCCGAGTCAGACAGGATTTAATGCTGAGAGGACTCTGTTCATGGANGATAACAGTGGGCCTGACCGCAGGTTGATCAAGTCTGAATCAGGATGGTTTCATGTCGTTGCCTCTACTTATGGATCATCTGGACCTGAACGTGCCGCCAATTTTAAATTATGGATCAATGGTGTTGACCGTACTGAAAACCTTCANCCCAATGTNACTGGTTGGGGAATTGATACCGGACTAGCTAAGATAGGTGGCAGAAAAGCTGACCCTGCACATTCAACGACTCATTCAGGGGCTCAGGACGAAGTAGCCATATGGCTCGATAGGGTTCTGACTGATGATGAAGCGCGTTCACTTTGGGAGGCAGCAATTACAGAGAAAAAAATACCTTTATTAATTCAGGACGTTGAACTGCATCGTGGAAAGACCACTAATGCAGTTACTGTGACATGGAATTCTCGAAGGGGCAGAGTCTATGGNGTTTATTCTACGACAAATCTTCAAAACGATGAGTGGGAGGAGTTAGATGATGGGATCGAAAGTGAAGGGGAAAGTACTTCATTCAGAGATGAGGGTATTCCACTAACTGACCAAAAGAGGTTCTACAAAGTGATGGAGCTGGAGTAACCTTTATGTGGTTCATTCAGGCATGCACGTANTGTCTTTTGGCNTTTGTTTGTTGCTGTAATCATAAAGANCATAAGAAACCTTCAATAAATAGTACAATTTCCAAGANGGTTTCGTGGGATTCTCCTATTCATCTATTGAATTCGCTTTTATCTGATCCTGATTTAGAAACAGAGAATATTGATGAAGCTTTCAGATCTGATTTACAATTCGGGGACTGGAAGAAGGACTTTCCCGAACAAATGATGGAGTGCGCATCCAATTTTTCCTTAGATTTTGGTCGTGAAGTAACTGCGGATGTTTTTACGCATTGGGCGCAAAAAAGCTATGATAACTCAGTATTTTATATTGAAAATAAATTAAATGAGTCAAATCTCAAAGATTCAGCGATAATAGGTATGGTGAACGGCCTGAGGGTTGAACAGCTCTCAGTGGCAGTTTCTTGGGCTCATGAAATATCAGACCAATCAGTACGCCAGCAATTGCTTGAGTCACTGGCTACCCAATGATGTCAATTATGTCGTTCTGACTTTTTTGCCGTTTAGGATTGTTCCGATGAAAGAGTACCGGACCAGGTACCGGTAAGTTAATAATAGGATTGCAGCTGTGATAGCGCAGATGAAGGGAAACTTGATGATGATGGGAATGTCCCAATCTGAGAGTATAATTTGTATGGCAATGATCAGGGGTTGGTGTGCGAGGTAAAGCCAATAAGAGGAATCTGAAACGAACCTCACTACTTTACTCTTACCGGCAAAGAAAAAACGGAAAAATCCAATGAATCCAAATGTCATGAGCCAGCAGTAAATTGTTGCGATTAGTGCTCGTTTAACATAAATCCCATCCTTCTCCTGATCTAGGCTGTTAAAGGATTCCTGAACTGACTGAATTGCAGGCGCCAAAAATGCGAGTGGGCCATCCAATCCTTTTCTTAAATTTAACCACTCAGGGCAGGGCTTTTTGTATTCACTTATTGCAATGATGAAGACGACGAAACTGAAAGAGAAAAGGAGGGGCCATATGTATTTGCTTATTGACCCGAAACTCTTAACGCTGAAGAAAATTGCACCTGCAGTAAAGAAGAGTGAGTAGTGGCACAGTACCCACCAGGCAGATTTTCCGTCGAAACCTTGTAGGGTAATTAGATCAAGAAGTCCATCAGGGTTAAAGAAAACGGCAGTCGCTGGTCCGAATTCATCGGTGCCCATGAAGATTTGAGAGTAAAAGGTCAATGAAATGATGAGGGCCAATAATATCCCTCTGATCATGGTTTGTATCGATCCAGGCAAAAGAGACCAGAGATTTTGGATTGATAATTTTTCCACGGCCAGGGCCAGAACGCAGAACATCACAATGATTGAGAAGAGTATATAAAGGAACCACATGTGATGGAGTACGATTACGTCTCGGCCAAAGAAATCGATGACATAATTGGTCACAAAAAAATCTCCGACCTTAGTTAAGAAATTGGTTCCTCCCGAAGAACCATTTCCTCTCAATGTGGCTTTAATTTCTGATCTTTTTGACATCACCAGATCCAGATCGGCCCGTATCTGCAAAATCCCCATAATGAATTTCATGGTTTCCCGGTTAACGTTGGTTGAATCGATTGGAGTATTTCCGTCTTTGTTCTTATGGTTAGGTGAGGCGCCAGCATCCATTAGGATCTTTGCAGTTCCTGATTCACTCATGAAAGCTGCCCAGGACAGTGGAGTTGAGTCGCTGTCGTCTCCGACCGTATGGTCTGCGCCATTTTCTAGAAGCATTCTCACGGCCTCTTCGTTACCATATGCGGCGGCCCAGTGAAGGGGCGTTGCCTTAAAGAAATCCTTACGGTTAACGTCATTGCCCTCATCTATTCTTTTCTTTAGCAGTTCAATGTCACCCCTCTTGGATGCTGCCCATATAGTGGTTCCCTTGATTAATTGTTTATCGAACTGTGNNGTGTCTTCTTCTTTTNCTAGACTNTTCTTCCAGTCCTTNAGGCTCTCCATGTTGTTCAANAGTGGNGCGAANACCAGCATTCCAAGTAAGAGTGGTAACAAGATGCGTTTTGTTCTGTGTAAGAAAAGTGACATNGAGCCTCTCTTCTGCCACATCATTGCGGTAAAGAAACCGCTGACCAAAAAGAAAAGTGGCATTCGAAAACCATGAATGAAATCGAGTACGATTAAATATTGAGGGTTCTGATTAATGTCCTGCGCTGACCATATAGGAGTTCCAACGAATGAGAGGACTCCGTGAATGACGATGCCGAGGAGCATTGCNAATGCCCGAAGCGCATCCAGGTCATGGTAACGAACGCCTGGATTAATCATAACGTGNTCCGCGGGTCGTGTGTCTTCGTTCATTTGTTGGGAGTAATTTAACACATTCCGCATTAGGNNTTTATATTCAAGAAATATATNNTAGCCATTTNTATGGAACACGGTCGAAGGTGCTAGTTACCGCATTGATGCTAGCGCTGATCTCAAGACATGGTTTGAGGATACCTTTAAGTTCACTGCAGAATCGACTGAGCAGAGATCAAATTATAATAAACCTAGTTCCGGTGCGGACAGGTTTTATAAAATGCTTCGNANAGGAATTGCCGACTTCGACGATAGGGGTTTTACNGATGNATTTGGAGNNANTCCATAGTGNNCCAAGTAAGTCTTTCTGAAAACTCNTCTCGGCTTGCCAATGAGTAGTGACTTATAATACATATAGTCAAAGTATGAAAACTGTCTGTGTAAAAGAACCTGGTAATGTCTCTGTAATTGAAACTCCNATACCNCAGCCCAAAGATTATCAAGCACTGGTAAGAACAGAGCTGGCATGCGTATGTAATAATACTGACAGCGAGCTTGTGTCCGGCCATTTTCCAGGAATGGAGGAATCATTTCCTTTTGCATTGGGNCATGAAAGCATTGGCCAGATCGTTGAAGTCGGGNCNAGGGCNCGTAATTTNACTGTGGGACAAAGAGCNGTGAGTGGNCTTGTATTTGATGATGAATTGAAGGAGCCTGGATTAAAGTCAGGNTGGGGAGGCTTTTGTGAATATGTATTAGTCAACGATCATGAGGCAATGGTTAAGGACGGTGTTGCTACCGAAGAAAATGGTTGGGTAGAAGTGTTTGAAATTCAAACTCCGGTACAATCAGGCATTGAACCGGAAGACGGGGTACTGTTATGCACCTGGCGCGAAGTCCTTGGTGCGTTCAGGGACTTCCATTTAAAACCCGGTGATAATATTCTCATTGTTGGAGGAGGTCCGGTTGGTCTCAGTTTTGTAAAACTTGGGAGGCTCTTTGGTCTGGGTTGGATAGGTCTCGTCGATAGGCATCANGAAAAGCGAGATCTTGCCAAAGCATTNGGTGCNGATGCGACCTTTGACAGGGATGATAAGGGGATCAAAGAACTCGGAGAACTTGATCCTAGTAAGAANCTTGATGCTGTCATTGATGCTGTGGGTAAACCTGAAATCATTCACTCATCATTGCCTCTGATAAAAAGGGGCGGATCCATTTGTGTTTATGGTTTTTACGCAGGACTCAAAGAATTCACTGTCCCAAATTCTCTCGGGGACTTTAATTATAATATATACATCCACCAATGGCCCACTAGGCNTTACGAGAAAGAGTCTCAAACGACTCTTTGTGATTGGGTNAATGAAGGAAAATTGNCCGGTNCAGAGTTCATTTCNCANAGATTNAATATTACTGATATTTCGNACGCATTGGCNGCNGTNCAGGNAAGNAANGTAATTAAGGCNGTCCTTTCCTATGATTGNTAAAAAANGAGNNCATTTNAGAATAGGGGCCTTTACTCAANNGCNNATCAGTNTATGATTTNGTGATGNNTTTNTTCCGCTACNNGAGATTGATNCTCGTGATNNTNNTGTGTCTAGNCCAAGAGNCAANNGTNNTNGCCGATNCGNNTTANGACTTTCATGATGTTCGTGGCCGNAAATCNAAGGCCACTAANCTTGTCCTTGATCANGTCATCGTTAGAGGTAACACAGTCGAGCATCTTGGCACTAACCATGAAGGCTTNTACTCAATCACGTTTGATCCAATTGAGGGAGCGACTGGGATTGAATTTGAATGGGTCAATGATGGGCCGTATAGGCACTGGACAGTTCGTGAGATTGAAGCCTATGCAAATTTTGGATCCAGGATAAACATTGTTTCAGGTGTAGTATCTCCTGGCCCAGCGCGTGTTTCCGATAATCCATTTCCTAATGCGTTCGACGGCAACCTTGAGACATTTACTTACAGCACCGCATCGCTAACTACCGCATTCCCTCAAAGGACATTACTTGAACTTGAAGCAGGGAACCACTCGCTAGACAGGATCCGCATCAATGACGTTCCCGGTAACGGTGATAATGGACGTATGAAGCAAATCACGGTACGTGTCACTACGGATAAACACAAAGATTTAGCAGACCGTAAGTACGTTAATGTCTCTAACCTTTCAGTCCATATTTTCGGTGAGAACCTGTTAGAAGCGGAACAGTTGCCGATGAAGGGTCAATCCCGGCCGCAGGGTATGAAAAATTTTGGTAACCAATGGAGTGGCAATACACATCTTCTGTGGGACGGGTTAGTGAATGACTCAATGGAGACAATTCTAGAATTTGATAAGAACAGTGAATACAGCTTACAGTTCCAGTTCACTAAGGCTCCAGATTA